>SVGO01000025.1 GCA_015056305.1 Clostridiales bacterium | reverse complement strand
AGCCGGTCAGCCTGCCGATGCTGCCGCTGCGCGGGCTGATGGTCTTTCCGCATATGGTGCTGCACTTTGACGTCGGCAGAAAGAAATCCATTGCCGCGCTGGAGCGCGCCATGATGGAGGACCAGAGGATTTTCCTCGTCGCTCAGCGGGACATCGACGTGGATGACCCGGGCATCGACGACATCTATCACGTGGGCACGATCGCCGCGATCAAGCAGGTGATCAAGCTCCCGGGCGACAATATCCGCCTGCTTGTGGAGGGCAAGAGCCGCGCGATCCTGCGCGCTGTGACGCAGGAGGAACCGCATTTTGAGGGTGCGCTCGACGAGCTGCTCGAGCAGGATATTCCGTCCTCGCTGGAGACCGACGCGCTGCTGCGCACGGCCCGCCGTTATTTCGAGGACTACTGCAAGATGAGCGGCCGCATCTCCCCGGAAACGGCGCAGTCCGTTCTGGAAATGGAGGAGCCGGGCCAGCTGGCGGATATGATCGCCGCCAACGTGCTGCAGAAGCTGGAAGACCGCCAGCAGGTGCTCGAGGAGTTTGACGACCTGACGAGGCTGGAGTCGATCTGCGCGATCCTCGTGCGGGAGACCGAGCTTGCGGGCGTGGAGAAGAAGGTTCAGGCGCGCGTGCGCAAGCAGATCGAGCAGAACCAGAAGGATTACTTCCTGCGCGAGCAGATCAAGGCGATCCAGACGGAACTGGGCGACAAGGATGCCACCGACGTGGAGGATCTGCGCGAGCGCCTGGAAAAGACGCCCATGAACGACGAGGCGAAGGATAAGGCCAGCCGCGAGCTGGAGCGCCTTTCCCGCATGGCGCCGGGCAGCCCGGAAATCGGCGTGAGCCGCACGTATATCGAGTGGATGCTCGATCTGCCGTGGGGCAAGCTGACGCCGGATAACCTGGATCTCAAGCGCGCGCGCCGCGTGCTGGCGGAGGATCACTACGGCCTTGAGGAAGTCAAGGAGCGCGTGATCGAGTATCTGGCTGTCTGCCGCATCAAGAACAACATGAAGGGCCCCGTGCTTTGCTTTGTCGGCCCGCCCGGCGTGGGCAAGACGTCCATCGCCAAGTCTATCGCCCGCGCGCTGGGCCGCAAGTTTGTCCAGATGTCGCTGGGCGGCGTGCGCGACGAAGCCGAAATCCGCGGCCACAGGCGCACGTATATCGGCGCGATTCCGGGCCGGATCATCTCCTCGATCAAGCAGGCAGGCACGCTCAATCCGGTGTTCCTGCTCGACGAGATCGACAAGATGGCCTCCGACGTGCGCGGCGATCCGGCGAGCGCGATGCTCGAGGTGCTCGACAGCGCGCAGAACAACGCCTTCCGCGATCACTATCTGGAGTGTCCGTTTGACCTGTCCGGCGTGATGTTCATCACCACGGCGAACTCGGTGGATACCATTCCGCGCCCGCTGCTGGACCGCATGGAGCTCATCGAGGTCAGCGGCTACACGGAGGAAGAGAAGCTCAATATCGCCAAGCGCCACCTGCTGCCGAATCAGATCGAGGAGCACGGCCTGCCGTTAAGGAGCGTGAAGCTGACCGACAAGGTCATGCGCGCGCTGATTCAGGGCTATACCCGCGAGGCGGGTGTGCGCCGTCTGCTGCGCACGATCGGCAAGGTGGTTCGCAAGAGCGCTGTACAGATGATCGACGAGGGCATCGAAAGCGTCAGCGTCACGCAGGACAAGCTGACAGAGTTCCTCGGCGCGCCGCGCTATCACTACGAAAAGGCTGGCAAGAAGCCGGAGGTCGGCGTGGTCAACGGTCTGGCGTATACCGTCGTTGGCGGCGACACGCTTCAAATCGAGACGACGACCATGCCGGGCACGGGTCAGCTGGAGCTGACTGGCAGCCTGGGCGACGTGATGAAGGAGAGCGCCCGCGCGGCGAAATCCTACGTCCGCGCGCATGCTGAGGAGCTGGGCATTGCGGCTGACTTCTACAAGACGCTGGATATTCACATCCATGTGCCGGAAGGCGCTGTGCCCAAGGACGGCCCGAGCGCGGGCGTGACGATGACCACGGCGCTGGTTTCCGCGCTGACGGGCATTGCTGTCAGGCAGAATGTCGCCATGACCGGCGAGATCACGCTGCGCGGCCGCGTGCTGCCCATCGGCGGCTTGAAGGAAAAGCTGCTGGCAGCGCATCGCGCGGGCATCGACACGGTGCTCATCCCGAAGGAGAACGTCAAGGATCTGGAGGAAGTGCCGGAAAACGTGCGCAAGGCGATCACCATCATCCCGGCGGAGACGGTGGATACGGTGCTTCAGACGGCGCTGTGCGAGCGTCCGACGCCCAAGAAGAACACGAAAGAACGCATGCCAGACGTGCTGAGCGCTGCGAGCGCAGAGACGGCGCCGGGGCTGCGCGCCTGAAAAAAGGAGTATACTATGCTAGTCAAACGCGCGGACTTTATCACCTCGATGAAGGAGTACGGTGAATTCGTCACGAAGGGCTGCCCGGAGGTGGCCTTCGCCGGAAAGAGCAACGTGGGCAAGTCCTCGATGATCAACAAGCTGACCAACCGCGGCAAGCTGGCGCGCACCAGCGCCACGCCCGGCAAGACCCGCCTGATCAACGTCTTTCAGATCAATCAGGAGATCAACTTCATCGATCTGCCGGGCTACGGCTTTGCCAAGGTGAGCAAGACCGAGAAGGAATCCTGGGGCAGGATGATGCAGAATTACTTTGCCACGACGGAGGATCTGTGCCATGTGTTCCATCTGGTGGACATCCGGCATGAGCCGACGACCGAGGACAAGGAGATGAACCTGTTCCTGCGCCAGTCGGGCATCCCGTTCACAGTCATTGCGACCAAGGCGGACAAGATCAGCCGCGGCGCGCGCATGAAACACATCGCGCCGATCTGCCGCGCGCTGGCCGTGCAGCCCTGGCAGGTGATTCCCTTCTCCAGCGAGGACGGCACCGGCAGGGATGACATCCTGAATAAAATCGAGGAAGTCTGCTACGCCGAGGTCGAGATCGAGGAAGAACAGAATTAAATGATACAAGTCCGCAGAGGTGAAGCTCTGCGGACTTGCTGTGTTTTGAGAGATTCATGGGCATGCGTCCTCCTTCTGCCTAAGACGCTCGTAATATTGCTTGATCTGCGCCCGATATGCATCCAGAATCAGCAGCGCATATTCGCCGTAATCACGCGTCTTGGGATCGGGGGATTCGAAGATGGCGGGATAGTTTTCCGGGTCCAGAATGCAGTCATGCAAAAGCGCATAGACGGAAGTATTCAGCGCATCTGCGATTTGGGTGAGCAGCTTCATGGAGGGCTCGCGCTCGCCGCGCTCGATCCTTCCAAAGTGCAGCGCAGAAATACCGATGCGTTCAGCGGCCTGCTCCTGTGTGAGGCGCGCAGCTTTGCGTGCTGTTTTGATGTTGTGGCCGATAATCTGAAATGATACTTTCATCGTCAACCTCTATATTTCCAATTTTGAATTTTATATCATATTAGGAATTATAAACTTTAACTGACGAATTGTCAAATTAAATTTGACTTTATGTATTATACGTGAAGGGAGAGAGTTGAATAAAATAAGCATATCAAGAATTGGGTGGGATTATGAATGTTTGGAGAACGATTGAAAGAGTTTCGGATACTGAAGGGAATCAGTCAGGAGGATCTAGGCAAACGCTTTGGTGTATCCAAACAGACAGTTTCGAATTGGGAAAATGAGAATGCCACGCCTTCTTTGGATATGTTTCAGAATCTTGTAAGGTATTTTAATACAACACCCAACCAGATGTTGGGCTATGAACAGCGTATTGGGCTTGATACTGCGGGATTAACAGAAGTTGAGATTTCCCATATCATGCTGCTGATTGACGATCTGAAGGCGCACCACGAAAAAGCAGAATAAGGAAAAAACACAGGACTCTTTCGAATCCTGTGTTTTATCGTATGCGGGTTTTATCGCACGTAGCGCTTTTTGATCGGCTTGATGTCCGGCGCTTTCGGGCGGCGCCTGCGGTGGCGGCGGATGAAACGGCCCAGCCAGGCAAGCAGCAGCAGGAAGATTCCCGGCGGCACCAGCAGATCCCAGGAGAAGCGCGGCCACGGGTTTTCGTCCGCGGCGGTGTAGGCCTCAATCTGCTCCAGCGTCGGCGGCGCGTTCTCGCGCATGGCAATGGAGCGTGTGGCGACCAGCTCATATTCGGCTGTGCCGCCTGTTTCGGAGTAGAACGTCAGGATGCCCATCACGTCGCCGACGTTGACCGGCGCGCGGAATTCTCTTGTCCAGCGGATAGAAGAAATCTCGTTAAAGTTCTCGCGCAGCAGATCAATTTTCGCGCTGTTGCCGACGATGGTCATGTCCTTGCTGTCGTCCACGGCGCGAATGCCCAGCGTCAGCTCGCCGTGGTTGGCATCGTCCAGCGAGAAGCCGGCCACGTCGATCACGCGCGGATCCTCGGCGTAGAGCGATTCGGGGCTGATGGATTCCACCTGCGTGAAGCCGTATTCCATGAGCTTCTTGGTGTCCGTCCAGCGGCCGCGGCGGGAGGAATAGAAGATGACGGAGATCAGCTCGATGCCGCCGCGCTTGGCGGCACCGACGAAGCAGTAGCCTGCCGGATTGGTGAAGCCGGTTTTCACGCCGATGGCGTCAGGATAAAAGTAGTCGTTTTCCGGATCGAGGATGTGCGTGCCGCCCACCAGCGTGCGCTGCGGATGGCCGCCGTTCACGCCGTCGGTTGCAGGCATGGCGTAGGTATTCTGGCGGACGATCTCGCGGAAGAGATCATTTTTCATCGCCGTGCGGGCAATGATTGCCATGTCGCGTACGGTGGTGTAGTGGTTTTCATCGTGCGCGCCGGACGGATTGGTGAAATTGGTGTCCTGCGAGCAGCCGAGCATCCCGGCAGTCTGGTTCATGAGCTCGGCGAATTCGTAGATGTTGCCGCTCAGGTATTCGGCGATGGCGTTGGCACCCTCATTGCCCGAACGCACCAGCGTCGCGGCGATGAGATCCTTCATCATGATCTCTTCGCCTGCGCGGACGGGAATCGTCGCATAGGTCGGCGGGACAAGGTCGATTGCGTTTTGCGAGATTGTGACCAGATCATTTTCCAGGTCGGCCATGTTCAGCGCGATGTAGCAGGTCAGGATTTTTGTGGTCGATGCGGGGTACATGATTTCATCGGCATTCTTTTCAAAGAGCACCTCGCCGGTGGACGCCTCAATCAGGATGGCGCTTTGCGCATAAAGCATGCTCGGGTCCAGCAGTTCCGGATGCTTTTCATCCCAGGGGATCGCGTTCTCGGAAAGAACGGGATCTACCCAGACGTCCGCCTCGTCTTCGGGATCGGCCTGCACAGCCAGCGCGGCGGGCGGGATCCCTGTTATCAGAAGCGCGGCTGACAGCAGCAGCGCGAGCAGGCGACGGGACAAGAAATTCCCTCCATATTCATGGTCTGTCGTTTGAAAAAACAATGATCGGCCCTTATGAAAAAGGCCGTTTGATTTTATGGCATATCACTTCCTTTTTACTATACCACTTTTCGATGCAAATGTACAGCGCGAGATTGAATTGGGCGGATGGAACATGAGCAAATGTTGCAAATGTATGACCTGTACAGAGAAATGTTACAAATTTGCCGAGAAAGTGTTTCTGACATCTTGATTTTTGTCGCATGTATGCGTTACAATAGGAAAAGAAATTGCAGACCTTATGGAAATAGAGGATGAAAATATGCCAAAGAAGATTTTGCTTGTGGATGACGAGCCCCTGATTCTCAAGGGCCTCAAATATAGTTTGGAGCAGGATGGCTATGTGACCGACTCCGCGATGGATGGAGAGGAAGCGCTTGCCAAGTTCTTTGATGATCATTATGACCTGATCCTGCTGGACGTCATGCTCCCGGGCGTGGACGGCATTGAGGTGTGCCAGCGCGTGCGCGAGCGCTCCAATGTGCCGATCATCATGCTGACCGCCAAAGGCGAGGATATGGACAAGATCCTGGGCCTGGAATACGGCGCGGATGACTACATGACCAAGCCGTTCAATATTCTGGAGGTCAAGGCGCGCATCAAGTCCATCTTCAGGCGCAGCCAGCCCATGGTCGAGGCCGTGGAGGAGAAGCGCATCGTGCGCGTGCATGATCTGGAGGTCAACTGCCAGAGCCGCACCGTCACGCTGGGCGGCCAGGCTGTGCGCCTGACGGCGAAGGAATTCGATCTGCTGCAGCTGCTCATCACCCATCGCGGCAAGGTATACAGCCGCGAGGCGCTGCTGGAAACCGTTTGGAAATATGATTACATGGGCGATATGCGCACGGTTGACGTGCATATCCGCCGCCTGCGCGAGAAGATCGAGCGGGACAACTCCGGCCCGGAATTCATTCTGACCAAATGGGGAGTGGGTTACTATTTCACGGACAAGGACTAACCCGCTGCACTCTGTCAGGACCAAAATACTGATCGCCTTCCTACTGGTCATCGGCGTGTCGTTTTATCTGGTAACGGCGTCGACGATCCGGCTGGTCGGCGATTCCCTTTTTGAGGACACAGTCAGATCGGGCATGACCGACGTATCCGAGCTTTCGGCGATGCTGGGCGAACAGTATGGCAGAGAGAGCGCGGATGTGTTTTATCAGCGGCTGATCCAGGCGGCCCGCTCAGGCGGGGGCCGCCTTTTGGTCGTGGATATGGACGGCAAGGTGCAGTTTGACACATTCGACGAGCAGTGCGGCACAAGGCTTGCGCTCTCAGAGGTGCATACGCTGCTGCGCGGCGAAAGAGAGAGCGACTATGGCTTTCATCAGGTTGAAGACGGCACACAGCAGGCGCCGTCTGTACTCGATCCGCTGACCGGCCGCGACGTCAATCAGACCTGGGTCGGCTGCTTTGCTTCGGCGCTGATTTCGGGCGGCGAGCGCGAAGGCGCGCTGGTGATGATCGCCTCCGTGCAGGATACGGTGGACTCGCTGACGTCCATGCGCGATCAGATGCTGGGCATCTTTGGCATTGCGCTGGCTGTGGTGCTGGTGATGGCGGGTCTGATTTCCAGAATCGTGACCAAACCGGTGGCGGAGCTCTCCGCCGGTATCGAGCGCATGAGCGAGGGCGATTATCGCCATCGCGTGCATGTGCCGGGCAAGGGCGAGATGGCGCAGCTGGCCGCTGCGTTCAACCAGATGAGCCAGCAGGTGCATCATCTGGACGAGGCGCGCAATCAGTTCGTTTCCAACGCATCGCATGAACTGAAGACGCCGCTGGCGACGATAAAGATTCTGGTCGAATCGATGATCTATCAGGATGATATGCCCGGTGAGCTGCGGCAGGAATTTCTGACGGATATCAATAAGGAAATCGACCGCCTGTCCTCCGTGGTGGGCGATCTGCTGACGCTGGTGCATATCGACAGCCATAAGCTCAGGCTTCGCCGCGAGATGATGGTCTTTGCCGATACGGTGCGCGAAAGCGTGGGGCGCCTGCAGCCGCTGGCCAAGAAGCGCGGACAGGAGATCGTGGTGGAGATTTCGGACCCGTGCGAGATGTTTGCCGATTCCGGCAAGCTTGCGCAGGTGTGCTATAACATCATCGAAAACGGCATCAAGTATACGCCGGACGGCGGAAAGATCACCGTCACGCTGTATCGGATGGGCCGCGACGCGGTGCTGGAGATCAGCGATACGGGCGTGGGTATTCCGGAAGAGGATGTGGCGCACGTGTTCGACCGATTCTATCGCGTGGATAAGGCCCGATCCAGAGATACGGGCGGCACGGGTCTGGGCCTGTCGATCGTGCAGCAGATTGTTCGCCTGCATGCCGGCTCTGTGACCGTGCAGAGCGAGCAGGGCAAGGGCACGACCTTCACCGTGCAGCTGCCTGTAAAGTAAACATACTTAAAACCGCCGCGAAGTCCAGCGCTGTGCTGGACCGTCTTCCGACGATGTTTTGCGGAAAATGCAAGATTGGCACACGTGGAAGACCGCCGCGAAGCCCAGCGTGCCGCTGGACCGTCTTCCGACGATGTTTTGCGGAAAATGCAAGATTGGCACACGTGGAAGACTGCCGCGAAGCCCAGCGTGCCGCTGGACCGTCTTCCGACGATGTTTTGCGGATAATGTAAGACTGGCACACGTGGAAGACTGCCGCGGAGCGAAGAAGGGGTTCGGGGTTCGGGTTTACCCGAACTGGTTCGGCAATGAATGAAGCCCCGGTGGGGCTTCAGATCCGGACTGACCGACGAGCGTCGAGCGAGGAGAAGAATGTCCCCGAGCAGGTCCGGGCGGCAGCCCGGGAAAGGAGGGAGAAGATGAAAAAGGCAATTGCCTGCCTGATGCTTGTGCTGGCATTGATCGTGCTTTTTGAGCCGCACGTGAATCAAGCGATTGTCGGATGGATTTCCGATCTGATGTCTGAGCAGGAAGCGCCTGCGCAGAGCGATCCGGCGCCGAGCTTCTCCCAGCAGCTGGGCAGCTCGAAGCGCACGGATATGCTCGATGTGACGCTGTATTTCCGCTTTGCGGATACGTCTGTGCTGGGCGCGCAGCAGGCGCAGCTCGATATCCGCAGGGAGGAGACGGTTGCGACCAGCATCGTGCAGCGACTGATCGATGGCCCGGATATCGCGCATGAGCGCCTTTCCGGCGTCTTCCCGCAGGGAACAGAGCTGATTTCCGTATCCGGCGAGGGCGCCACGGCGTTTGTGACGCTGTCCGGCGGCTTTTTGGGCAAGCCTGACGGCGCGCCTTCGGACTGGGAGGATTCCCAGGACTGGCAGGAAGAAGCTGCGCTGCGCAGACGGCTGGCCGTTCAGTCGCTTGCACTGGCGCTGACGGAGGGCGGACGCTTTCAGCGCGTGCAGCTGTATATCGCAGACAATGATGATGAGATTCCCCAGCGCATTGCGATGGCCTGGATGGATACGAGCGTGACTGATCCGACGCTGGTGCTGGCGGCTTGCCCGCGCGACGAGCAGGCGATGCTCACGCCGGGGCGCGCGCTGGAGATGATCATGGACGCCTGGCAATCGCAGGACTGGGCGGCGATGTATCCGCTGATGGCGGATACGCAGGATGATCCGCTGCCGACGCTCAGCGTGTTTGAGGCGGAGATGGCGGCAAGGGATATTTCGCTGCTGGCATACAGCGCGACGCCGGGCACGGTTTCCTTTGACGGACGGACGGCGACGGTCGTGCTTGACGCCGAGATCCGTTCCCATGAGGGCGGCGATGCGCAGATTGTGCGGGAGTCGGTTCCGCTTGTGCGCGTGCAGGATAACTGGGCCATGAGCACAGATACGCTGCAGTCGCTGATGATCAGAGATTGACTTTGGACACAAGGAAATGTGTATGTTGAAGAAGGAATTTGCAAGGCGCGCGCTGCTTGCGGCCTGGCTGGTCGCCGTCGGGCTGTCGCTTGGCGGATGCATGAACCAGATCAGCGAGCGCGCGATGACCGATCTTTCGCTGGATGCGATCGAGCCGAAAATGCAGGCGCCCCAAGAGGATGGCGCACGGGATCGGGAAGCACTGTTTACGCTGTATTTTTTGGATGAAAGCAGCGCGGCGCTCAGGCCTGTGACGCGCAGATGCGCTGTTCAGGGCGGTGTGAGCCGCGTACAGGCGGCGCTTGAGGCGCTGCTTGCCGGCCCGGCGGCAGGCGAGCGCGGCGTCATGTGGCCGGATCTGGGCACAGTCCGCAGCGGCAGGATGCTGGAGGTGTCCTGCGGCGTGGCGACGGTCGATCTGAGCGCGCACGCCAGAATGCTTCCGCAGGAGACGCTGTTTGCCGTTCGATCTGCAATTGCCAATACGCTGACCGAGTTTGCGGAGATTTCCTATGTGAATGTGCTGATCGGCGGACGCGAAGAAGGTCTGGATCTGAGCGCGACGCTGCCTGTGGGCACGCTCACGCGCACAGATGATCCGGATGTGAACGCGCGCTACAGCCGCCTGCATGAGCAGAGGCTTTCCGGCGAAGGCGTGACGCTGCTGACGACGCTGTATTTCCCTTCCCGGGATGGAAGGATGATCCTGCCCGAGGTACGCAATATCGCATATGCGCAGGTTTCGCCGATTGAATACCTGTATACGCTTCTTGGCGAGCTGGGCAAGGGCGCGAGCTTAGCGCTTTGCGGCGAATATGTGCCTGCACCGCTGGAATATATTGAGGAAATGCCGGAGATTGTGCGTACGGAGGATGGATATCTGGCGATCGAGCTGTGCTTTGACCGGCAGCTGGAAGAGGAACTGACGCGAAACGGCCTGACGCTCGGCGTGTATATGGCGATGCTCAGCGATACGCTGATGGGCTTTGTGCCGGGTGTGGAAGGCCTTAAGGTGTCTGTCGGCGAGGATGATGTGACGCAGATTCCGGCGGAGCAATCGCCGACCGGAGAGAAGCTCGTGTTTGAACATGGCCTGGCGACCCGCGACGATTTTTCCGGCTATGTCGGCGCGCCCGTGACGCTGTATGCCATGCGTGAAGACGGCCTTGCCAGAGAGCAGCATGTGATGGCGCAGTCGCGCGCCGGCAATGCCCGGGCAAGGTTGGAAGCGCTGTTTGCCGAAGGCGGGGTTGCGGCGGGTGATACAGATGCGCTGATCCTGGCCGTGTACGAGGGCACGGAGACGATTGCGGTCAATCTGTCCGCTGCGGTGCGCGATGCGCTGGCGAACCTGTCGCCGCAGCAGGAGCGCACGGCGGTGTATGCGATGGTCAATACGCTGACCGAGGGCGCTGAGGCGTCTGAGGTGGAGTTCTTTTTTGAGGGCGAGCAGGTGAGCACGCTTGCCGGTGCGCTGGAAATGCGCGGCGCATTTATGCGCAATCCCGGAATGGTGGTGAATTGACGATGGATCAGTGGGCATTCTTTGATGAGCTCAAGGCCGGGAAGGTCCATAACGTCTATCTGTTTTACGGGCCGGAGGCTTACATCCGCAGGAGCGCGCTCTCTGCGCTGGAAAAAAAGATCCTCATGCCGGGCCTGGAGAGCATGAACCGTACGGTGATGAGCGCGCCGTCTGCGCAGGCGATTATCGAAAACTGCGAGACGCTGCCGATGATGAGCGATTACCGGATGATCATCGTGCAGGATTGTGCGCTGCTTGCCCCGGGCAAGGCCAAGGACGAGGCGCAGGACAGCGAGCTGCTCGCGGCATACTTGCCGCGCGTGCCGGAGACGACCTGCCTGGTCTTTGACCTGGGCGGCGCGATCGATAAGCGCAAGAAGCTGAGCAAGGCGCTGCTGGCAGTGCCGGGCGCAGTCTCTTTTGATGCGCTGGATGATGCACAGCTGGCGCGCTGGATCGGTCAGCAGCTGCGTCCGCTTGGCAAGAAAATGGACAGGGCGGCCTGCGATGCGCTTGCCTTTACCAGCGGACGGGATCTGACGATGCTCCACGGCGAGCTGCTCAAGCTCGCGGCCTATGTTGGCGAGCGCGACGTGATCACTCCGGAGGACGTCGATCAGATTGCGACGCATACCGCGGAATGCACGGTATTTGCTATGGTGGATGCGCTGTCCGCGGGCAAGGTGAAGGAGGCGTTTGAGCTGCTTGGCGTGCTGCTCTCCGCGGGCGAGCAGCGCATCGGTATTCTGGCGATGATCACCCGGCATTACCGGCAGATGATGCATCTGTGCGCCATGCTCCAGGACAGGCAGCAGCAGGGACAGATGGCTAAGACGCTGGGCGTGCCGCCATTCGCGCTGACGCGGCTGTCGCGCCAGGTGGGCAAGCGCTCATATGAGGCGCTCAAGGCCTGTGTGGAGATGTGCGTGCAGGCGGACTACGATATCAAGCGCGGCGCGATGCGCGAGGACGCGGCGCTGGATCGGCTGATGCTGACGCTGGCGAAAAGCAAATGAACAGAAAAATCCCTCCCGGCATACGATGCTGCGGGAGGGATTTTTGCAACCGAAAAGGAAGCGGGATCAGCGGGCGAAGATCTGGGTCAGATAGACAAAGCCTTTTTTGTCGATCGCCACGCCGATGCCGACCTTGCTGTAGGCGGAGGACATGATGTTCTTTCTGTGGCCGGGCGAGGAAAGGAAGGCGGCCTGCGCCTTTTCGATGGTGGCGTGATGGGCGATGTTTTCGCCTGCGGCAGTATAGGAATAGCCGAAATGACGGAGCATACGGCGAACATCGCCGTATGTCGGAGAGGTATGCGCGAAATACTGATTGTCGCGCATGTCTTCGGATTTGATGCGGGCAATGCGGCACAGCGCCGGGTCGACGATAAGCGGCGCCAAATTGTATCGAGCACGGTCGTTATTCAGAAGATTTCCTGCTGTTTGCTCTTGCGCTGACAGGGAAGCTGTTGTATAATGTGCGGCGAGAAAAGAATCATCTGCGGCAAGCGAACCGCTTGCGGCGGTCATCAGCATCGAGGTGATGAGGATGGCTGCCGTTTTGCGTCCTTTGGTGTTCATGGGGACCTCCTTGGTTGTTTGTGAAATGGCTTGAGTGGAACCCTGACAGTGTAACCCGGCGCAGATGGATCGCGCAACAAAACTGGCAGAGGATTGCCTTGGAAATATACGCTGATCAGGAGGATGGCCTATGGGCTTTATCAAGTGTCCGAGATGTGAACTCAATTACATCCGTGAGGAAGAGCAGTATTGCTCCGTCTGCAAGCGCGAGATGAAGGGCGAAGTGCATGACGATCTGTTTGAGATGTGCTCCATCTGCAATGAGAATCCGGTGATGCCGGGCAAGGACGTCTGCACGATGTGCTATAAGGAAATGAACCAGCAGCAGGGCCTGCGCGATGATTCCGCCGATGAGCCGGACACCACGCCGGACGTCACCATCGACATGGAGGACGTGTCCGATATGCAGGAGATCGAGCTGGATACCGATATGCCGGCGGAAATCGGCGAGCAGATCTCTCTGGAAGAGGAACAGAGCCGCGAGGCCGAGGAAGACGACGAGGACGAGGACGATCTGTAATCCCTTAAGCGAGGTGAAGACGTGCGCATTTTTGCAATCGGCGATCTGCATCTGCCGGGCGGCGACAAGAAGCCGATGGACGTTTTCGGCGCGCATTGGGAGAATCACTTTGAGCGGATCAGTCAGGACTGGCGCGAAAAGGTATCCGACGAGGATATCGTGCTGATTCCGGGCGATATTTCGTGGGCGATGCAGCTGAATCATGCGCTGGAGGACCTGCGCAGGATTTCAATGCTGCCGGGCAGAAAGCTGATCCTGCGCGGCAATCACGACTTCTGGTGGTCTTCGCTGACGCAGCTGCGCTGCAGCCTGCCACAGAATATGCATGCTGTGCAGAACGACGCCTATGACGCGGGAAATGTGGTCTTCTGCGGCTCGCGTGGCTGGACGCTGCCGCAGGCGGGCGGCACGGAGATGACGCCGGGTCCGGCGCTCTCTCAGGATGAGAAGATCTATCGCCGCGAGGCGATGCGCCTGGAGATGTCGCTTAAGGCGGCAAAGCGTCTGGCGGGCGACAGACCGGTATTTGCGATGATGCATTATCCGCCGCTGCTGCCGGAATACGCGCGAACGGGCACAGAGTTCACACGCCTGATGACCGAATACGGCGTTGCGCGCTGCGTGTATGGGCATCTGCACGGACCGAGCGTGCAGCGGGGATACAACGGGCTGTATAATGGCGTACAGTACGATCTGGTTTCCTGCGATGCGCTGGGCTTTGCGCTCAAGGAAGTCAGCATCTGAAATTGCATATCAGAATGAATGAGAACGTTTGGCTGTCCATGCCGGACGTTCTTTTTGTTTATGAAAAATGGTGTCTGAAAGCGGCTGCTACAGCCGCTTTTTGCGTATAGAAGCGCTTAATTGTGATTAAAGACCGTTTGTTACACAAATGTTACGAGCTTCAAGGTGATTTAGCAAATTCTTCATCGCGAAAAGCTTGAAATGTGGAGGGAAATGGTGTACATTATTTAGGAAAGGGAGTAAAGTGGATGATTTGGGGAAGGAGGGATGCCGCGCATGGCTCAGATGGCTTTTTCTGGCTCTTTTGACCATTCTCTGGATGGCAAGGGACGCGTGATCATCCCGGCGTCTTTCCGAGAAGCGCTCGGCGAGGACTTCACCATCACCATTAACCCCAATAAGACGGCTGTGGCCATCTATCCCAAGGCGATGTGGGATCAGCAGCTGGAGCGCCTGTCCCATATCAATCCGATGGACAAGGTCGGCCTCAAGTATGAGCGCTACGTGATGAGCGTTTCCTTCTCCGGAAACAGCATGGACGCTCAGGGCCGCGTGCTCATCCCCATGAAGCTCAGAAGCAAGATCGGCCTCTCGCGCGATATCGTCTTCGTGGGTCTGAATCACTATATCGAAATCTGGGACGCCGAGGTTTATGCGAAGCTGGAAGCGGAGACCGAGGAGGATTTCGAGGAGCTGGCAGATTACGTATACGAGAAGTATCCGATCTGACGGTATTGAGATACGAACAGAGCATTCCCGCGGCGGCATAAGCGATGCACCGCTGCGGATCAGATTTGACATCATGATCGGGAACAAAGGGGTTCTTGACAGGAAAGCGGGTGAATACACTGATGGCAGGCACGTACAAAGCGCGCAGCGTGCGCGGCAAATACAGTCAGGCGGGCTATGTCGGCGAAGAAAATCGCCCGTTGTATATTGCGGATGTGCCCGCGGGCTCCATGCAGGATGAACTGCGCGATTACAATCGCGCGGGCTATCGCAGCGAGCGTCCGTGGAACGAAACGCCGTATCCGGTGTTCGAGGGGGCGCAGGCAATGGAAACCACGGCGCCGGTCGTGCGCCGCAAGCGCGTCAGGCAGCAGTCTTGGCTGGACTATCTGACTGCGCAGGCCAAGCGCGAGCGCAGGGATGTTATCGTGTGCATCGTGCTGATCGGCGTGATCATGCTGATGACGGCTGCCTGGGGACAGAAGATGATCCAGGGCGTGGAGATTCAGCGCGGCATCAACAACTATCAGGCCTCGACGGTCGCTTTTGAGCGCGAGAACGAGCGCCTTTCCCAGCAGCTGGAGCTGGCGCGCGGCGGCGAGCGCATCCGCAACCTGGCCCAAAATGAGCTGGGTATGCTGCGCCCGGAGCGCGCGATGACGCAGAAAATCTATATTCAGGCGCCGGATCTTTCGGCGCAGAAAGCGCTACAGAACAGCGAGGAGCCCAGAATGGAAATGCTTGACATTCTGCTGGGCTTGCTCAACGTGCTTCATATCGGGGAGTGAGAGGGCTTGCGGTCACCGGGAGCCACCGTACGAAAGCGGCTGGTCCTGATGATGGGCGGATTCTTCCTCCTTTTTCTTTGTGTGGTCCTTCGTCTGGCAGATCTTCAGATTCTGGACAGCGGAGAATTGACTGCACGGGGCGTGCGCCAGTGGACGCGAAGCGGAATCGTTGCCGCGCGCCGCGGGGACATCGTGGATACAAATGGAAAACTGCTGGCTCAGTCCATCACCAGCTTCACCATCAGCGCCGCCGTGCGCGATGTGAGCGACGTCGATGGGCTTGCTGGCGTTCTGGAGAGGGAGCTCGGCGTCCCGGCGCAGCGGACAAAACAGCGCCTTTTGGATACAAAGGCGGCAAGCGTCACGCTGGCACGGCAGGTGCCTCGGGAGGATGCCGACCGGCTGCGCGCCATTCTGGCGGACAAAAGCCATCCGGAATATAATCAGGTATATGGAATAACATTTGACGAAGACGTAAGCAGATGGTATCCTATAAAAAGTGCGCTTGCGCAGGTTTTGGGCCTGTGCAATGTGGACGGCGAAGGCCAGAGCGGACTGGAACTCAAGTACGAGGATGTGCTTGCCGGCGAGCCGGGCAAAATGGTAACCGAGGTGGACGCCAGAGCCAAAACGCTGCCGGACGGCATGACGCTGTATATCCCGGCCGAAACGGGCAATACGCTCCGGCTGACGATCGACCGCGAGGTACAGGGCGCTGTTGAGCGCGCCGTGCGCGAATGCGCGCAGGTGAACGAGGCGCAGCAGGTGCAGGCGATCGTGATGGATGTGGATACAGGCGCGGTGCTGGCGATGGCGATGTATCCGACGTATGATCCGGCGGACCCGCCCAGAGATGACGTCGAGAAGCTCAACGAGCTCATGCGCATTACCGTGCTCAGCGATGTATACGAACCGGGTTCCACGTTCAAAATGCTGACAGCAGCTGCTGCAATCGACTGCGGCGCGACGAATCCGCAGGAAGGATTCTACTGCTCAGGCCGGATTACCGTGAACGGAAGCACCGTGCGCTGCTGGGGCGCGCCGCATGGCGCGGAATCGATGAAGGAATCACTTCAGAATTCCTGCAACCCGGTCTTCACCCAGCTGGCGCTTCGTCTGGGCAGCGACAGACTGTATCAGTATCTGCATGCCTTCGGCCTGGGAAAGCGCACGGGGATCGACCTTTACGGCGAGGCGGCGGGCATTCTGATCCCGGAAAGCCGCGTGAAGGACGTCGACCTGGCGCGCATCGGCTTTGGCCAGAGTGTGGCGGTGACGCCGATTCAGATGATTACGGCGGCGTGTGCGGTGGTCAATGGAGGCCGCCTGATGAAGCCGTATCTGGTGGAGGCTATCCTGGACGAGAATGGCGAAGAAATCGAAGTGATCAGCCCCTGTGTGGCGGCCAATCCCATATCAGCTCAAACGAGCGAAACGATGCGTACTCTTTTGGGGAGCGTCGTTTCCGAGGGCGGCGGCAAGAATGCGCGCGTGGACGGCTGGTCGGTCGGCGGAAAGACTGGCACCGCGCAGATCTATAAAGACGGAAGAATTGAGCGGAATCTGCATATCGGCTCGTTCGTGGGCTTTGCGCCGGTGGAAAAGCCAGAGGTCGCCGTGCTGGTGATCGTCGACGAGGCGCAGGTAAAGCCCGATTACGGCGGAACAACGGCGGCGCCCTTTGCTGCGCAGATTCTTTCGGAGATTCTGCCGCTGCTGGGCGTCGAGAAGACGGAGCCCGGCACGAACAGAGAACAGACGGCCATGCCGGACGTCACCGGCATGAACGTGACGGACGCCCGAGCGATCCTGCGAGAAAAGGGGATCGACTGCGTGACAGACGGCACGCAGCAGACGGTCACCGGGCAGCTTCCGCCCGCCGGCACGAAGATACAGGAAGGATTCTGCGCGATGCTCTACGTGACAGGGGAGCGCGCGCCGACAGCGCAGGAATTTACGCAGGTGCCCAATGTCATCGGCATGGCGGCCCGCGAGAGCGCACAGGCGCTTCGCGCGGCGGACCTGACGCTTGATGCGCAGGGGGACGGAATTGCGATCAGACAGAGCCCGGCGGCGGGAACGTACGCTGCGGTTGGAGATACAGTCACGGTCATTTACCGGGAGCCGTGACGCTACGCACATCCAGACAATGGAGGAATGACGATGAAGCTTTCACAATTGACGATCGATATGCCGGAGCTGCTGGAGCTGACGGCGGATGCGGAAATCGGTGCGCTGACCGCAAATTCGCGGGAGAAATGCGAAAATGGCCTCTTCTTCTGCATTCGCGGCGGCACGGTCGACGCGCATAACTTTGCGCCGCAGGCGATTGAAAACGGCTGCGTGGCGCTGGTGGTCGAGCGCAAGCTGGATATTGACTGCCCGCAGGTGCTGGTCACCGATGTGCGCGCGGCGATGACGCGCATGGCCAGCGCGTTCAACGGTCATCCGCAGCAGCGCATGAAGCTCATCGGCATCACCGGTACAAAGGGCAAGACGACGACGACCTTCCTGCTCAAGAGTATCTTTGAGGCGGCGGGCATCCGCTGCGGCATCATCGGCACGACGGGCTGCATCGCGGGCAATACCAAGCTGCCCAGCCGCCTGACCACGCCGGATCCGATCGAGATGTTCAACATCCTGCGCATCATGGCGGACGCCGGCGTGCAGGTCGTGTGCATGGAGGTTTCCGCGCATGCGCTGCATCTGCGCAAGCTGGTGTCGATGACCTTTGAGGCGGCGGCATATACCAATCTCTCGCAGGATCACCTCGACTTCTTCGGCACGATGGAGAAGTATTTTGAGGCGAAGAAACTGCTCTTTGCGCGGGATATGGTGCGCAATGCGGTGATCAACGTCGACGAGGAAACCGCGCCGGAGATCATGAAGGATCTGGCCTGCCCGACGCTGACCTACGGCATCAGCGGCAAGGCCGATCTGTTCGCGCGCGACATCGAAATCACCGAGAGCGGCGTATCCTTTACGCTGAACCTGCGCAACCTGCATACCGAGCGCATTCATCTGCTGCTGACCGGCATGTTCAACGTCTACAACGCGCTCGTGGCTGCTGCCTGCGCGCTGATTGTGGGCGTGGGTCTGCCGGAGATTAAGGCGGGTCTGGAGGCGGTCGTGTCTGTGCCGGGCCGCGTGGAGATGCTTGCCACCGACACGCCGTACCGCATGATTCTGGACTATTCTCACTCTCCGGATGCGCTGGAGAACATCCTGCATACAGTGCATGAGTTCTGCCGCGGACGCATCATTCTGGTCTTCGGCTGCGGCGGCGACCGCGACAAGGGCAAGCGTCCGATGATGGGCGAGATCGCCGGCAAGCTGGCCGATTATTCGATCCTGACCAGCGATAACCCGCGCTTTGAGGATCCGATGACCATTCTTGCGGCAATCGAGAAGGGGATTAAGCCCACGGGCGCGAAGTATGAAGTGATCGAGAACCGCCGCGAGGCGATCCGTCAGGCCATGGAGATGGCCGTGGGCGGCGATATTGTCGTGCTGGCCGGCAAGGGCCATGAAACGTATCAGGATATCTGCGGCGTCAAGTATCCGTTTGACGAGAAGGAGATCGTCCTGGAGCTTCTGGAAGAGATGAAGCAGAAAACTTAACCGCGGGCGGGGACTGCGGAGGATTCGGAGGAATGACCCATGCAAAGGATGATGCTTTCTGTCGTGCTGGCCTTTCTGGTCGGCGCGCTGCTGGGCAAGCTGCTGCTGCCGGTGCTCTATAAGCTGAAATTCGGCCAGAATATCTACGAGCTGGCGCCCGAAGCGCACAAGAAAAAGCAGGGCACGCCGATTATGGGCGGACTTACGTTCGCCGGCGCGGCGATTGTGATTGGTCTGATTTTCAATAGCTATAGCGTGCCGCTTTGGCAGAATATGACGCTGGCTGTGCTGCTGATGGCGCTGGGCAATATGTGCATCGGCTTCGCGGACGATATGACCAAGATCCGCGGCGGCAAGAACGCGGGCCTGACGGCCAAGCAGAAGATGGTCTTCCAGACGGGCCTTGCGTTGGCGTTCTCCGTGTATTGCTATTTCCATCCGATGGTCGGCTCGGCGATCCACATTCCGTTCCTGAAGGCGGAACTGGATCTGGGTATCCTGTATGTTCCGATCATGATGTTCATCATCGTGGGTACGACCAACAGCGCGAACCTGCTGGACGGTCTGGACGGCCTGTGCACGGGCGTTTCCATGCTCGATTTTGCGACGCTGGCTGTGATCGCGGCTGCTGCAGGCCTTGGCGGCGATCTGGGCGTGATCTGCTGCGCGATGGTCGGCGGCCTGATGGGCTTCTGGCTGTATAATGTGCATCCGGCGAAGATGTTCATGGGCGATACCGGCTCTATGTTCATCGGCGGCGCGGTGGTTGCGGCGGCGATGCTGCTGCGTCAGCCGCTGATTCTGGTGCTGATTGCCTTCTGGATGCTCATGAGCAGCCTGTCGGTCATGATTCAGGTCACCTATTTCAAGAAGACGGGCGGTAAGCGCATCTTCAAGATGTCTCCGATTCATCATCACTTTGAGCTGTGCGGCATGAGCGAGTTCCGCATTGTGGCCATGTATATGATGACGACCGCGGCGCTGTGCCTGATCACGCTGCTGGGCGTGCTCTAAGAGAAAGCATATCCGCTTCCGAAAAGCTTTGCAGAGAGTTCTGCACGCTCCCGGAAGCGGTTTTGCCGTTTTCGCGATCAAATTGCCAAACAATCATCGAACCGCGCGAAGCGAAAAAGGGGTTCGGGGACGATGTCCCCGAGCGGGTCTTAGGGCGGCAGCCCTAACGTACTCTCCCATAAGGAGGAAATACCATGGATGTAAGAAATAAGCGCGTGATCGTGCTGGGCATGGCGCGCAGCGGCATCGCGGCGGCGAAGCTTCTGGCAAAGCGCGGCGCGATTGTGACCATCAGCGATATGAAGGCGGAGGAGAGCTTTGGCGGCGCGCTCGACGAGCTGCGCAGCCTTGGATGCATCTTTGCGCTGGGCGAAGGCCCGCAGAAATATCTGGCCGATCAGGATATGATGATCCTCAGCCCGGGCATCCCGGTTGCCAAGCCCTTTGTGCAGGAAGCGATTGCCGCCGGCATCGAAGTCATCGGCGAGCTGGAGCTGGGCGCGCGCATGATGCGCGGCGGCCTGTGCGCCATCACCGGCACGAACGGCAAGACCACGACCACTACGTTGGTGGGCGAGCTCTTCCGTGCGACCGGCCGCGGCACGCATGTCGTGGGCAATATCGGATATCCGATCACGGCGGACGCGGGCGAGATGACCGACGACGATCTGACGGTCGCCGAGGTCAGCTCCTATCAGTGCGAGACGATCAGCACATTCCATCCGCATGTCGGCGCGGTGCTCAATATCACCGAGGATCACATCGCGCGCCATGGCTCCATGCAGTGCTATATCGACATGAAGCGCCGTATTTTCGACCGGCAGACGGAAGCGGATTTCGCGGTGTTCAACTATGACGATCCGACTTGTCATGAGATGGCCAAGGGCCTTGCGGCGAAGATTGTCTGGTTCTCCCGCACGCAGCAGGTGCCCTGCGGCGCGGACGTCCGCGACGGCGTGATCATGCTGAACCTCGAGGGCGAGGCGAAGGCAATCTGCCGCGTGGATGAGGTGTTCATTCCCGGCCCGCATAATCTGGAAAACGCGCTGGCGGCGGTTGCGATCGCGGGCGCGATGGGCGTCGCGCCGGAGCTGATGGCGCCGGTGCTGCGCACGTTCCGCGGCGTGGAGCACCGCATTGAAACTGTGCGCGTGCTGGGCGGCGTGACCTGGATCAACGACTCCAAGGGAACGAATGTTGACTCGACGCTCAAGGCGATCGCCACGATGACCAGGCCGACCGTACTGATCCTCGGCGGCAGCGACAAGGGCACGTCCTTTGATCCGTTGGCGGAGGCGATTGCGGCTGCGCCGCAGATTGCGCATTGCGTGCTCGTCGGCGATACTGCGGCGCAGATCCGCGCATCGCTTGAAAAAGTGGGCTATAAGGCGATCTCTGAGGCGGATCATGACTTTGACCGCTGCATCGCTCTGTGCCGCGAGAAGGCCCTGGAAGGCGGCTGCGTGCTGCTTTCTCCGGCGTGCGCGAGCTTTGATATGTTCAAGGATTTTGAGGACAGGGGCCGGATTTTTAAGGAAAAGGTCATGAACCTCTAATCATGCAAATGGCTGCCAAAGATACGAAACAAGCCCTCTTTTGTGGGGAGCGGTGAAGATGGAGTATCGGAGGAGGCTTTGCGATGGAAAGACGCGCGCGGCGCACATGCGACAAGACGGTTGTTCTGCTGATGGTTCTGCTGATCATCCTGGGACTGATCACGCTCTTCAGCGCGACATATTATCAGCGGACGGCGAGCGGTGATCCGCTTTCCGCTGTCAAAAAGCAGCTTGTCGGCGTCGCGCTGGGCGCGGCGGCCTGCGTGTTTCTTTCTCATGTGCCCTACAGGGTATACAGACAGCCGCGCGTGATGCTGACCCTGCTGGGAGTCAGTGCGGCGCTGCTGATTCTGGTGATCATTCCCGGCATCGGCGTGAGCATCAACGGCTCGCGGCGCTGGCTGAATGTGCTGGGCATGAGTATGCAGCCTTCGGAGTTTGCCAAGTATGCGATGGTGATCTTCATGGCCGGCGCGCTGGACAGAAGGGGCGAGGAGATTCATCGTTTTTTTGCCGGCGTTGTGCCGCTGCTGATCGTGCCGGGTATCATGTTCCTGCTCATTCTGGAGCAGCCCAATCTCTCGACTGGCGGCAGCATTCTCATTTGCGCGCTGCTGATGCTGTTTAGCGCCGGGCTGCGTAAGCGGCATATGGCGTTCCTGGGCGTATGCGGGTTTTGTCTGGGCGCGTTTTATGCGTGGAGCGCGCCGTATCGCCGGGAAAGGCTGCTCTCCTTCCGTGATCCCTTTGCCAAAATGAGCGACGAGGGGTATCAGCTTTCGCAGTCGCTGATTGCGCTGGGTTCCGGCGGACTGTTCGGCATGGGGCTGGGACAGGGCAGACAGAAATTTGCGTACCTGCCCTATCCGGAATCGGATTTCATATTTGCCATCATCGGTGAGGATTTCGGGCTCGTGGGATGCACGGCGGTGGTGATGCTCTTTTGTGCGTTTGTCTTTGCCGGGCTGCGTGTGGCGCTTTCCTGCAGGGATCGCTACGGCTGCCTGCTTGCCAGCGGCATCACATCGATGATCGGGCTGCAGGCGTTCATCAATATGGGCGTGGTCACGGGCATCATGCCCACGACGGGATTGCCGCTGCCGTTTTTCAGCGCGGGCGGCACGTCGATGACCATGATCATGGCTGCGGTGGGCATTTTGCTGAATGTATCGCGCGAAAACGGACGCGCCATATCGACAAGAAAGGAAAACGGACGTGGGACATAAGAAACGGAAAAAAGCGGCAAAGCAGACCCTGACGATGACCATTGTGGTGGTTGCCGCGCTGGCGGCGCTCATCGTCTTGGCCTGTTCCCGGGTCTTTGTGATTCGGGATGTGATGGTGGTGGGCAACCGCAATCTGCTGCGCGAGGAGGTCGTCACGCAGAGCGGCGTGGAAATCGGCGACAATCTGCTGAGCATTTCGTCTTCCCAGCTCAGGCGGAACCTGGAGCAGAACCGCTACATCGAGTATATCGGACATGACTTCGATTATCGCGGCACGCTGACCCTGCGCATCAACGAGCGCCTGGGCATGGCGGCCGTCTATGATCTGGGTTACTATTATGTGCTGGATATGGCGGGCATGGTGCTTGAGTGCGCCGGCAGCGCATATCCCACGGGCGTGGCAGGCCCGAAGGTCGCTGGATTTACCATTGAGCCCAATTCACGCATTACCGTGGGTGCGGAGCTGCCTGTGCACGACAGGGGTCAGTTGGAGGCGATGAAGCTCGTCCTGGAGGAGCTGGATACGATCAACATGCTGGGGCGTACGTCCGAACTCAATATCAAGAACACGGAAAACATGTATATCATCACTTCAGAGGGCGCCAAAATTGTGCTGGGCGATACGTCATCGATGCGAACCAAGCTGCTCATTGCGCGGGAGGTGCTCTCCATGCGCAAGGAAGCGGGCGATCTGATGGGCGCGAAGATCGACGTATCCAACGGATACAATGCGCATTACATTCCTGCGGCGCTGCCGACGGTCACGCCGGTGCCAACCGCGACCCCGACCATCGGGCCGCCCGCCACGCCGGAGCCCTGAGCGCGCGGCAGAAATTGGACAGAAATTGGACAAAATTTGCTCAAGTGGCTTGAAAGAACGGGCATAATCGGTTACAATAAACTCGCATAATAATAGCAAATCAGATGATATTTTGCGCCCATTCGGGCGAATTTACATGCGGGCAGACAGGAGCATGAGATCGTATGATGAAAAAAGCGACAGCGGTTCTGGACTTTGGCACGTCCAAGGTGCTGGTATTGCTTGCAGAGGAGAGCGCGTATCAGAAGGTGACCATCACCTCCGCCGGCATGGCGCAGTATGATGGTTTCATGAATGGGGAGTGGAACGCTCCCGGCGATGTGACCGATGCGATTGCCAGTGCGATTGAGACGGCGGAGAATAAAGTGGGCACGCACATCAAGGAAGTGTATGTGGGCGTGCCGGGCGAGTTCGTTCGCGTCTATGTGATTGAATCGAGCGTGACCCTTCAGGGCGCGGACCCAAAGGTGACCAGCGCAGATGTTGAAAAGCTTCAGCGTCAGGCCACGGAGATGCTCGATCGTCCCACCGGTGTGATCATTCACCGCAGTCCCGCCTGGTTCAAGGTGGACGGCGGGCAGAAGACGCTCGAGCCTGTCGATCAGAAGGGCGCTACGCTTGAGGGCATGATTGGCTTTGTGCTGGCAGATCAGTTCTTCGTCAACGACGTGACCGATCGCCTGCGCGAGCTGGGTATCGAGGTCAAGGGCTTCTTCTCCACCTCTGTGGGCGAGGCCATGCAGATGATTCCGTTCGAGGAGCGCGACCATACGGCGATCCTGGTGGACGTCGGCTATCTGTCCACCGAGGTGATGGCAGTTGAGGGCGATGCGCTGATCTGGCAGAAGGTGCTGCCGGTTGGCGGCGCGCATATCACGCTGGATCTGGCTTACGGCCTGGAAAAGCCGTTTGACATGTGCGAGAAGATCAAGCGTGCTTACACGTTCAACGCGCCCAAGAATACGCAGATTGAGATTCAGGGCGAGAACGGACAGACCGAAAGCTTTGACGGCGATCAGATCAGCATGATGATCGACGCGCGCGTGGACGAGATGCTGGAGATGATCGACGAGGCCATCAAGAAGAGCGGCATCCGCCTGGGCAACTGGTCCAACATCTATTTCACCGGCGGCGGCCTGATGCCGATGGCGGGCTCGAGGGTCTATGCGGCGAGCAAGCTCTCCCGCAATGTGCGCGAAGCGGCGGCCAAGACGGTCAAACTCAAGCCGGCGCAGATCTTTGCCAGCGGCAGCGGTCTGCTTGAACTGGTGTACAATACCATCGAGATGGAAGAACAGGACGAGAGTCTGTTTGACCGCATCAAGCGCATTTTCCGCCGTTAAGCGTGAATTTGGGTGATTGATCAAAACAAACCAGCAGGCTGCTGGTGGCATTACCGAAAAACTTCAGTAAGTCTTGATCGGCTGCAGCCGAGGCAAAAGCATTGTTTTGAAGGCTTACATAACAAAAGGGGGATTTTCCTGTGTTTGAAATTGAAATGGACGAGCGTCCGGCAGCTTCCATTAAGGTCGTGGGCTGCGGCGGCGGCGGCGGAAACGCGCTCAACCGCATGGTTGACTGCGGCGTGACCGGCGTGGATTTCATCGCCGTGAATACCGATGTGCAGGCGCTGCGCACCAGCAGGGCCGCCACCATGATCCAGATCGGCGAGAAGCTGACCAAGGGGCTGGGCGCCGGCGCTACGCCGGAGATCGGCAAGAAGGCCGCTGAGGAGAGCCGTGAGGAGATCGCCAATGCGCTCAAGGGTGCGGATCTGGTGTTCGTGACCGCCGGC
This sequence comes from Clostridiales bacterium, assembly GCA_015056305.1. GTDB lineage: Bacteria > Bacillota > Clostridia > Christensenellales > Aristaeellaceae > Ventricola. Next base: position 4,376 of record SVGO01000025.1, on the reverse strand, counting down.
ATGGGCGGCGGCACCGGCACGGGCGCTGCGCCTGTGGTGGCCGAGATTGCCCGCGACATGGGAATCCTGACTGTCGCTGTGGTGACCAAGCCGTTCGCCTTTGAGGGCAAGACCCGTATGCGCAAGGCCGAAAACGGCATCGACGAGCTCAAGCAGCGCGTGGATACCCTGGTTGTGATTCCCAACGAGCGCCTGCTGCAGGTTTGCCCGAAGGGCACTTCCTTCAAGGGTGCGTTCAACTTTGCTGATGACGTGCTGCGTCAGGGCATTCAGGGCATCTCCGATCTGATCTCTCAGACCGGTATCATCAACCTGGACTTCGCGGACGTCAAGGCCGTGATGGAGTCCGGCGGTATGGCGCATCTGGGCATCGGCGTGGGCAAGGGCGAGAAGGCCATGGCCGACGCCGCGCAGAATGCGATCTCTTCTCCGATGCTGGAGACGAGCATTGACGGCGCGCGCGCTGTGCTCATCAATGTCACCTGCAACTCCGACTGCTCCATCGTGGACATCAACGACGCCGTCGAGATGATCACCGCCGCTGCGGACAGCGAGGCGAACATCATCTTCGGTGCGAGCATCGATGATACGCTCGAGGACGAGGTGCATATCACCGTTATCGCGACCGGCTTCGAGAAGGTGCCGTTCCCGCCGCGCGCTTCCAGCGCGGAGCGTCCGGCGTCCCTGCCGAGTCAGGCTGCGTACGTGCCGCAGAGCTATGGCGCTGCCGCGTATCAGGCTCCGGCCGCGGGCCGCTATGGCCGCTATGACGCCGCGTACACCCCGGTGGCCGGCTTCACGCCCAATCCGGCTGAGCCGGAGGTTCCCGCTTTCCTGAATGAGAATGCGGGCGGCCAGCGCGTTTCTCCGTTCGCGGCGATGCCGGAAATGCCGGCCCAGCCGGTCGAGCAGGAGCGCCCGGCTGCTGACGAGCAGCGTGCGCCGCGTTCCTTCATGGACGGTATCCCGGCCTACATGCGCCGCAAGTAATTGAATCATATAAAAGCCGGTCGTTTGACCGGCTTTTTTGCGTGCAAAAGGGATATTAAGCTGCGAAAGAGCGCCGCGAAGCGAAGAAGGGGTCTGGGGATGAAATCCCCGGGCGGGTTTGGGCGGCAGCCCAACGTCCCCATGCGCGAAGCGCCCAACAAGAAGAGTCGGAGCGGAGCCGAAGGCGACAATTACGACTCCGCCATACTTCGATAGAATCATTGCGATAATTGCCGAGATTCTTTCGAAACGGTATCGGAATCTCAATTGTCGCCTGACGGCTCCTCTGAGATTCTTGCTTTTTTCCTTTTCAATGGGCTACGTTGGGGATTTCATCCCCAAGCCCCTGACAAGGGACTTCGCCCCTTGACCCCATTTACGCTTCGCGGCGGTTTTAAGCCTTAATTACCTTTATCCCCCTATTGTCCAAAAAATAACACCGCAAAGCCTCTGCGTTGCGGTGTTGAAGTATCTTACTGGAAGTTGATTGTGGAACGTACCTTGCGCCAGAGGTAGTTGTAGTAGGAATACCAGTTGCGCGGGGTAGTCAGGCGGATCTGATAGAGCGCCTTTTCATGTGCGACGACGATCACGCGGCCGTTCATCTCGTAGTTTTTCGCGCCGTCGTTGTATTCCGCGCGGTAGTAGCAGTAGTAGCCCTTGCCATCGCCGAAATCACCGGAGTCGATATTGCCGGGGGTAAAGGTGGTGAAGCTGGGCGCAATTTCCTCAAGCACGGATTCCAGGCGGCTGCGTGCGTCGGATGCGGTCTGCTGCAGACCCATATTGTATTTTTCGATGGTGATGCGGGTCTGGTAGCCATCCGGCTCCATCATCTCATTCTTGGGCTCAACGAACTGTACCGTCGTGGCGTGATTGGTGTTCGGGTTGAGGAGCCAGGTGTAGGGGATGGAGAAGGAGACGCCCATCGTCGGGTTGTCGTAGGTTTCATAGACGAAGTTGGGCGTGGGCGCCGGGGTCGGCGTCGGCTTGTCGATGGGATCGACGGCTACCGGCGTCGCGGCGGGATTGTCCGGCGTGAGCAGATCAAAGTCGAGCTTGGGCGCGCCTTCGGTATTCGCAGCGACGGTCTGCGGCGTGAATACCACGGGCTCGGCCGTTGTGCCGGGCAGGGATTCGGCGATTGCCAGCGAAGATGTCATGACCGCGCAGACAAAAAGAAGAAGAAAACGCTTCATATCACAGACCTCCGTTCAGAAGCTTGATGGCATTCGATGGTCAAACGGCACATGAAAACATGCCTGATTTGACATGGTACTGTCAGTATAACAGGTTACACATGAAAAGTCAACGCTGCGCCGCGCTTGAAAGCATGGCAGGGACGGCGTATAATGGAAACGATGAAGTATAAAGAAGAGACAATGAAAGGATGACAGGCGATGCAAGTCGTTGTGCTTGATGGATATACGCTCTTTTCCGGGGGTGTGGACAGCGCGCCGCTGGATGCGCTGGGTGAGATTGCCTATTATGACAGAACGCCGCAGGACATGGTCGCCGTCCGTATCGGCGATGCGCCGATTGTGCTGACCAACAAGACGAAGATCACGCGCGAAGTGATGGACGCCTGCCCGGATCTGCGCTATATCGGCGTGCTGGCGACGGGTTATAACGTTGTGGATATCGAGGCGGCGCATGAACGTGGGATCATCGTGACCAACGTTCCGGCGTATTCCACACAGGCTGTCGCACAGCATACGATGGCGCTGCTGCTTGCGTCTATGAGCTGCGTGCATGAATACGATGCGGCGGTCAAGCGCGGCGGATGGAGCTCGAGCCCGGATTTCTGTTTCTTTGCTGCCGATGCACAGGAAATCGCCGGAAAGACGATGGGCATCATCGGCTTTGGCAGCATCGGACAAGCGGTGGCGCGCGCGGCGGCAGGCTTGGGTATGCGCGTGCTTGCCCATACGCGCACGCCCAAAGAAGGTTTTGCGGATGTGGAATTTGTGCCGCTTCACGATCTGCTTGACAGAAGCGATGTGATTTCGCTCCATTGTCCTCTGACGGAAAAGACGCGGGGAATCATCGGAAAGGACGCCCTTGCAGCGATGAAGGATGGCGTGCGGGTGATCAACACGGCCCGCGGCCCATTGGTGGATGAATATGCCATGGCGCAGGCGCTTGAAAGCGGCAAGGTATCCTGCTATATGGCGGACGTGCTGAGCACGGAGCCGCCGGCAGAAGGCAATCCGCTGCTGCATGCGCCGCATACGATCATCACGCCGCATGTGGCCTGGGCACCCCGGCAGACCAAGGAGCGCCTGCGTGATATCGCCGTAGCAAACGTGCGTGCATTTCTGGACGGTGCGCCGCAAAATGCGGTCTGAGTACTGGGAGAGGGTGCAGCCTGAAAACACGAACGATGTGACGTGGGAATCACAAAAGATCTGTTGATTTTGCCCAAGAATTTGATATAATTTAAGTGAAGATATTCCGACTATCACTTGAAGCAGGCGGGAGGGATCAGAATGAATAACCATGTGATTACGATTGCGCGCAGTTATGGCAGCGGCGGCAGAAAGATGGGGCGGATGCTGGCCAAGGAGCTCGGCTATGAGTTCTATGATCGCGAGATTCTGCGCATCGCTTCCGATGACAGCGGAATCAGCGAGGAGCTGTTCCGACAGGCGGACGAGACCAAGCAGCGCATGCCGCTGTTCCGCATTGCCAAGGAAATGTACACGGGCGAAGTGATCCCGCCGGACAGCGAGGACTTTATCTCCAATGAGAATCTATTCCGGTATCAGGCCAAGATCATTCGCGAGCTCGCCGCGACGCGCAACTGTGTGATCGTCGGCCGCTGCGCCAACTATATCCTGCGCGGCAGGGAAAACGTGATCAATGTCTTTGTGACCGCGCCTGTGGTGGACTGCGTGCGCCGCGTGATGCAAATGGATGGGCTTAATCTGGAAGAGGCGGAAAAGAAGATCAAGAAGATCGACAAGCGCCGCGCAGATTATTATAAGTATTTTACCGGCCGCCTGTGGCACGATGCTGCGCTGTATGATCTGTGTTTGAATACCGGTCATATGCCGGAGGAAAAGTGTCTGGAAGTCGTCAAAGCGTATATGAAGGCGCGCTTTGAAACGGAATAACAGGACGGATGCTATGGCGCATGTGCTGACATGCGCCTTTTCGTTTGCCTGGCTGCAGAAACGCCCTTGCAATTGGATGGGCAAACAGATATAATAACAGGGATGCAAATAACGCCGATAGCGGCGATAAGGAGACAGAAGAATGGCGAAGCTGTATTTCCGTTATGGTGCGATGGGCTCGAGCAAGACGGCCAATGCGGTCATGGTGCAGTATAATTACAGAGAGCGCGGCCGCGAGGTGCTCATGCTCAAGCCGAAGCTGGAGAATCG
>SVGO01000024.1 GCA_015056305.1 Clostridiales bacterium | reverse complement strand
AGAATCAGAAACAAAGGAGAAGGACAATGAACTGGGGTATTCTTTCCACGGGCGTGATCGCCAAAAATTTTGCGGAAACTGCAAAAAAGATGGATGATGTGCATATCCATGCCGTAGCCTCGCGCACGCAGGAAAGCGCCGATGCGTTTGCGAATCAGTATGATATTCCGGTTCGCCACGTGGGCGCGCTGGCGCTTGCGCAGGATCCGGATGTGGATATCGTCTATATCGGCACGCCGCACAATGCGCATTACGAAGGCATGAAGCTGATGATCGAAAACGGCAAGCATGTGCTGTGCGAAAAGAGCTTCACCACAGATAGCGAGCAGGCAAAGGAAATCTTTGATCTGGCGCGGGAAAAGGGCGTTTTCGTGATGGAAGCCTTCTGGACGAAGCTCTGCCCGGTCTATCGCGACGTCGAGCGCGTGATTGCCTCCGGCGAGATCGGTGAGATCCGTGCTGTGACCGCGCAGTACGGCTATACCACCGCGCGTGAGGCACGCAAGTTTGATCCGGCGCAGGCGGGCGGCACGCTGCTGGATATCGGCGTATATGCCATCGGCTTTGCCTGCATGATGCTGGGGTATGAATTTGACAGCATCCAGAGCAATCTGATCATGAACAGCGTGGGCACGGACGCCATCGATGCGATCACCCTGCGAAAGGGCAATGCTGTGGCGCAGCTGATCACGGCGATCGGCGCAAACATGCCGCTCGTAGGCGGCGTGTATGGCACGAAGGGTCATATCGATATCCCGGATTTCAAGAATCCGCAGCGCGTCATCGTCTGCGTGGACGGAAAGGAGCCGTATGAGCTTTCTCGTCCGTTTGAAATCAACGGCTTTGAGTATGAGATCCGCGAGGCGATGGCCTGCGTGGAGGCAGGAAAGACGCAAAGCAGCGTCATTACGCCGGAGCAGTCCGTGGCGGTGATGGCGATTATGGATGAAATCCGCCGGCAGAACGATCTTGTTTTTCCGTTTGAAAAAGCAGAATAAGTTTGCTTCATGCGCTCCCCGAAAGGGGAGCGCATTTTTGCATCATATCCTGCTCATTCTCTCGAAGCTCGTCAAAATCAAGGGGAAACAGTGAATTTGTTGCGTGTTCTTCATGAATTTAATGCAAAATACACCTCTGAGGCGAAGAAAAATCGACAAAACCGCTTTTCAATTTTCATTCAATCTGATATAATGAATGTCAGATGGCGGCAGAGGACGATAAACTGCTGTCAAAACATTCACAATATCGCCGCAAAGCAGCGGCTATCAAGGAGGCGCAACTTATGAAGGACTACATGGTAAAGGATATCCGCAACATCGCGGTATTGGGACACGGCTCTGAGGGCAAGACCACTTTGGTCGAGTCGATGCTCTACGCAGCCGGCGTCATCGACCGCCAGGGCCGTGTCGAAGATGGCAACACCGTCAGCGACTGGGATCCGGAAGAGATCAAGCGCCATATCTCCATCAGTGCGTCCGTGGCGCCCATCGAAATCCACGGCAAGAAGCTCAATATCATTGACGTCCCCGGCTACTTCGATTTCGCGGGCGAAATGCCCGGCCCGCTGGCCGCTGTGGAAGGCGCTGCGCTGGTGATGAGCGCTGTGACCGGCCTGTCCACCGGCTTTGAGAAAGCATGGAACGCGACCGGCAAGCGCGGCGTCGCCCGTATGATCGTCGTGACGCAGGTCGATCGCGAGCATATTGATTACCGCAAGGTTCTGGATGACCTGCGCGCCACCTATGGCCACTGCATCATCCCGACCGTCCTGCCCATCGGCGAAGGCGCTGATTTCAAGGGCGTTGTGGACGTTCTGACCGGCAAGGCCTTCATGGGCGCCGGCAAGGACCGCAAGGAAGTGCCGATCCCGGCCGAAATGGAAGCGCTCGTTGAAGAGGCCATCGAGGCCTGCCACGAGGCCGCCGCCTCCACCAGCGAGGATCTGATGGAGAAGTTCTTCGACGAAGGCCGTCTCGCCGAGGCCGACATGCTGCGCGGCCTGTCCGCCGGCATCTACGAGGGCTCCATCGTGCCCGTCGTTCCGGTTTCCTCCCTCAACGGCATCGGCGTGCGTCCGCTGCTCTACGAGCTGGCGATGTACATGCCCTCCCCGATGGAGCACACCTATCACGGCATCAACCCGAAGACCAAGTCCATGCATATCCGCCATGCGGACATGTCCGAGAGCTTCACCGCGCAGGTCTTCAAGACCATCGCCGACCCGTTCGTCGGCAAGCTGTCCCTGATCAAGGTTATCTCCGGCGTGCTCACCCCGGCCACCCCGCTGTTCAACGCGAATGCCGATAAGCCTGAGAAGGCTGCCGGCCTGTTCATGATCCGCGGCAAGAAGCAGATTCCGGTCGGCATGCTGTGCGCGGGCGACATCGGCGCCCTCTCCAAGCTGCAGTATACATCCACCGGCGACAGCCTGTGCGAGATCGGCAAGGTCGTTCAGTACGACAACATCGAGTTCCCGGCTCCGCAGATCTCCATGGCCGTCTATGCCAAGAAGGCGGGCGAGGAAGATAAGGTCTTCTCCGGCCTCAGCCGTCTGGTCGAAGAAATGCCGGACGTCGTCGTGGCCAAGGACCCGATGACCACCGAGACCCTCATCAGCGGCCAGGGCGAACTGGAGCTGGAAATCATCCGCCAGAAGCTGCTCTCCAAGTTCGGCGCTGACGCTGTGTTCAAGGATCCCAAGATCGCCTATCGCGAGTCCATCCGCAAGACCATCAAGGTTCAGGGCCGCCACAAGAAGCAGTCCGGCGGTCATGGCCAGTTCGGCGATATCTGGGTCGAGTTCTCTCCGGCCGAGCCGGGCGTCGAGTTCGAGTTCGAAGACGCCGTCGTCGGCGGCGCGGTTCCGCGCAACTTCATCCCGTCCGTTGAGAAGGGCCTGCGCGACAACCTCGTCAAGGGCGTTCTGGCTGGCTTCCCGATGACGGGCCTGCATGCCAAGCTCTACGATGGTTCCTACCATCCGGTCGACTCCTCCGAAATGGCGTTCAAGACCGCTGCGCGCATCGCTTACAAGCAGTGCATCAACGCGTCTCCGGTCCTGCTTGAGCCGATCATGCACGTGGAAGTCACCGTGCCGGACGAGTACATGGGCGACATCATGGGCGACATGAACAAGCGCCGCGGCCGCATCCTGGGCATGGAGCCGGTCGATGGCAAGCAGCTCATCATCGCCGAAGTGCCGCAGGCTGAGATGTTCAAGTACGCGACCGATCTGCGCTCCATGACGCAGGCGAAGGGCTTCTACAAGATGACCTTCGAGCGCTATGAGGAAGTGCCGCAGGTCATCGCTGCGAAGATCATCGAGGCGCACAAGGCCGATCTCGCGGACGACGAGGACTAATATTACAAATATCAAAGGGCTTCAGCTTGTGCTGGAGCCCTTTTCGCGTCTAAATCCATCGGGAAATTCGAAAGTTTGTCACAAAAATTCTATATGAATGTCAGATGGTCTTGACATGCGGGGTATTCGCCGTTAAAATAGAATCAGTCAAAGTGAAAGCGTGTGCAGGGCTGTGCGCGCGCCAGAGCATACAACGGGGTTTCTGCCCGTTTGATACATGAAATTTCATATTCGGACGGCGACTTTTTATTATGTAAATCTTTCTGCAATGCCCCGGTTTTTGGGCGCAGAGTTTCGGGGTTTGCAGCGCAGGGTCGCCAGTGCAGTCGGCGGTATGCCGGTTTTGCGTGCCTGCGGGGGACTGAGTATGCCCGCGAGGCGGCTGTTGCCGTATGTCCGGTTTGTTTTGTGTGCCAATGTGATGGCCGTATCGTCAACCCTTCACACTTTTGACCGCTTGATTGAGATTTAAGAGAGTATGTCAAAAAGGAGTGTGAGACTGGTTGGCGATTTTTGTTTCGATTTTGTGCGCACTGATTGCCCTGCTTGTCGGCTTGGCAATTGGCTATATCTACCGCAAGAACATTCAGGAAAAGAAGATTGGCCGCACCGAGGAGTATGCCCGCAATCTGCTTGACGACGCGCAGCGCCGTGCAGAGGAGAAGAAAAAGGAGAGCATCCTCGAGGCGAAGGAAGAGGTCATCCGCCTCAAGAACGAACTGGACCGCGAGGTTCGTGACCGCCGCGCCGAGGTGCAGCGCAGCGAGCGCCGTCTGGCCCAGCGCGAAGAGACCCTGGACAAGAAGGCTGATAACCTGGACGCGCGCGAGACGACGCTCGAGCGCAAGCAGTATGAGCTGGACCGCCTGACTCAGGAGGCTCAGGAATACGCCGCCCGCCAGAAGGCCGCGGCGGAAACCGCCGAGCAGGCCATGAAGGAACTCGAAGAGAAGCGCCGCGTGGAGCTCGAGCGCGTGGCGAAGATGACGCAGGATGAGGCGAAGGACATGATTGTCCAGCGCATTCAGAAAGAAGCGTTCCACGACGCCGGCGTGCTCGTCCGCGAGATCGAGCAGAACGCCAAGAACGACGCCGAGAAGAAGGCGCGCAACATTATCGCGATGGCGATTCAGCGCTGCGCTTCCGATCACGTCGCCGAGACGACCGTCTCCGTGGTCTCCCTGCCCAATGAGGACATGAAGGGCCGCATCATCGGCCGCGAGGGCCGCAACATCCGCACGCTGGAAACCGCGACCGGCGTCGACCTGATCATCGACGACACGCCCGAGGCGGTTATCGTCTCCGCGTTCGATCCGGTTCGCCGTGAGATCGCGCGCATCGCGCTGGAGAAGCTCATCGCCGACGGCCGTATCCATCCGGCCCGCATCGAGGAAATGGTTGAGAAGGCCCGCCGCGAGGTGGACAACCAGATCCGCGAGACCGGCGAGCAGGCGATCTTTGAGACCAACATGCACGGCATCCACCACGAGCTGGTCAAGCTCCTGGGCCGCATGCGCTATCGCACGAGCTACGGCCAGAACGTGCTCAAGCACTCCATCGAGGTGTCCCATCTGGCCGGCCTGATGGCCGCCGAACTGGGCGCGGATGTGACGCTGGCCAAGCGTGCCGGCCTGCTGCATGACATCGGCAAGGCTGTCGACCACGAGCTTGAGGGCACGCACGTCGAGCTGGGCGTGGAGATGTGCAAGCGTTACCACGAGTCCCCGGAGGTCATCCACTGCATCGCTGCGCACCACAACGACATCGAGCCGCTGACGGTTGAGGCTGTGCTGGTGCAGGCTGCCGACGCGATTTCCGCCGCCCGTCCGGGTGCGCGCCGCGAGTCCATCGAGAATTACATCCGCCGTCTGGAGAAGCTCGAGGAGATCTCCTGCAGCTTCCAGGGCGTCGAGAAGTCGTTCGCGATCCAGTCCGGCCGCGAGGTTCGCATCATGGTCAAGCCGGAGGATATCTCCGACGAGGGCACGACCGTGCTCGCCCGCGAGATCGCCAAGCGCATCGAGAACGAGCTGGAGTATCCGGGCCAGATCAAGGTCAATGTCATCCGCGAGACCCGCTGCACGGAATTCGCGAAGTAATTGCAAAGCAAAGAAGCGTCACGATTGTGGCGCTTCTTTTATGTTTGAGAAGACTGTTTTTGCCTGCGGCGGGTTACGCGCTCCGCTGGGGCCAGAGGGAGTAGGGGGGCGTTCCGTCGCCCGCCCTAGCTCCCTCTGGACTCCCATACCCTCCTCGGAACGCCGGGGAGGTATAAGCGAGCGGGTGGACCTAAGTTCCGCCGTTGGTGCACGCGTGCGATCAAGTCGCATCTGTGCTTTTGCGCTTCGACTTCGGGGCTGTATGAGCTGATTTGAGAATCGAAGCATTTTTCTGTAGGGGAGGGGCTCTGCTCCTCCCTGATTCGCAGGCGAACGTAGTTTGCCATGATCAATTGCTTGAAGCCGCTGCGAAGCGAAGAAGGGGTTCGGGGATGATGTCCCCGAGCGGGTCTGGGCGGCAGCCCAGCGTTCCCTTACTCCCGCATCGCGTTGATCGCCGCATCCAGCGCGGCGACGGAGCGGATCTGGCCCTGGCGGACGAGAAGCTGACGGCGCACAAGCGGCGGGGCAGAGGAGAAGAGACGGCGGGCGTTGGAGTTGGATTCCAGCAGTGCGTAGAGATTGGGATAGAGATTCATAGAAGCACCTCCTGTAAACGTATCCTGCGCATGAAAAGGGGCGCTTATGCTTGACGCTGCTTTGTATCGGGCGATATAATAAACTGTATGGCTATGCAAAGGAGAAGAACGGGATGACGGCAATGCAGGCGGCGCGCAGGACGCTATCGGATGTGTTCGGCTATGACAGCTTCCGTCCGGGGCAGGAGAGCGTCGTTTCAGCGATTCTCAGCGGCCGCGATGTGATGGCGGTCATGCCCACGGGCGCGGGCAAATCGATGTGCTATCAGATCCCGGCGCTGGTGCTGGAGGGGATCACGCTGGTTGTCTCCCCGCTGATCTCGCTTATGCGCGATCAGGTCAGTTCGCTTTTGCAAAATGGCGTGCGCGCAGCGTATCTCAATTCCTCGCTGACGAGCCGCCAGTATATGCTCGCGCTGGATAACGCAAAGCGCGGCGTATATAAGATCATCTATGTCGCGCCGGAAAGGCTGCTGACCCGCAGCTTTCTGGATTTTGCTATGCAGGCGGATATCGCGCAGGTCGTCGTCGATGAGGCGCACTGCGTCAGCCAGTGGGGACAGGATTTCCGCCCCGGCTATCTGGATATCGCGCCGTTTATTGCGCAGCTGCCCAGGCGGCCGAGGGTGAGCGCATTCACCGCGACAGCGACGGAATCTGTCAAAAAGGATATCATGCGCCTGCTTGAGCTCAGGCAGCCGTATGCTGTCACCACGGGCTTTGACCGGCCGAATCTGTTCTTTGAAGTGCGCCGCGAGGGCAACCGCGATCTGGCGCTGTTGCGATTTCTTAAGGAGCAGCAAGGCAAGAGCGGCATCGTCTACTGCGGCACGCGCAAGGGCGTGGAGGAAGTGACGGGCATGCTCGTGCAAAACAGGATCGACGCTGTGGGTTATCATGCGGGCATGGGCGATGAGGAGCGCATGAGCGCGCAGGAGGATTTTGTCTCAGATCGCGCGCCGGTAATCGTGGCGACCAACGCATTCGGCATGGGCATCGATAAGTCCAATGTGTCGTTTGTCGTCCACTATAACATGCCCAAGGATCTGGAGAGCTACTATCAGGAGGCGGGCCGCGCGGGCAGAGATGGCGAGGACGCCGTGTGCTGCCTGCTCTATCAGCCCTCCGACGTCCATCTCAATACGTTTCTGATCGACCACGCCCAGGAGAATATGCAGCTGGACGCCGAAACGCAGAAAATCGTGACTGACCGCGCGAAGGAGCGTCTCAAGCAGATGACGTATTACGCGACGACGAGCGGCTGCCTGCGCACGAAAATCCTCTCGTATTTCGGCGAAACGCCGGAGAACCCGCGCTGCGGCAATTGCTCCGGCTGCATGACGGCGGCGCAGGAGCGCGACGTGACCCGCGAGGCGGGCAGGATCGTCGCCTGTGTGCTGGCGCTGGGCGGCAAGTATGGCAAGGCGCTGACGGCCAAGGTGCTCGCCGGCAGCCAAAGCGAGCGTATCCGTGAGCGCCAGTTGGATAAGCTGACCGTATTCGGCAGCCTGAAGGCCGAGGGCGAGGAGAATATCCGACTGATGATCGACGAGCTGATCATCGATGAGGTGCTCGAGCTCACCGACGGGCAGTATCCGCTGCTCAAGGCTGGTCCGCGCGCCAGAGAGGCGCTGCTGGGCGATGAGCCGATCCGCATGACAATTGCACATCGGGATGCTGCGCCTGCGCCGCGCCTCCGCGTAACGGCGAAACCGAATGTGGACAAAGCCTTGCTCAAGCGCCTGAACAGGCTGCGCCGCAGCATTGCAGAGGAGCAGCATGTGCCGCCGTTTATCATCTTCACCAATGCGACGATACGCGATATGGCGGTCAAATGCCCCAGAACGCGTGCACAGATGCTCTGCGTTGACGGCGTCGGCGAGAGAAAGATGGACCGTTACGGCGATATGTTCCTGCGGGTGATCCGGGAATATCTGGAAGAATAATTCGGAAATGGGAGAGAGCATGGGCAAGAATTCGATCAGAGAAAAACTGTATATCGGTCTGCTTTGCCTGATTGCTTCAGGCGTGCTGCTGCTGCTGTGCTCACAGTGCTCGCCGCTGTATCCCATCAATGTATGGGGCGATGCGAACTGCCTGCTGACCGTGGGCCGCGTGATGCGCGAAGGCGGCGTGATCTATCGCGATATCTATGAGCAGAAGGGCCCGACGCTCTATCTCATTCATGCGATCGCTGCATGCATATCGGACAGCAGCTTCTTCGGCGTGTATGTGCTGGAGGTATTATCTTTTGCTGCGGTGCTGTACATGGCATGCCGGGCAGGCATGCGCAGAAGGCGCGCATGGGCCTCTGCTTGCGATGCTGTGCTGATCGGGGCATGTGTGCTGGTTGGCAGTGCGTTTTCGCGCGGGGACAGCGCAGAGGAATTCTGCCTGCCCTATCTGATGGCGGCGATCTATCTGGCCTTTGGGCAGTATGGCGAGAAAGATGGACCGATGGATCCAAAGGCGCTCTTTGTCTGCGGCCTGATGGCCGGCATGGTCGCGACGATCAAGTTCACGATTCTCGGCTTGTTCGTGGGCCTGTGCATCGAAGAGGGCGTGCTCGCGCTGCGCGAAGGCGGTTTTGCGCGCGCACTTAAGAGCGCAGGTGTGTTCCTTGCGGGCATGCTGCTGCCCATTGGCGCGTGGTGCGCGTATTTTGCGCTGCATGGGGCGCTGGGCGATTTTTATACGGCCTATGTCCATAATAATGTTTTCCTGTATAGCGACGAAACGAGAACGCTGATGGATGTTGCGCGCGATGTCTGGGATGCCGTGCGAGGTAATGTACTGTGGGTGCTTCTGGCCTGTGTTGGTCTGCTGGTGTTTTTCGCAGATCGCCGGGAAAACCTGCAGCTGCGCCTGGCTGTGCTGAGTATGGCGCTGTGCGCGTTTGCTGCGGTGTTCTTCCTTGGGCGCACATGGCCCTACAGCCCGTTGGTTCTGGGCATATTCGCCTTTGTGGGATTCACATCGGCGCCCAATCCTGCAGACAGGCTGAAAAGCGGCCTGGCAAGGCGTCTGGCTGCGTCGGTTTCCTGCGTGCTGGCCCTCGCCGTTGCAGTGTTTCTCAGCCCGAATACGTATCTGCGCGGCATGGAAAAAGAAGAACTGGCGCAGTCCCGGCTGGCGGCCTATGTGCATGAGGGCGCGACGGTCTTGCAGTACAGCCATCTGGACGATGGGCTGTATCTGACCACGGGCACGCTGCCGCAGCAGAAGTACTTTGTCCGGCTGAATGTACAGTATGACGAGATGTTTGCCGAGCTGGATCGCTATGTCGAAGAGGCGATTCCGGATTATGTGCTCACGGCATGGGCGCCGCTGGAGGAGCGCTTTGACCGTTATCAGCTGATCGCGACGGATGCAGGCTATGACGATCGCGACCGCATCAACAAGCTGCTGTACCTGTACAGAAGAAGATAAGAAAGAGGTACGATTCATGGATACCGTTATCTCCGAAAAGGCGCTGCGCGCGTTTATGGAGCGCGTATTTGAACGCGAGGGTTTTGCTGCGGCGGATGCAGTCGCGATCGCCGACGTGCTGATGCTTGCAGATCTCTTTGGCATCGAGAGCCACGGCGCGCAGCGGATGATGTATTATCATCAGAATATCCTTTCGGGCAGCGTCAATACGGCGGCGAAGATCGAAACCGTGCGCGAGACGCCGGTCTCTGTGCTGCTGGATGCGCATTTTGCCATGGGCCAGCTTGCGGGCGTGCGCGCCATGAATCTGGCGATCGAAAAAGCGAAAAAGACGGGCGTGGGCATCGCAAGCGTGCGCAATTCCTCCCATTATGGTATTGCGGGCTATTATCCGCTGATGGCGGCGAAGGAAGGACTGTGCGCGTTCTCGATGACCAACACCGGCCCGATCATGGTGCCGACATTTGGCCGGGAGATGATGCTGGGCACCAACCCGGTCGCGTTCTGCATGCCCGCGGATCCGTATCCTTTTTGGTTTGACGCATCGACGACAGTGGTCACGCTGGGCAAGGTTGAGGTGCATGCCAAGCGCGAAAAACCGATGCCCGAGGGCTGGACGATCGACGCGCGGGGAGAAATCTGCACCGATGCGGAAAAGATGAATGCCTCCATCCTCGCGGGCGAGATGGGCGGCATCCTGCCGCTGGGCGGCGCGGGCGAAACGAACAGCGGCCATAAGGGCTACGGCCTTGCGATCATGGTCGAGGCGCTGACCGGCGTGCTGGCGCAGGGCCTGCTCTCGCCCGAGATGCAGGGTGCGCACGGCGATCATACGAGCCATTTCTTCCTGGCGTTTGATCCGGGGATGTTTGGCGAGCCGGAAGATATCCGTGCGCAGATGAGCCGTTATCTGCAGATGCTGCGAAGCAGCGAGAAGCTGCCGGGCGAAAGCCGCATCTATACGCCCGGCGAAAAGGCATTCGAATCCATGCATCGGCGCATGGAGCAAGGCATTCCCGTGGAGGAAAAGACGCTTGGCGAGCTGAGAAGCATCGCCGAAGCGCTTGGCGTGGAGGCGATTTAAATGCCGCGGACGAGAAAGATGACGCAGGGCAGCATTACCCGGCATCTGCTTGCCTATGCGCTTCCGCTGATTCTGGGCAATATCTTTCAGCTCACATACAATGCGGTGGATTCCATCATCGTCGGCAAGTTTGCCGGCGAAGGCGCGCTGGCGGCTGTTGCGGCGGCCAATCCGGTGATGACCATCGTCATCCTCGGCGTGTCGGGTGTGTCCATCGGTGCGTCTGTGCTCATGAGCCGGTTCTTCGGCGCGGGCGACGAGGAGAAGCTGCGCCGGGAGGTTGCGACGACCATCCTCTTCGGCGCGGCGGCATCGCTGGTCGTGTTTGTAATCGGCATTCTCCTCTCGGGCGGGATTCTCAGGCTGATGCGCGTCCCGAGAGAGATTCTTCATATGGCGACGCAGTATCTGCGAATTATCTTCGTCGGATTCCTGTTTACCTTTCAGTATAACATGCTTTCCGCGTCGCTGCGCAGCGTGGGCGATGCGCGTACGCCGGTCGTGTATCTGGCGCTGTCCTCGGTGATGAACGGCTGCCTGGACGCCGTATTTATCATCGGGTTTGGCTGGGGCGTTGCGGGCGCCGGCCTAGCCACAGTGATCGCACAGGCGGTGAGCTGTGTGCTGTGCTTTGTGCATATCCGGCGTCATGTGCCGCTGCTTCGCCTGCGCAAAGCGGATATGCGCATCGATCGGGCGCTGCTCAGGGAGACGATTGCCAGCGGCGCGATCACGGCGCTGCAGCAGGCCTGTCAGCCAATCGGCAAGGTGGTCATTCAGAGCGTGATCAATGCGCAGGGCATTGCGATGATTGCGGCGTTCAATGCGGTCAATCGCGTGGACGATTTCGCCTGCATTCCCGAGCAGAGCATTTCTTCGGCGATGATGACCTGCGTTGCGCAGAATCGGGGCGCGGGGAATAAGGCGCGCGTGCGGGAGACGCTTGCCACCGGCATGCGGCTGGAGGCTGTGTACGGCGTGCTGATTCTGCTGATTGTCCAGTTGGTTAAGCGGCCGGTGATGCTGCTCTTTGCTGCGCAGGACAGCGCAGAGATGGTGTCCATGGGTGTGGATTATCTCTCACTGATGGCGTTTTTCTATATCCTGCCGGGCATGACCAACGGCATACAGGGCTTTTTCCGCGGCATGGGCGAGATGAAAACCACACTCGTGGGTACATTTATTCAGATCTCGATCCGTGCACTTGTGGTGTATATGCTCGTGCCGCGCATCGGTCTTTCGGGCGCCGCGCTGGCCTGCGCCATCGGCTGGAGCTTCATGCTGCTGTACGCCTATTTCCGCTATAAAACCGTGATTAAACGCCTCGACTGAATTCCTCATACAAAAAACACGCTCCGAGTTTCCTCAGAGCGTGTTTGTATTTGCGTGAAAGCAAGTTTTCAAGGGCCTTCTGCCCGATCACACTATTCTCAGATAATATGCATCGTTAAACAGCGCGAAGCGAAGAAGGGGTTTGGGGACGGCGTCCCCAAGCAGGTTTGGGCGGCAGCCCAACGTCTCCCTTGTGTGAAGAGACAGCCGGATCAGGCTTCTCCTCTTCTAGCCCTGGCGGCCAGCTTCTTGCGCATCTCGACCTCGAGCACGCGCTTGCGCATGCGCAGGTTCTTCGGCGTGATCTCCAGCAGCTCGTCGTCGTCGATGAACTCCAGACATTCTTCGAGCGTGAGCGACTTCATGGAGGTCAGCTTCATCGCGGTTTCCGCGCCGGCAGCGTTGCGGATGGAGGTCAGATGCTTCTGACGGCAGACGTTGACGTCGATGTCGCCGGTGCGCGCATTCTGGCCGACGATCATGCCGGTGTAGACCGCAGTGCCCGGGCCGTAGAACAGCGTGCCGCGATCCTGCGCATAGAACAGGCCGTACATGACCGCTTCGCCCGTCTCCGTGGACACCAGCGCGCCGCAGTTGCGGTGCGGAATCTCGCCCTTGTAGTGCTCGTAGTGATCGAACACGGAGCTCATGACGCCCTCGCCGCGCGTGTCAGTCATGAACTCGCTGCGATAGCCGAACAGACCGCGGCTGGGCACGGTGAACTCCAGACGCACGCGATCCATGCCGGTCATGTTCTCCATCACGCCGCGGCGGCGGCCGATCTTCTCGATGACCGCGCCCGCATACTCGCTGGGCACGTCGCAGACCATCTTTTCCATCGGCTCCATCTTGTTGCCAGCCTCGTCATACTGGATGAGGACCTCCGGCTTGGACACCTGGAACTCGTAGCCCTGACGGCGCATGTTTTCGATGAGCACGGACAGGTGCAGCTCGCCGCGGCCGCTGACGCGGAACGCATCCGGCGACTCGGTCTCCTCCACGCGCAGGGAGACGTCGGTCTCCAGCTCGCGCATCAGGCGCGCGCGCAGATGGCGGGAGGTGACATAGGTGCCTTCGCGGCCGGCGAACGGGCTGTCGTTGACGGAGAAGGTCATCACAACCGTCGGTTCGGTGATCTTGACGAACGGCAGCGGCTCGACCGCGTCGGTTGCGCAGATGGTGTCGCCGATCATGATGTCCTCAACGCCGGTGATCGCGACGATCTCGCCCATGGACGCTTCCTCGATCGGCACGCGCTTGAGGCCGTCGAACGCGAACAGCGCGCTCATGCGGAAGTTCTCGTGCAGCTCCGGGTCCTCGAGGTTGCAGCGGGTCTTCATGGTGTTGAGCTTCATGGAGCCGCGGGTGATGCGGCCGATGCCGATGCGGCCCACGAACTCGTTATAGTCGATCGTGGAGATGAGCATCTGCGCCGGGCCCTCGGGATCGCCCTTCGGCGCCGGGATGTACTCCAGGATCGTGTCAAAGAGCGGGCGCAGATCGACGCCCGGGTTGGCAAGATCCAGCGTCGCCGTGCCGGCGCGGGCGCTGGCATAGACGATCGGGGTGTCGAGCTGGCTCTCGTCCGCGTCCAGATCGATCATCAGATCGATGGCCTCGGAAACGACCTCGTCGCAGCGCGCGTCCGGACGGTCGACCTTGTTGACCACGATGATGACCGGCAGGCCCAGCGCCAGGGCGTGCTGGAGCACGAAGCGGGTCTGCGGCATCGGACCCTCGAAGGAGTCGATCAGCAGCAGCACGCCGTCGACCATCTTGAGCACGCGCTCGACCTCGCCGCCGAAATCGGCGTGGCCGGGGGTGTCCACGACGTTGATCTTGACGCCGTTGTAGCTCACAGAGGTATTCTTGGCGAGGATGGTAATGCCGCGCTCCTTTTCCAGATCGTTGCTGTCCATGACGCGGTCGGCAACCTGCTGGTTCTCGCGGAAAACGCCGCCCTGCTTGAGCATCTCGTTGACGAGCGTGGTCTTGCCGTGGTCAACGTGCGCGATGATGGCGATATTGCGGATATTCTCACGAATGATTTCCAAAATGAAAGCCTTCTTTCTATCTATCCCAAAGAATGTTCTGAGCGCCGCGAAGCGAAGAAGGGAGTCTGAGGGATGAAATCCCTCAGGCGGGTCCGGGCGGCAGCCCGGCGTACCCCGTTAGTCTGCGTTACGAGAAGCGGTTTCGGCCAGCTCGAGCCCCTCGTTGTTTTCCAGCGCCCAGCGGATGGACCACTCGTTTTCAAAGAGGATGACGTCGCGGTCGTGGCTGTCCTGCGCCAGAGAGCAGGTTGAGGAGAGCTTGAGCTTGTCCAGGGGCTTCGGGGTCTTGGTGACCCAGCGCACGTAGCGGTAGTTCAGCTGCTCGCGGCGGATCTCGGCGTTGTATTCGGTCTTGAGGCGATGCTCAAGCACCTCGAACTGCAGCACGCCGACAACGCCGACGATGATCTCCTCAAAGCCGATGCCCGGACGCTTGAACGTCTGGATCGTGCCCTCGTCCGCCAGCTGTACAACGCCCTTGACGAACTGCTTGCGGCGCAGGCTGTCGATGGAGGAGCAGCGCGCGAAGAACTCCGGCGCGAAGACCGGGATGCCCTCGTAGCGGCGCTTCTTGCCGGTGCACAGCGTGTCGCCCAGGCGGAAGATGCCCGGATCGAACAGGCCGATGATGTCGCCCGGATAGGCGGTCTCGACTGCGCCGCGCTCGTCAGCCATGAACTGCTGCGGCTGCTTGAGCTGGATCATCTTGTTTGTGCCGCTGTGCCAGACGTTCATACCCTTCGTAAAGGTGCCGGAGCAGATGCGCATGAACGCCAGACGGTCGCGATGCGCCGGGTTCATGTTCGCCTGAATCTTGAAGATGAAGCCGGAGAATTCCTCGTCCGTCGGCTCGACCACGCCAGCGTCGCTCTCATGGCTGGCCGGCGGGGTGGAGTATTCCAGGAAGCGGGTCAGGAACGGCTCGACGCCGAAGTTGGTGATTGCAGAGCCGAAGAACATCGGCGTCAGCTCGCCCGCGCGAACCAGATCCAGATCAAACTCGTCGCCGGCCATGTCCAGCAGCTCGATCTCGTCCATCAGGCGGGTATAGAGGCGATCGCCCAGCAGCTCCGGCAGGCTCGGATCGTCGATCGGCACGTCCATCTTCTCGACGCGGGTCTTGCCGTGGTCGCCGCTCTCATAGAGCTCGACCATCTTCGTGTCGCGATGATAGACGCCCTTGAAATCGCCGTCCGTGCCGATGGGCCAATTGACCGGAACGGCGCGGATGCCGAGCACCTGCTCGAGCTCTTCCATCAGGGAGAAGGGATCCTTCGCGGCGCGGTCCATCTTGTTGACGAAGGTGAAGATCGGAATATTGCGCAGGCGGCAGACCTTGAAGAGCTTGATAGTCTGCGCCTCGACGCCCTTGGCGGCGTCGATCATCATCACGGCGCTGTCCGCCGCGACGAGCACGCGATAGGTGTCCTCGGAGAAGTCCTGGTGGCCCGGGGTATCGAGGATGTTGATGTGGAAGCCGTCAAACTCAAACTGCATCGCAGAGGAAGTGACGGAGATGCCGCGCTGCTTCTCGATTTCCATCCAGTCGCTGGTGGCATGCTTGTCGCTCTTGCGGGCCTTGACGGAGCCGGCGGTGCGGATGGCGCCCGAGTAAAGCAGCAGCTTCTCGGTCATCGTCGTCTTACCGGCGTCCGGGTGGGAGATGATGGCAAACGTCCGGCGGCGGGCGACTTCGCCCTCAAGCGTGCCGGGCATGATATTTTCAGGCATGTGTGCAGTCCTCCTTGGGAGAGCATTCTCATTGACAACAAATCACGTATTTTGACAATTATATAGTATAGCACAATCCCTACAGATTGAAAAGAAAAAAGGTGCAGAAAAATGCTGGTTTCATAAGGGCAAAACGAAAAAACGCAGCGGACGACGCTGCGCTTGGGATCTCATTTTTTGATTCTCACGTAATACTTGCCCTCGTCCTCGCGTGCGATATATCCGCCGCTTGCGAGCATCACGCGCAGCGAGGCTGGATTGTCCTTGTTCACCCGCAGATAGATCTCATCCTCGGGAATGATTCCTCTGGCAATCTCAAGCGTCAGCCGCAGGCCCTGCTTGGCATAGCCTTTTCCTCTGAACGGACTGCCGATAAAATACCCGATATGCCCGCCGCCGGTGCGCAGCGATTCGCACAGATGATGACGGATGCGGAACTGACCGACGATTGTGTCGTCATGCCACAGGAACAGAAACGTCTCAGGAACAAAACCTTCCGGAAGATTCCTGCCTGCCGAAAAATCGATCATTTCCTGCAGTGCATCGTCAAAGCCCTCGCGCGAGACGCTGTGCCACTTGTTGGTCAGCCCGTTTTCATCGATGGGCATTTCACGGACAAATGCGTATTCCTTTTCAATATCAGCAAAGTTGGCTTCTTTCAGATACAGCATCGCGATCCCCCTGTCATGCGTCCGACGCGAGCAGCTTTCTGCACAGGACGACCATCTCCTCGCTGGAGGAGCTGTTTTCGATGAGCAGCTCGCCGGGGCCGTTCCAAAGCAGGCCCTCGGCCTGAAGACGGCGGCGTGTCTGTCTGGCCGTGCCGGGGCCGCCGTCCAGCAGCGCTGTATTCCTGCCGACCAGCTGCT
The DNA here is from genome assembly GCA_015056305.1 of Clostridiales bacterium. Taxonomy (GTDB): domain Bacteria; phylum Bacillota; class Clostridia; order Christensenellales; family Aristaeellaceae; genus Ventricola. Next base: position 13,076 of record SVGO01000024.1, on the reverse strand, counting down.
GGATGATGCGCGCGGCGAAAGGGTAGTGTGTGCAGCCGAGCACGACGGCGGAAAGCCTGTCCTTGTAGGGCGAAAGCAGCGGTGCGAGCAGCGCTTCGGTCTCGGCGCTTTCGGCCTTTCCGTGCTCGACGAGTTCAACCAGGCCCGGCGCAGGGATCTTGTACACCGTGCAGCTGTCTGAGAAGCGATGCAGAAGGATGTCGAATTTCTCTTCGCGCAGCGTCACGGGCGTGGCCATCACGCCGACCTCGCGGCCGGGGAAGTGATCAGCAGCGACCTTGAGCGCGGGCTCAATGCCGATGATGATCTTGTCCGGATAGATTTCGCGCAGATCCTTGATCGCGGCGGCGGTCGCCGTGTTGCAGGCGACGACCAGCGCCTTGCAGCCGCGTGCCATGAGCTTTTCGGCTGCGGCGAGCGTCAGATCGCGCACTTCGCTGGTCGGTCTCGTTCCGTAGGGCGCGTTGGCGGAATCGCCGAAATAGAGATACTTCTCCTGCGGCATGAGCTTGATCAGCTCGCGCAGCACGCTGACACCGCCCACGCCGGAATCGAATACGGCGATGTAGTCGCTCTTTTCGAACATCATACCACCAACCTTTCGTCTATATCTTATCATGGATACGCGCCTGAATGCAATGCATGAAAAAGCCGGTATTCAAAGATACCGGCTCTGCAAAAGTGATTATCTCAGCTGCCCTGCCAGACGAAGCCTCTCTTTTTTCGGAAACTGTACGTCAAAGGCGAGCACGTCTTCTTCTTTTATCTGTGCAAAGGCAGGTGCGAAGCGGATGCGGCCCGAGACGCCGTGCAGATGACCTTCGCCGAGCTCTGCGGCCATCAGCTCCGGGAAGGAGGAGCCGTCCTCGTAGAGGATGGAGAAGTCGCTTGCCGGGCGAAAGCCGAAGCGATGGTAATAGGCCGGGCTGCCGGTGATCACCACGCCGGCAAAGCCCATCTCGCTGGCGCGCGCCATGGTTGCGCGGATGAGCTGCGAGCCGAGGCCCTTGCCTTGCATGTCGGGCCGCACGCTGACAGGGCCGAAGGTAAGCACAGGAAAAGATGCGCCGGTATCGGACACGACGGTGGAACGGGTATAGCAAATATGGCCGACAATTTCGCCGTCCATTTCGCATACGTCGCAAAGCTCGGTCACGACGGCGTCATCGCCGCGCAGGATATGCAGCAGATAGTGCTCTTCGCAGCCGGGCTGATATTTGTTCCAGAATGCTTCGCGGGTCATAAATTCGACGGCGGCATAGTCATTTGGGGTTTCGGAACGAAAAATGAACATACTCAATAAACCTCCTGAAATTGTCTGATATATTTAGCAGCAATTCCGAAAGGACAGTTTTGCTGACCTTCCGGTCAGCGGACAATTCTACAGGCAGTCTTGTTCAAACAACAATCTCCAGTATGATTTATTCAGCCATGGGCTGTAAGGAGAGCGTAACATAGACGAATGTGCTTGTCAATGGAATAGGGGAAATGATGAGCAATATGGACATTTAGTTAATTAAGCTACTTAGATAGGCGCGAAGCGTAAATGGGGTCAAGGGGCGAAGTCCCTTGTCTGGGGTTTGGGGATGAAATCCCCAACGCAGCCCATGCGTGAAGCGCTGAAGATAAGCGCACCGCCCACAGGCAGTTCAGAAAGCGAAAGGGCTTGCTGACTGCGATTCACAGACAGCAAGCCCCTTTGGCTGCATAATGATTTATCGCACGTTTCTGTCTAGCTTTTGGGGCCAGATTAAACGCGCTGCGTATATGTTCTTGTATACAATCGTCTCTCTCAACAGGAGAGCTTCATCTGCTGCATATTTCCTTTATCGATATCTTTGACGTCCATTTGACCTGACCGGCACAACCGCAAGTACGCCGCGCCTGACCAGCAGCTCAATCACTTTCCACTTCAGCCATTCCATCATATGCATCATCCTTTCTCAGATGGTCCATGCTTCTTTGGATGATGTCATCTTAGCATGCGCAGCGCCTTGAGGCAACAGATAACCGCCGAAGAATACCCCCTGGCGATTCAAATGTCGTTTTTTCAGCCGTTCCGCATCGGCCGATCCAATACCGTCTTCTTCATGCAGGCTGCACCCTTCGCTTTCCTTCTTTCTCTCCCGGAATGCCCCTGGCAAATCAGGGATTGATTTTTTCTTCTCATTCAAGTACACTGTACTCAAACATGGAATGTATCAAAGTGCTTCTATGCACGATCATTATACAGCGTCAATCGGTTCGAGAATTTGGATTCATATTTTACGTCTGTTTATAAAATATCAATTATGCCCTTTCCGCCCAAGCAACGGAGGTTTTCATGAAGATATCCATCAGCGCGCTTTCGATCGCCTACGGCCTCACCCCTGAAGCCCTGCGTTATTACGAGGAAAAAGGCCTGCTCACGCCGGAGCGTACGTCCTCCGGCGGTTTCCGTAGATTCTCCGTGGTGGATATCCAGATGCTGGGCATCATCAAGAGCCTGCAGCGTCAGGGCTTTTCGCTCGATGAGATCCGTCGGATTGTCAAAACCGGCCTGCCGCTCAGCGATCTGATCGCCATGATGGATGACAAGCGCGCGCAGCTGAGCGAACAGATGGCGATGGTCAATGCTATCCGAAACCGTCTGACCAGCTGCACCGATCTTCTGCGCGATCACGAACTTTTGCTCATGCAGCCGCGCATCTGTCAGGGCTCTGCTGCCTATCTGGTGGATTTTGATTCCGTTTCAGCGCTGTGGCAGAGCGTATCGACATCGCCGCTGATTAAGGATCTGATTGATGCGCTGCCTCTGTCAAGCTATTCGACCATCGTGCCTCTTCTCCGCCTGCAGGGTGAGGACACGCCGACGCGCACAGGCATCTGCGCCCCTGCGGAGTTTGCTGCGCTGATTCACGCAGACTTTTCGCAGATGCGTATGAGCGCCGGTCCGCGCTGCGTACGTATGCTCTTTGATCTGCAACCGCCGGCTCGCACGGCGATGACGCCCGTTATTACGAAAATGCAGGCATATCTCCGGGAGAACCGGCTCACGCCTGCAGCAGAGGGCTACACACGCCAGTTCTCATGGCATGTAGATGAAAATGGTCAGCAGCGTCAGTTCTCGGAATTAATCGTACCGATTCTGTGATACAGAGAAAAGAAGCGGGAAAAGCCCCGTTTCTTTGTTTACACAATAAAAGACCGCAGGAAGACTCCTGCGGTCTTTTGCGTATGGAATTACTTGCCGATGCTCAGCTCAACGTCAACCTTATTCTCGGCGCTCTTGACGATCGCGGCGAGGATATCGCCGTGGCCGTCGCGCAGGGACATGGTGGCGGCGGAGGTCACGTCGGCGAGCATGGCCTTCTCCTCGTCGGAGAGGGCGGCATACTTTGCGGCGTCGCCTTCGTTGCTGCTGCCATCCTTGAGCGGACGGCCGTTGCTGTCGGCGCAGTAAGCGGCGAACCAGGCCTCAACCTCCTCGGCGGTCATGCCGACGAAGGTCTCCTGGAACTTATCCATCTGCTGGGCCCAGTAGCCGGTGCCCATCACATAGCCTTCGCCGCGCTCGCGCTTGGTCTGCCAGGAAGCGACCTCGGCCATGAAGGCTTCCTCGGTGTCCTCGGTCTTGCCGTCGACAACCGCGTCATGATCGCTGTCCAGGTTGTAGCCGCCCTGGCCCGGGAAGCCGGAGAAGTGCGGCATGGTGGAGCCGTCGTAGTTCGGGGTCGCAACCTCGAGCTGATCGCCGTGCATGGCGACGATCTTGCCCTCGGCGTCAAACAGAGTGGCGACGTACACGTCGTTGAAGCTCCAGACCTGCGTACCCTGATCGTCGGAACCCGGGCCCTTGCGGCCGGTATTCACAACGCCCAGACCCATCGCGGCAGCGGACTCAACGTTCAGCGGCACGCGGTTTTCATAGGCCTTCTCCAGCGCAGCGATGATGTTGCCGTGACCGTCGTTCAGGGACATGGTGGCGGCGGAGGTCACGTCGGCGAGCATGGCCTTCTCCTCGTCGGAGAGCGCGTCATACTTCGCGGCGTCCTTCTCGTTGCCGGCCTGCATCGGGCGGCCGTTGTTGTCAGAGCAGTACTTGGCGAACCATTCCTTGACCTCTTCGACGGTCTTGCCGGCGAAGACTTCCTGGAACTTATCCATCTGCTGAGACCAGTAGCCGGTGCCCATCACGTAGCCCTCGCCGCGCTCGCGCTTGGTCTGCCAGGAAGCGACCTCGGCCATGAAGTTCTCTTCGGTGTCCTCGGTCTTGCCGTCGACAACCGCGTCATGGTCGCTGTCCAGATTGTAGCCGCCCTGGCCCGGGAAGCCGGACAGATGCGGCATGGTCGCGCCGTCGTAGTTCGGGGTCGCGATCTCGAGCTGGTCGACGTTGGAGAGCAGGATGCGGCCCTCGCCGTCAAAGACGACAGCGGCGATCACCTGGTTGAAGCTCCAGACCTGGGTGCCCTGATCGTCAGAGCCCGGGCCCTTGCGGCCGGTGCTGGCCACGCCCAGGCCGATGTAGGCCTCGGCGGCCTCGGCGCTCTGGGTCTTCACCTCGACCGGAGCCGGGGCTTCGTACGGATTGTTCGCCGGATCGATCGCGTTCTTAACGGCGGCGATGATCGCGTTGGAGGTCACGGTCGCGTTGGCGACGACGTCCACATCGGCGGAGTTCGCCTCGACGATCTTGCCCGGAATCTGGTCGATCGCGTTGGTGCCGATGTTCGGGGTCTCGTTGTGGCTGTCCACGGTCACGGCGGTGATCTTGTCGCCGTCAGTGGTCACGGTGACGGTCAGCTCGCCGCCGAAGCCCTTGGCCACGCCGGTGAGGGTGTCCGCCTGCGCAAACGCGGCGATGCTCAGAAGCATCACGGCAATGAGCGCGATGGAGAGAATCTTCTTCATATGGTTTTCTCCTTCTCGGTGGTCTTGACGCTTGTATCTTCCTGAAAAACAGAAGCCTGTACGCCTATTTGAAGCGTATCGAATATTTATGGCAAAAGTGTGGCTTTTGTGATATTGCATATGTTCTTCCAGAAACAGACAGAAGGCGCTGCAGTAAAAAGCACAGCCCGTCGGGCTGTGCTGGGTTTACAGGATTTTGTGTCCGTCTACGTATTTATCTGTGACCCTTGCGCCGCCCAGATACGCGCAGCGCTCGATACGCTCCGCGGGCGTGAAGGCGCGCAGATTGTGGTGGGCGCTGTCGTCGATGACGACGGCATCGAAGCAGTAGCCCTCTTCAAACAGGCCGACCTTGCCGAAGAATCTGCCGCCGCCGGCTGTCGCCATGTACAGCGCTTCGGCCATGGTCAGCGGCTTCTCGCTTTGATCGACGTAACGCCAGCGCAGCTTGCTCACCTGCACGGCAGCCGCCATCACAGCGAAGAGATCCAGCGTGTGGCCGCCGGCCACGTCGCTGCCCAGGCCGGTCTCGTATCCCTGACGCAGATAGCGCGCCGCGGGCGCGACGCCAGCGATCACGTTTTCGTTGCTGGTGGGACAGTGGGCGATGAAAACATGCCCTTCCTTCATCATCCTGTCTTCCGCTTCCGGGCAGTAGATGCAGTGCGCCATGATGGTTTTGCATTCACCGCCGAAAAGGCCATATCTGGCGTAGGTGTCGGCATAGGTCTCTGCGTCCGGGCACAGCGCCTTGACCCACTCGATCTCGGAGAGATTCTCGCTGAGATGGCTCTGCATGGCTGCGCCGTATTCGCGGGAAAGCCCGCCGATTTTCTCCATGTAGGCGTCGGTCACGCTGGGCGTGAAGCGCGGGGTCAGGATCGGGAATACGCGCTCAAAGCCCGCTTCCCGGCACTGATCCAACCAGCGGCGGGTTTCCGCTTCGCCTCGCTCCGGCGTGTGCTCGCTGTAAAAATCGGGACAGTTGCGATCCATGTTCAGCTTGCCGACATACGCGCCAAGGCCCGCCTTTTCCAGCTGGCGCATGAGCTCCAGCGTCGCGTCTGTGTGGATCGTGGCAAAGATCGCTGCGCGCGTCGTTGCGCTGTGCAGCAGATCCCGGGTAAAGACCTCGTAGTAAGCTTTCGCGTGCGCGATATCCGCATATCGCGCCTCTTCGGGATAAGTGTAATTGTCCAGCCACTCCAGCAGCTCCAGATCCATCGCTGTGCCGCAGTAGCTGTACTGCGGGGCATGCAGATGCAGGTCGCTCATGCCGGGGATGATCAGCTTGCCTGCGCAGTCCCGCACAGGCACTGCAGCATAGCGCTCCGGCAGAGCATCATAAAAACCCTCGACTGTGCCGTTCTCGCACACAAGAAAGCCCTCCCTGCAGCGCAATTCGCCAGGAACAGGCGTATCAATAAACAGGCCTTTCAGTGCAAACGTATTGCTCATAAAACATTCCTCATCATGTGAAACGGGCGGCCATCGGCCGCCCGTCTGCAAAGCTTCAATCGAGTGCGCGAAGCGAAGAAGGGGTCTGGGGACAATGTCCCCAGATGGGTTTGGGCGATAGCCCAACGTTCTCGTTTCTCAATCATTGAGTGGCCTGATCAGGATGAACGGCGTGAGCTCGTCGCCCTGGCCGGAGGGGTTGTCCTTCATCGCATCCTGAATCTGCGCGTCGGTGAGCGGGAATTTCGTGCCCTTGCCCAGCTGATTCTGGTCAAAATCATTGGCGTCCATGACGACGGTCGGCACGCCGGTCGCCTCTTCCAGCGCGTCGCACAGCGCCACGGGGTTGGTCGGATTGAGCACGCCCATGGTGTGGTACTGCTCAAAGGAGGAATCCGGATAGAAACCGTCGATGCCCGCGACGTCGTGACCGCAGATCTTGTAGAACAGGCCGCGGATGCCGAACGGACGGGTCACGGCGGAAACCGCCGCCGCAAAGAGAACGCGCGGCAGGCCGCACAGCTCGATGGTCAGCTGCATCTTGTAGGGCTGATGCATGCCGATGCCGGTGGAGTTGTGGCCGGCAAACGGAGAAAGGAGCTTCGCCCAGAAGCCCGGATGCGTGTCTTCCAGCGTGCGCACGGCGCCGGTGCACATGCCCATCACCTTTGCGGTGAAGGACAGGCAGTCGCCCTGCTCGTAAAGCGGCAGCACATAGCGGCGAACAAGCTCCGCCTGATCCTCGTTCGGCTGCACAAAATGGGTCTGAATGGCATAGCGCTGATAGCGGCGGCCATCCTGACCGGTCAGGATTCCACGGTCATAATAGATCACGCCATCTTTTTCGCGGCGTGCGGATTCAATATTCTTAGAAGCGCCCATATCTGCCTCCCCGGCCGGAACCGGCCTGTGTTCGTTTTCCATGCAATCACCTGCGCTTTTTTAGCGTAGGGTACCCGTTCTTTCGGGTGTTTATCACAACATCTTATTGTACATGATTGAAATGGGAATGTCAATTTTTCCCGCGAAAGCGGCGCAGGAATTCCCTGAATTTCCGATTTTGTACGCCATAAAGAAGAAGGAAAAGGAAAAACTGTTGCAAAAAGGATGCATTTGGGCTATAATCCGACAGAGAGTATTTTCGGCGTAATGCCGATTTGAGAAGGGAAGTTGTTACCATGCTGGATATCAATATGCTTCGCAAGACGCCGGACGTCGTGCGCGAGAATATGAAGAAGAAGTTCCAGGACGCCAAGCTCTATCTGGTGGACGAGGTTATCGATCTGGACCGCAAGAACCGCGAGGCCATGCAGCAGGCGGACGCCCTGCGCAATCAGCGCAAGGTGCTCTCCAAGCAGATTGGCGGCCTGATGAAGCAGGGCAAGAAGGACGAGGCCGAGGCCACCAAGGCGCAGGTCGCCGCGATCGCCGACGAGCTGGCCAAGCTCGAGGTGCTCGAGGAGCAGTATGCCGAGGAGATCAAGACCCGCATGCAGGTCATCCCGCAGATCATCGACGAGAGTGTGCCGATCGGCAAGGACGACAGCGAGAACGTCGAAATCGAGCGCTATGGCGAGCCGGTCGTGCCGGAGTTCGAGATTCCGTATCATGTGGAGATCATGGAGAAGCTCGCCGGCATCGACATCGAGTCTGCCCGCAAGACCTCCGGCAACGGTTTCTACTATCTGGTCGGCGACGTCGCCCGCCTGCACAGCGCGTGCCTTTCCTATGCGCGCGACTTCATGATCGACCGCGGCTTCACCTACTGCATCCCGCCGTACATGATCCGCTCCAACGTCGTTACCGGCGTCATGTCCTTTGCGGAGATGGAGAACATGATGTACAAGATCGAGGGCGAGGATCTGTACCTGATCGGTACCTCCGAGCACTCCATGATCGGCAAGTTCATCGACACCATCCTCACCGAGGATCAGCTGCCGCAGACGCTGACCAGCTATTCCCCCTGCTTCCGCAAGGAGGTCGGCGCGCACGGCATCGAGGAGCGTGGCGTTTACCGCATCCATCAGTTCGAAAAGCAGGAGATGATCGTTGTCTGCAAGCCGGAGGATTCCATGCACTGGTACAACCAGCTCTGGCAGAACACCGTCGACTTCTTCCGCAGCCTGGATATCCCGGTCCGCACGCTGGAGTGCTGCTCTGGCGACCTGGCAGATCTTAAGGTCAAGAGCTGCGACGTGGAGGCCTGGTCTCCGCGCCAGAAGAAGTACTTCGAGGTTGGCTCCTGCTCCACGCTGGGCGACGCTCAGGCCCGCCGTCTTGGCATCCGTGTCAAGGGCGACGACGGCCGCAAGTACTTCGCGCATACCCTCAACAACACCTGCGTTGCGCCGCCGCGCATGCTGATCGCGTTCCTGGAGAACAACCTGAACGCCGACGGCTCCGTGCGCATCCCGGAGGCCCTGCGTCCGTACATGGGCTTCAAGGACGTCATCAAGCCGGTTGAGAAGAAGTAATTAAAGCAAAGGGGCATGTTTGTCACATGCCCCTTTATTCTAATGTATAATTGCTTTGGAGGCCGAAGGTTTCCAAAGGGCGACCGGAAAGCCCTTTGGCGGGGGATGGGGCAGCGCCCCATGCCGAACGAATACAAAGGATTTCTCTGATCCGCCCATTGATTGATGAGCAGGAGGAATGAATATGATCATCTGCGATACGCACTGCGATACGCTGTATATGCGCGCGCTGCAGCCGGAAGAGACGCCCTGCGTGACCATGGAAAACATGGTGGCAGGCGGCATGAGCCTGCAGACCTGCACGCTCTTTGCCGGCAGCAAGGGCATGAGCGATCATCCGCATGACAAGGCGCTGGCCGAGTATGCGGCCTTTGAGCGCCTGGCGGAATATGAAGGCTGGCAGAAGGTGGATTCTCCGCTGGAGGCCGAAGAAGGCAAGGTGAAGATTCTTTTGTCCGTGGAGGGCGGCGAGATCTTCGAGGGCAGCGTGGAGCGCGTGCATGAGTTTCACCAGCGCGGCATCCGCATGGCGGCCCTGACCTGGAACAACGAAAACGAGATCGCCTATCCGGCCAAGGGCGGCACGAAGAACGGCATCAAGCCGCAGGGCTGGGAGATCCTCAAAGCGATGGCGGGCCTGAAGATGGCGGCGGATACAAGTCACCTGAACGAGGCAGGCTTCTGGGATCTGATCGACAGGCACAGCCAGCCGCCGATGGCGTCCCACTCCTGCGCGGCCAGGCTCTGCCCGCATTTCCGCAATCTGACCGACGACCAGATCCGCGCGATGGCCAATCGCGGCGGCTGGATCGGCGTGAATTTCTATCCGCGCTTCCTGTCTTCTGACGGCAAGGCCGGCGTGAAGGATATTGCCAATCATATCGACCACATGTGCCAGCTGGGCGCTGACAAGCATGTGGGCTTTGGCAGCGATTTTGACGGCATCGAGTATACGCCTTATGACTGTCAGAGCCCGGCGGATATCCCGGCGATCCTCGATGAGCTGCGTCGCCGCGGTTACAGCAGCGAGGCGATTGAGGATATCGCGGGCCGCAATTTTCTGAATTACTATCGCCGTCTGGGCTGGTAATCAGCGCGTATTCTTGCACAATCACCTATAAAGCCCAAAAGGCCGCATGCCGGAATCGCCGGCATGCGGCCTGCTTTTATGTTTATACGTTATTCTCCGGCAGCTTTTCACTCGCGGCGACGGCCTGGCAAAGCGTGCGCATGAGCTTGCGCGCTTTGGGCGAGCAGCCACTTGCCATCTTTGCGACGGCCTTGCCCAGTGCCTGCGCGCTGTCGTCCGGCTTGGCGGAGAAATCTTCTTCAACTACGCAGCCGTTGAGCAGCGTAGGCAGAGAAACACGCAGAACCTGCGCAATCTGTGCGATCTGCTCCAGAGAGGCGGGGCGCTCGCCGCGCTCCAGACGGCCAAAGTGCAGCTGGGACATCTTCAGTTTCTCGGCAATCTGCTCCTGTGTAAGGCCGGCCTCTTTGCGCGCAGCGCGGATATTCTGCCCGATCGTCTTGTAAGAAACGATCATCATGATCCCCTCCGCAATTTCAAGAATATCATCATGATATCCCGAAACTGCAGAAAATAACATGTCCCAATTGGATCGATTAATCCATATTGGATATTGAGAGAAAAATAAAGATGGGAAGAAAAATCCGCTTATGGGCGGTACGCCGTCATGGCGCGGAAACGATTGGAAAGCATGGTGTAAAGCGCCTCGGCATAGGGCGCCAGCGGAGCGTCCTTGGCGTGCGCCATGTAAAACGGCGGCAGATAGGCGTCCGTGCCCAGGTGGTAATGAGAGAGCCTGTGCATGGAAGCGCTGTCGCACAAAAAGGCGATAAACGGGCAGAGCATGACCAGATCAGCACTGGCGCATGCGCGCATGCCGGTGCCGATGCTGTCGCACTGCAGGAAGACCTTGGGCTGCACATTGCAGGAGAGCAGCAGGTCGTCAAAGTATTTCAGCCGCGGAGAATCCTGAGCGGGCATCACGAAGCGCTCATCCGCCGCTTCTCGCAGACCGATGGTGGATCCGGAAGGCAGGCGTGCAGCCAGCGCAGTTCGCTTGCCGGCCAGCAGGACGATTTCTTCTGAGGCGATTTGCCGATATTCCAGACGTGGATGCTGCTTGTTGTCGGTAATGAGCGCCATATCGAGCTCGCCGCGCAGAAGCATCTGCTCCAGATCTGGAATATCACGCTCGCTTACCACCAGATGTACGTCCGGATAGGCAGCGTAGAAATCCGAAATGACCTGGGGCAGCAGTTCGGCGCTTCTGTGGCGCATCAGTCCGATGCGCAGCGTGCCCTTCGCCTTGCCATGGAGCAGGCTGAGCGCCTCTTCCAGCTGCGTCTGCGTCTGCACGAAGCGCCTGGCCGCTTCGACATAGAGCGCGCCGGCGGGCGTAAGCGCTACGGGCGTTTTTCCGCGCACAAAGATGGGATCGCCCAGCTGCGCTTCAATCTGACGCACGGTCTGGGAGAGCGTAGGCTGGGTAATGGAAAGCGCCTTGGCAGCGGCGGTGAAGCTGCCCTCGCGGACGATGGCGAGGATCATGCGGGCATGGCGGGTGTTCATGGCGATGTGCTCCTTGACGGATTGGTATAGGTCTATTTTAGAGGAGACGACGTTTTTTGTCTACCAAAAAATGTTTCAGGGGATTGAGATACGGGCATGAATGATGTTATAATATACGTCAGTTTTATGATAAGGAGATATGCTGTATGCAGATCATAGATAGAATCAAGGCTTTCCGTGCGCGCATGGAAGAGGAAAACATGGCGGCTGTCATCGTGCCGACGGCTGACTCCCATGCCAGCGAATATCTGGCTGATTATTTCAAGACCCGCCAGTGGCTCAGCGGCTTCACCGGCTCCGCCGGTACGCTGGTCATGGGCCGCGAGGAGGCCGCGCTCTTTACCGACGGCCGCTACTTCATTCAGGCTCAAAAGCAGCTTGAGGGCTCCGGCATTGAGCTCATGCGCATGGGCGTTGCCGGCGTGCCGAGCGTGGAAGAGTATGTCTGCCGTCTGGTGAAACCGGGCGAGAGCTGCGGCGTGGATTTCTCCGTGATCAGCTCCCACTTTGCCGCGGATATGAGCGACATGCTGGCCGGCCGTGAGATCGCGCTGCGCGACACCGGCGACTGGTTCAAGGATCTTTGGGCGGATCGTCCGGCGATGCCGAAGGATCCGGTGTACCTGCTGGAAGAAAAATATACCGGCATGAGCGTGAGCGAGAAGCTTGCCAGGATTCGTGATGTGATGGCCAAGGCCGGCGCGGACATGCACCTGAGCAACGTGCTCGACGATATCGCCTGGACGCTGAATGTCCGCGGCAATGACGTGCACTGCACGCCGGTGGTGATGAGCTACCTGCTGGTGGGCAAGGAGAGCGCGATCTGGTTTGTGGATGCGCAGAAGGTGAGCGAGGACGTGCAGGAGAAGCTCTTTGCTCAGGGCGTGTATCTGCGCGAGTACGGCGAGATTGAGTCTGCGCTGGAGGGCATCGAGCCCGGCACGAGCGTGATGATCGACGGCAAGAAACTGACGGCCAACCTCTGCGCCGCGCTGGCGGATACCAGCATCATCCAGCACGAGAATCCGGCGTTCCGCATCAAGGCGATCAAGAACGATGTGGAACTGGAGAACCTGCGTCTGGCGCATGTAAAGGACGGCCTTGCCGTGACGCGCCTGATGTACTGGCTCAAGAAGAACGCCGGCAAGATCGACATGGATGAGCTGAGCGTGGATGAGAAGCTGCTTGCCCTGCGCGCACAGCAGGAGCATTTCATCTCTCCGAGCTTTGACACCATCTGCGCCTACCGTGCCAACGCCGCGATGATGCACTACCGTGCAACCGAGGCGTCCCATGCGAAGATCGAGGCGAAGGATCTGCTGCTGATCGACTCCGGCGCGCAGTATCTGGAGGGAACGACCGACATCACCCGCACCTTTGCGATGGGCGAGGTCGCTCAGGAGCAGAAGGAACACTTCACCGCTGTGCTCTGCGGTATGCTGAATCTGCAGAGCGCGAAGTTCCTGCACGGCTGCACGGGCATCGGTCTGGACATCCTGGCGCGCGGTCCGATGTGGGATATGGGCATCGACTATCGCTGCGGCACGGGCCACGGCGTGGGTTATTTGCTCAGCGTGCACGAGGGACCGAACGCTTTCCGCTGGTATAAGTCGCCCACCCGCAATGAGGATACGGTACTGGAGGCGGGCATG
>SVGO01000023.1 GCA_015056305.1 Clostridiales bacterium | reverse complement strand
GTTCCGCCGGTGATCCTGCGCTACTGGCGCTCAGGCTCCATGCATTTGCGGGCTATGGCGGCGTGGTGATGTTTGCGATTCCATACTGTGCGGTATACTGCGTGAGCGTCTATCTGCTGGCGATGAATGCCGAGGAAAGGAATATGGTTGCCGCGATGGGCAGAAAGCTGCTCAGACGCTGACTGAAAAAGCAAGAGGCGGGTTTCGGCCCGCCTTTTTATGATTCTGCCCGGTGAAAAGCGCTGTCCTGACCCAGGGAGAACACGCCGACATGCGCCCTGTCGCCCATCAGATAGCGCGCGCCGCAGGCAAGCGCGCCGATGCAGGCACGCTGCGCAGACAGAGCTTCATATTGAATGCACTGCACGCTGACCGCGTCGCCCAGGCGGCCGCGGGCTGTATCATCGGCATAGCGGATGAGCGGATGCAGGCGCTGGCTGTGTTCATCGCCGACGTCCGCCATGAGGATCACCAGCGGCGTGCCCGCCTCGCGCGCTTCGCCCAGCAGCATCCTGAGCGGGGCAAGCCGCTCGCCGGGGGGCAGGGAAGCGAGCGCGTTCAGACAGGGAACGATCAGCAGCGTTCCGCGTCCGCTTTGCAGCGCGCGGCAGACAGCCTCGCTGCCGCCGGATATGGGCACGCATGACGGCCTTGCGCCGATTTTCTCCAGCAGGGCGTGCATGGCGCGGGATGTTTCGTCCCCGCCGCCTGCGAGCACAGCGCGCTTCCCCCGCCAGGCGGGAAGCAGACGATGGAGCATAAAGATTCCCCCTTACCGAAAGCTTTGGAAGCGTATGATGCGCCCGCAGCAAATAGTCTTCCCTGACTGCGCGGCAATCACTCTTTTTTCCGGCACGGGGATGTGGTATAATCATATCAATCAGCTTTGTACGGAGGCTTTTGCAATGAATAAGAAGATCACAGCGGCGCTGCTTTGCGTGGCGCTGTGCCTTTGCGCGCTGAGCGCGCAGGCGCTCACGGTGACGGGCAGGGAGACCGAGACGCTCGAACGCATCTGGGCGGCGAATAAATTCTTTGCGCGCATGGAAGCGCTCACGGGCATTGCCGTGGAGCCTGCGGGCGTCACGCAGGAGGAAGAATACGCGGAAATGCTTGATCAGATGATGAAGGGCGACGTCCGGACGGATGTGCTCTTCAAGGCTGATCTGAGCCGCGAGCAGGAGACTGCGCTGCTGGAGAGCGGCGCGATCATTGACCTGTCGGCGATGATCGACGCGCATATGCCTAATCTCAGCGCGCTGCTGGCAAAGCATCCCGAGTGGCGCGATGTGATCACGCTGGAGGATGGGCGCATTGCGACGCTGCCGCTGCTCAATGAGAAGGAGCGTCAGGCCTGCCTGTGGATCAACAGCGCCTGGCTGGAGAAACTGGGCATGGCGATGCCGGCCAATCTTGCACAGCTGACGGATGCGCTACTGGCGATGCAGGATGGCGATCTCAACGGCAACGGCAAGGCGGACGAGATCGGCGCAGAGCTCATCGGCGTGTATGAGATGCGCTGGCTGCTGCCGTATTTCGGCGTCGTGGCGGATGATTATCACCTCGCGCGCGGCGCGGACGGTCAGATCGTCTTTGCTCCGGAACTGCCGGTTTATCGCGAGTTTGTCGCCCTGCTCAAGGATTGGCACGACCGCGGCGTGCTGGCGGATGATGCGTTCACGCGCGTGCATGCCTCTGTGCTGCTCAATGCCGGCGATGAGGAGCAGCCTGTGACCAGTGGCATGCTGCTTGCCGTTACGCCGTATACGCAGATGAACCCGAAGGCCGTGACGGATTACGAGCCGCTGCTGCTCGCCGGTCCGGACGGCGTGACGCGCTGGCGCGACCTGCTGGGCGGCGTTTGGACGGGCTGCTTTGCCGTGACCAGCCGCTGCGAGGACCCGGCGCAGGCGCTCCGGTGGGTGGATGCGCTCTATGCCGAGGAGGGCGCGATCCTGGGCTACGCGGGCGTGGAAGGCGAGGATTATACGGTAAGCGACGCGGGCGCATGGACGTTTAACGTCGAGGGCAACAGCGACATCAATGCGCTGCGCAGCGAGGTGTTTATGTATACGGGCACGGCGATGCCGGGCATCTATCCGGCGGACTTCATTCATAGAGTGGACAGCGAACTGGACCGCCATGTATTCGAGGCAAGCGAGAAGGCGCGTGCGGTCAGCGAGCGCGTGACGCAGGCGTACTGCCTGAGCGCGAAGGATCAGGCGCGGGCGAACGAGCTGGTCGCAGAGATCGGCCGGATCGTGGACGAGGGTATCGCGCGATTCGCAACCGGCGAAATCGAGCTGAGCGATGAGAATTATGACGCGTGGCTTGCGCAGCTCAAGGAAGCGGGCAGCGAGGAACTGACAACCCTCTTCAAGGGGAAATAATCTGAAAACCGCGCGAAGCGAAGAAGGGAGTCTGAGGGACTGTGTCCCTCAGGCGGGTTTTAGGGCGGCAGCCCTAACGTAACCCATGCGCGAAGCGCAAAATAGGCGGGAATCGGAGAGGAGCCGACAGGCGACAATTACGATTCTGATACACTTCGAAAGAATTTTTGCGGTAATCGCTGAGATTCTTCCGAAACCGTACCGGAATCTCAATTGTCGCCTTCGGCTCCTCTGAGATTCTTGCTTTTTTCTTTTTCAACGGGTTACGTTAGGGCTGCCGCCCTAAAACCCGCCTGGGGATTTCCATCTCCTCGCTCGACGCTCGTCGGTCAGGGCAGCTCTGACAGCCCACTGGGCTATCATTCACTCCTGCCCCAGTTCGGATAAACCGAACCCCAGACCCCTATTACGCTTCGCGCCTGTATAAGATTCTTTTTTATCCCCGTCTGACATACCATATGGCGAGCGCGAAGAGCGCGCACACAGCGGCCGCCAGATACGGCAGCGCGCGGTCGAAGGCATTTCGCGCATCGTGAATCGCGTTCTCCACGCCGACGCTGCGCTCGGCAAAGCGCGTATAGATCCGATCATTCATTTCAAGCGCCTCATCCTCGGTCAGCTGCATGCTCTCCAGCGCCTCCTGCCAGCCGGGGATGGCGGGATCGCGCGTCAATCCCGGCACCGCAGCGGCGCGCATGCCGAGAATCTGCGCAAGTTCGTCCTGCGAAAGGCCAAATTGCATGAGCGCCAGCGCGGCGCGGCGGCGGAAAGGCAGGCAAAGGAGCGCATAGAGCGCGTCGGTGATGGGGAAGGGGAGATTCTGCGCAGCAAGCTTCTTTCTGCCCGGCCTGCGGCGCATCTTCTTTAAATAGTAGTCATCGCACAGACGGACGGCGCTATTATATAGTAGAATCCGAGCTTCATCCTCTGTGATCTCGGGGTTTTTCGCCCCGCCAAGCCGCAGAAAGGTCTGGAAAGCGACGTCGTTTGCATCGCCGCGATGGCGGCACAGGAGAAAACAAATTGCACCAATCTGACGATGCCATTTGTCGTAATAGGCGTCAAAATGCGCGCAGAGCTTAGACATTCGGACTTCATCCTTTCAATTATGCATTCCTTGCAAAGAAAGATTCAAACTTTGAATGAAAAAAGAATTTTTTTAAATTCGGACTTGCAAAGTGTTTAACGCTGTGCTATAATGCATTATAGCACGAAGGGACGGGCCTAGCAAGCGAGTGCTTCTGACCCGTTTTTTCCATCATTGTATTCTTTTTTTACAAGGAGGAAGCCCCATGAAGAATCGTTTTGTTGCATGGCTGCTTTGCCTGGTTATGCTCCTGTCCGTCAGCGCTGTCGCTGCGGCTGAAGTGAACCCGAACCAGGGCCTGGGCTACTACCCGGGCACCAGCACCAAGGGCTCTATCGCCGTTGAGTGCTCCACCATGTCCGTCATGAACCCGATCAAGATGACCTACAACACTGAGCTGGGCATCGCCCGTCATACTCAGGAGCATCTCGTCCGCCTCAGCCCGGTCGACAACCAGATCGTCCCCGGCGCCGCTGAGAGCTGGACCTCCTCCCCGGATGGCCTGACCTGGACCTTCAACCTGCGCAAGGATATGAAGTGGGTCAACTCCAAGGGCGAGGTCGTCGGCGACGTGACCGCGCACGACTACGTGTTCGGCTGGCGCGAGCTGCTCAACCCGGCCAACGCTGCTGAGTACTATGCCTACGCCGCTGTCTTCAAGAACGGCCAGGCCTACTACGATTACGCCTCCGGCGTTCCGGGCGCTCCGGAAGTCTCCATCGAAGACGTCGCCATCAAGGCCGTTGACGATTACACCCTCGTTTGCGAGCTCGAGAACGTCCTGCCGTACTTCCTGCAGTACGTGAAGTTCGAGGTCATGGCTCCGATCTATGAGCCGTTCTACACCGAGGTTGGCGCCGACGTCTACGGCACCTCCCCGGACACCATGCTCTACTGCGGCCCGTTCTACATGAGCGACTGGGTCCTGGAGAACAAGATCACCACCCCGAAGAACGAGCACTGGTATGACGCTGCGAACGTCTCCCTCGGCCAGATCGAGTGGATCAAGTACACCGATACCAACGCCAAGATGAACGCCTTCCAGGGCGGCGAGGTCGACCTGATCGACGTCACCGGCGAGCAGCGCGAGATGTTCGCGGCTGAGGGCTTCACCGTTTCCAACTACGTCGGCGGCTACAGCTTCTACCTCTACTGCGCCATCGACAACGATCGCGACATCTCCAACCTGAACCTGCGCAAGGCCATCAGCTACGCTCTGGACCGTGAGCAGCTGATCAACACCGTCTTCAAGAACGACTCCGAGCCGTCCCCGACCTTCGCTCTGGGCATCGCCGGCGTCAACACCGAGACCTTCTCCGAGGCCGTCCTGGCTGCCAACGGCGGCGAGCGCCTCTACCCGGCCAACTCCGACGAAGCCAAGGCCCAGGAGTACTTCGCCAAGGCCCTCGAGGAGCTGGGCAAGACCGCTGACCAGATCGACATCACCTTCATGGTTTCCGAAGGCACCCAGAACGAGCTGTACAACCAGGTTATGCAGGAGCAGCTGCGCAAGGTGCTGGGCATCGAGGCCAAGATCGAAGTCCTGACCATCACCGAAGCCCGCGCTCGCCGCAACGCGCATGACTACGACCTGTTCGCCGGCGGCTGGGGCCCGGACTACAACGATCCGATGACCGACCTCGACCTGTGGACCACCACCAACGGCAACAACCACACCGGCTACTCCAGCAAGAAGTACGACGCGCTGATCGAGCTGGCCAAGGTTGAGACCGACATGGTCGAGCGCGAGCAGATCTTCGTCAAGTGCGAGAAGCTCATCGCGGAAGACATGCCGATCATCCCGATCTACTGGCGTCATGAGGACTATGTGGTCTCCGAGAAGATGGCTGAAGGCTATGCCCGTCTGCCGTTCCAGAGCTACAACCTCATCTACACCAAGCTCGCCGAGTAATCCTTCGATCTGAAAAGTTTAGATTGAAAAAAGCGCGGCATGGGGATCTTCCCCATGCCGCATTTCCTTTATAGAGCCCCTCCAATGAAGTCTGCACCCTGCTGCGGGAGCGGCTCTATAGAGGAAAGTGCTCGCAGAATCGATACGTATAGCGCCTGCTTTTTATCTGATCGTGTCGATTTTTGCAGGATTAACCATTGACATCCGTCAAGAAATCCGTGATAATGTAAGAATCGAATATTATGCAAACAGAAGGAGGAAATGAATTGGCTCGCTATATTATCAAGCGTTTGATCTACGCTGTTCTGACGCTGTTCGTGCTCATCACGCTGGTCTTTTTCATGATGCGCATGCTGCCGGGCGACCCGTTCCTGGGCGAAAAGGCGATCTCTCCGACGGCGCTGGCCAATATGAACGCCAAGTATGGCCTTGACAAGCCGGTCTTTATCCAGTATCTCATGTACATGGGCAACTGCCTGACGGGCGATCTGGGCATGTCCATCACCTATAACCGTCCGGTGATGGAGATTGTCGCAGAGTCCTTCGTCGTCTCTGCTGATCTGGGTATCCGCGCGCTGATCTTCGCGGTCATCGCGGGCATCCTGCTGGGTGCCATCGCCGCCATCAAGCGCGGCACGGTTGTGGACAGCCTGTCCATGTTCGTGGCGATGATCGGCGTTTCCGTGCCGAGCTTTATCCTGGGCGCTGTGTTCCAGTATTTCCTGGGCCTGCAGCTGCGCAAGCTGCTGGGCATGAACGTCTTCCCGATCCAGGGCTGGGGCACCTTCAAGCACACGCTGCTGCCGGCGTTCGCGCTGGGCCTCGGTTCTTTGGCGACGGTTTCCCGACTGATGCGCACCAGCATGCTGGACGTGCTCAGCTCCGACTACATCAAGACCGCCCGCTCCAAGGGCCTCTCTCAGGGCCAGATCATGTGGCGTCATGCGCTGCGCAATGCGGTCATGCCGGTCGTCACCATCATGGGCCCGACCGTTGCGTCCGTTCTGACCGGTACGTTCGTTATCGAGAGCATCTTCAACATTCCCGGCCTGGGCAAGTACTTCGTCACCAGCATCAAGGACCTTGACTACACCATGATCGGCGGCACGGTCGTCTTCTATGGCGCGCTGCTGATCATCTGTACGCTGGTGGTCGACCTGCTCTATGGCTTCATCGACCCGCGCGTCAAGCTGGAGGAGTAAAGTATGGAACATATCGATAAGTCCCGCTTTGCCCATGTAGGCGAAAGCGCTCACGATCGTGAGGCCATTACGCGCCCCAGCCTGACCTTCACTCAGGACGCCATCCGCCGTCTGGTGAAGAATAAGGTTGCGCTGGTCTGCGTGATTCTGATTCTGGCTCTGTCTCTGATGTCCGCGTTTGCGCCGCTGTTCTCTCCGTTCGATTATCGCGAGCAGCACTATGGCCACACCAACGCGAAGATGTTCACCGTCTGTGATGAAGAGGGCACCCCGGGTTACGGCCATATGCATCTGTTCGGCACTGACACCCTGGGCCGCGACCTGTACACCCGTCTTTGGATGGGCGGCCGCGTCTCCCTGATCATCGCGGTTTCCACCGCCATCATCGACCTGATCCTGGGCTGCATCTACGGCGGTATCTCCGGCTACTTCGGCGGCACGCTGGATATCATCATGATGCGTATCCTGGAGATCATCAACGGCATCCCGTATCTGATCATCGTCATCCTGCTGATGATGGTGCTCGAGCCGGGCATGCTCACCATCATCATCGCCTATTCCGTCGTCGGCTGGATTCCGATGGCGCGTCTTGTCCGCGGCCAGGTTGTCGCGCTCAAGCAGCAGGAGTATGTCGCCGCGGCTGAGGCCATGGGCGCGTCTCCGGCCCGCGTGATCGCCAAGCACCTGCTCCCGAACACCCTGTCCGTCGTCATCGTCCGCGTGACGCTGGCGATCCCGAACGCCATCTTCTCGGAAGCGTACCTGTCCTATATCGGTCTGGGTATTCCGCTGCCGCGCTGCTCCTGGGGCTCCCTGGCGCAGCTGGGCATCCAGAACTTCCGTATGTATCCGTGGCAGCTGCTGATCCCGGCGGTCTGCATCAGCCTGACGATGCTGGCGTTCAACATGTTCGGCGACGGTCTGCGCGACGCTTTTGACCCGAAGCTGAGGAGGTAATATCGACATGGCAGAGAGAGTTCTTACAATTGAAGACCTGCGCGTGTCGTTTGACACCTACGCGGGCGAGGTCCAGGCTGTGCGCGGCGTGACGCTGCACGTGGACGAGGGCGAGGTTCTGGCTGTCGTCGGCGAGTCCGGCTGCGGCAAGTCCGTCACCGCCCAGACCATCATGAAGCTCAATCCGATGCCGCCGGCAAGGATCGTCGACGGCAAGATCGATCTGGCCGGCCACGACATCGTGAAGGCGACCGACAAGGAAATGCAGAAGATCCGCGGCAACGAGGTCGCCATGATCTTCCAGGATCCGATGACCTGCATGAACCCGACCACCCAGGTCGGCAAGCAGATTGTCGAGTCCATCAAGCTGCACAAGAAGCTGTCGAGCGCCGAGGCGAAGGCCGAGGCCATCCGCTGCCTGGAGCAGGTCAAGATTCCGAACCCGGAAGAGCGCGCCAAGCAGTATCCGCATGAGTTCTCCGGCGGCATGCGTCAGCGTGCGATGATCGCCATGGCGCTTTCCTGCAATCCGAAGCTGCTCATCGCCGACGAGCCGACCACCGCTCTGGACGTGACCATTCAGGCCCAGATCATGGAGCTGCTCGGCGAGCTCAAGGACCAGATCAACACCGCGATCATTCTGATCACGCATGACCTGGGCGTCGTGGCCGGCATTGCCGACCGCGTGGCCGTCATGTACGCGGGCAAGGTGGTCGAGACCGGCACCACCAACGAGATCTTCTACGAGCACAAGCATCCGTATACCGAGGCGCTGCTGCGCAGCCTTCCGTCCACGGACCAGGGCAAGCGCGAGCCGCTCATGTCCATCCCGGGCACCCCGCCGGATCTGCTGGCCCCGCCCAAGGGCTGCGGCTTCGCGGCGCGCTGCCGCCACTGCATGCAGATCTGCAAGCAGGAGCAGCCGCCTGAGTTCGAGCTCAGCGCCGGCCACAAGGCCAGCTGCTGGCTGCTGCATCCCGACTGCCCGAGCGCTGAGGAAAGGGGGGCCAAGTGATGAAGAGCGAAGTTCTCGTTCAGGCGAAAGACCTGTGTAAGTACTTCAAGATCAGCGGCGGCCGCATGCTGCACGCTGTGGAAGACGTGAACCTGGAGATCCATCGCGGCGAAACCCTCGGCCTGGTCGGCGAGTCCGGCTGCGGCAAGTCCACCCTCGGCCGCACGATGATGGGCATCTACAAGCCGACCAAGGGCAAGCTGATCTACGGCGGCAAGGAAGTCGATCTTACCGATAAGAAGGAGCGCTTTGCGTTCGCCAAGAAGGCTCAAATTATCTTCCAGGACCCGTACGCCTCTCTGGACCCGCGCATGACCGTCGGCTCCATCATTGCCGAAGGCATGGAGATCCACGGCATGTACGACGAGAAGAAGCGTCAGGAGCGCGTGGCCGAGCTGCTGGACATCGTCGGCCTCAACCGCGAGCATGCCAACCGCTTCCCGCACGAGTTCTCCGGCGGCCAGCGTCAGCGCATCGGCATTGCCCGCGCGCTGGCGATCGAACCGGAATTCATCGTCTGCGACGAGCCGATCTCCGCGCTGGATGTGTCCATTCAGGCGCAGGTCATTAACCTGCTGCACGAGCTGCAGGAGAAGATGGGCCTGACCTATCTGTTCATCGCGCACGACCTGAACATCGTCAAGTACATCTCCGACCGCATTGCGGTCATGTATCTGGGCTCTGTGGTGGAGCTGGCGACCAGCGACGAGCTGTACGCCAACACGCTGCATCCGTATTCGAAGGCGCTGCTTTCCGCCGTGCCGATTCCGGATCCGGCCAAGGAAGCCCAGAAGCATCGCCAGATCATCGACGGCGACGTGCCCAGCCCGATCAACAAGCCGAAGGGCTGCGCGTTCTCCAGCCGCTGCCCGCTGGCCTGCGACAAGTGCCGCGAGAGCGCCCCGCAGCTGCGCGAGGCCGCGCCGGGACACTTTGTGGCCTGCCATCTGGTGTAACTGAAAAGCATGTTAAAGCCCCCTTCGCGATGAAGGGGGCTTTGTTTGTATTTATGGATACTAAGCTACGTAAGCCCTCATTGTCGCTCCTGGGGATCGTCCCCCCTGCGCCAAACTACAGTAGCGAACAGCGTTCGCCCGCGGTCATCAAGAATGAATCTTCGATCCTCTGGGCGCTTATACCTCCCAGGCGTTCGGAAGGGGGTATGGGAATCCAGAGGGATGTAGGGGGAAATCCGAATTTCCCCCTCATCCTTCTGGGCCCAGCGCAGCGCGTAGCTTGTTGCGCTCTGCGCATAGATTCTATCGAAGTATAGCGGAATCTCAATTGTCGCCTGGCGGCTCCTCTGAGATTCTTGCTTGGCTGGCGCTTCGCGCACGGGCTACGTTGGGGATTTCATCCCCAAACCCCTGACAAGGGACTTCGCCCCTTGACCCCTTCTTCGCTTCGCGGCGGCTTTAAGCCTTAATCACCTTTCTCCCCCTTTTGCCGCATATCCCCAAAACTGACATTGCGCAGCTGTAATTGTATCTTTCATCCAGTTTGAATTGACTTTTGCGCATGATCGTCGTATGATTGATCCACAGTAAGACGGAAACAATTCCGGGAAAGGATTATATATGCATCAAAAGAAGGATTCCAGAAGACCGCTGATCGTGTATTACGTCATCTCGCTGGTGGTGGTGCTGCTGCTCAATACGCTGCTCTTCCCGCAGATTGAACGATACAGCGTCAAGCAGGTGGAATACTCCGAATTCCTTCAGATGCTCGAAGACGGCAACATCAAGGCGGTGGAAATCGACCAGACGACCATCTCCTTTACGCCCGCCGAGCAGGAGGACGAGGAAAAGGCCACCTACTATACCACAAACCGCGTGACGGCGGACGATAAGATCGTCGAGCGCCTCATCGACGCCGATGTGACCTTCGGTCAGGTTGTGCCGGAGGAGATGAGCCCGTTCATCGAATTCCTGCTGAGCTGGGTGCTGCCGCTTCTGGTGTTCTATGGCCTGGGCACGCTCATGTTCCGCAGGATGAGCAAGACGATGGGCGGCAATTCGATGAGCTTCGGCAAGTCGAACGCCAAGATCTATGTCGAGGCGCAGACCGGCAAGACGTTCGACGACGTTGCCGGCGAGGACGAGGCGAAGGATGCGCTGCAGGAGATCGTCGATTTCCTGCATGATCCGCAGAAGTATCGCGATATCGGCGCGAAGCTGCCCAAGGGCGCGCTGCTCGTCGGCCCGCCCGGCACGGGCAAGACCCTGCTGGCCAAGGCCGTTGCCGGCGAGGCGAAGGTGCCGTTCTTCTCGATCTCCGGTTCGGAGTTCGTGGAGATGTTCGTGGGCATGGGCGCGGCGCGCGTGCGCGACCTGTTCAAGCAGGCGGGCGATAAGGCGCCGTGTATCGTGTTCATCGACGAGATCGACGCCATCGGCAAGCGCCGCGACGCGCATGGCATGGGCGGCAACGACGAGCGCGAGCAGACGCTCAACCAGCTGCTGACCGAAATGGACGGCTTTGACGCGGGCAAGGGCGTCGTCATCCTGGCGGCGACCAACAGGCCGGAGATCCTGGACAAGGCGCTGCTGCGTCCGGGCCGCTTTGACCGCCGCATCCCGGTGGAGCTGCCGGATCTGGCGGGCCGCGAGGCGATCCTGCGCGTGCATGCCAAGGAGGTCAAGACCGAGCCGAACATCGACTATACGCAGATCGCGAGGTCTACCAGCGGATGCTCCGGCGCGGAGCTGGCCAATATCATCAACGAGGGCGCGATCGCTGCGGTCAAGGCAGGCCGCAAGGCCGTCTCCCAGCGTGATCTGGAAGAAGCGATCGAGACCGTCATCGCGGGCTATCAGCGCAAGAATGCGGTGGTCTCCCAGCGCGATAAGCTGACGGTGTCCTATCACGAGATTGGCCATGCGCTCGTCGCGGCGAAGCTGGAAAACGCTGCGCCTGTGCAGAAGATCACGATCGTTCCGCGCACCAGCGGTGCGCTGGGCTATACGATGCAGGTGGACGAAGAAGAGCGCCTGCTGATGACCCGCGAGCAGATTCTCGAGAAGATCACCGTGTACTGCGGCGGCCGCGCGGCAGAGGCTCTGGTCTTTGGCCGCATCACCAGCGGCGCGAGCAACGATATCGAGCAGGCGACCAAGCTCGCCCGCGCGATGGTCACGCGCCTGGGCATGAGCGATACGTTCGGCATGATGGCGCTGGAAACCCAGTCCGGACAGTATGTGACCGGCGACGCGATGCTCGTGTGCTCCGATCAGACGGCGGCGCGCATCGACGTGGAGGTTAAGCAGATCATCGCGAGCTGCTATGAGCGCGCGATGCAGATCCTGACCGACAACAAGGATAAGCTGCACGAGCTGGCCAAGATCCTGCTGGAGAAGGAAACCATCACCGGCATCGAGTTCATGGCCGTGCTGGCGCCCAATCAGCTGCCCTCTTCCTTCGAGGATGAAGTGAAGGATGAGGCGGAAGCATCCGAAAAGGACGCTGCCGAAACCGATCAGACGCAGGAAACTGTGCCTGCTGATGACGCGGACGTGACCGTCGAGGGGGAGGACGCATGATGCTTGCGATTCTCTGGGCCGTGTGGCTTGTGATCAACCTGATCGTGTTTGCGCTCTATGGCGTGGATAAGCGCCGGGCGAAGCGCGGCCAGTGGCGCATTCCCGAAAAGACGCTGCTCCTTGGCACATGGCTGCTGGGCGGCGTGGGAGCCTTTGCGGCGATGCGTGCGTTCCGCCATAAGACGAAGCACATCGCCTTTCAGGTGAGCGCGCCGATCGGCGCCATACTGAGCCTTGCGGCGATGCTCTTTGCCAGCGGAAAACTCCTCGGACTTTTCTAAAAAAACAAGAGGCCGGATATTTCCGGCCTCTTATTTTGCACGAAAACAGGGGAGGAGCAGAGACCCTCCCCTACAGATTCACTTAAAACCGCCGCGAGACTGGAGCCTGCCGCCGCCAGTGGCGGAAGCAGGCAGGCGGAACGTCGGGAGCTGCAAGGAGCGCTTGCGCGACTATGCAAGCGACCTCGAAGAAGGGGTCTGGGGATGAAATCCCCAGGCAGGTTTTAGGGCGGCAGCCCTAACGTTCCTAAAACGTCCCCTCGTAACGCCGCTTACTTCTTCGCGTCGAAGAAGGCGTTGAGCGCCTTGACGAGCTCGTCGGCGTTGACGCCGTGCACGAGGCTGGCGTCGGCGATGGACTCGGCGGAGGCGTGCGGGCAATACAGGCAGTGCATGCCAAAGGACATGAACACCGGAGCGACCTCCGGATCGAGCTTCATGACGGAAGCGATGGTCATATCGGCAGTAATCATAAGAAGACCTTCTTTCTGATAATCTTGATGCATCAGTAATGATACACCATTTTGTCCGTTCTGGCAAGATGAAATGCATGGATGGGCAAACTGGATAAATATAGCTTTTTATATAATCTGAACGCATACATATAAACTGTGCGTAGACAACGCACAAAAAACGTGTTATAATGATTGCATAGAAAACAAGTCTGTGATTTGGTGAAATCGCAGACCGGAATGAAACAGGGAAGAACCATGAGAAACAACGAATTGCGCGGGCCGGCAGCCATCGAGATGGATATTATCCCGTCGGATACCGAGCATCTGTTTGCACAGGAAGCGCTCTATCAGGAGACGATGATGCGTTATCACTGTGCGATCCTGGAAATGCGCACCAAGCTTGAGGTGCTCTCCAAGGATATGGCAGTCCGCTATCGCAGAAATCCCATTGAATTCATCGAAAGCAGACTGAAAAAGCCGTCCTCCATCGCGCGCAAGCTGAAGCGGAACGGCAGCAAAATCACGGTGGGAAACATGATCTCGCAGGTGTCGGATATCGCCGGCATCCGCGTGCTGTGCGCCTATATCGACGATATCTACGAGATCGCCAGGATGCTGGCGCGCCAGCAGGATGTGCGCATCATCAACGTCAAGGACTATATCAAGAATCCCAAGGACAACGGCTATCGAAGCTATCACATGATCGTCGAGATTCCGGTGTATTTCTCCGATGAGGTGCGCCCCGTGCGCTGCGAAATCCAGATCCGCACGATCGCCATGGACTTCTGGGCGACGCTGGATCACGATATGCAGTATAAAAAAGAGGTTGAGGACGCGGAGGAGATCATGCGCGAGCTCAAGGAGTGCGCGGATATCATCCACAATACGGACGAGAAGATGATGCGCCTTCGCGAGCGTATCCACAGGATTGAGTAACCCCTGCTTTTCGACATCGTGCGGCGCGCCAAAAAGGCGCGCCGTTTGCATGGAAAGACAAATAAAAATTGGATTATGACAAATATAGTTGACAGCATATGGGCGCTGCGCTATAATCAGACCATATCAACATGGGAGGATATAAATATGCTTGCAGATATTGCCGAAAGATATTTCCTGGAAGGAGACTATAACTGCGCGGAGAGCGTGCTGCTGGCGGCCAACGAGGCATACGGCCTGGGCCTTGACAAGGAGAACTGCCACCTGCTGGTGAGCGCCTTTGGCGGCGGCATGGGCTGCGGGCTTCTGTGCGG
The DNA here is from genome assembly GCA_015056305.1 of Clostridiales bacterium. GTDB lineage: Bacteria > Bacillota > Clostridia > Christensenellales > Aristaeellaceae > Ventricola. The sequence goes on along the minus strand of SVGO01000023.1, from coordinate 15,602 downwards.
CGCGATCGCGGGCGCGATGGCGGCGCTGGGGCAGGAAGCTGTGACGGGGCGCGCGCATGTGACCGAGGGCTTTAAGGAGCTTTGCGCGGACACAGCGGCGAAGCTGGAGGAGGCGCTCGGCGGCGTCAACTGCAGCGTGATCAAGCCGGCGCTGTTTGTGGAGGGCCGCCGCTGCGCCGAGACTGTGCGCCGCGCCGCGGACGTGCTGGAGAAGCAGATGGAGCAGCTTCGCGCGGCAAAGGGTTAACGCGCGAAGATGGTTGAAAAATGTGCATTTGCCTGTTATAATAGACAGAAATCTGTTATGAGTAGAGGGAACTTGGCATGGAAGAACTGATGCTGGGCGATCTGGTGCAGATGCGCAAGACCCACCCCTGCGGCAGCGACAAGTGGACGGTGATCCGCGTGGGCGCGGATATCAAGATCCGCTGCAGCGGCTGCAGCCGCATTGTGATGATGGACAGGGCGGACTTTATGAAGCGCATGAAGAAGATCATCGCGCACAGCGAAACGCCCATCCGCGGCACAAACGAATTTGACGAACTGTAACCGGCAGCGGAGGCCGGAGCTTTGCAAAAAGATTTACACGATAAAAGTGAGGCGTATAACCCATGGAGCAGGAAAACAAGAAGCAGGAAAAGCAGAAGGAAAAGAAGTCCCTCAAGCGTGAGATTTTCGAGTGGATCATGGTATTCGTGGTCGCGGCGGCGCTGGCGTTCGTCGTGCGCACGTTCATCTTCGAGCCTGTCCGCGTGGACGGCGCGTCGATGATGTATACGCTCGAGGACGGCGAGTTCATGATCGCGACCAAGTTTGATTATCTGCTGGGCGATCCGGAGCGCTTTGACGTCGTCATCTGCAATTATCCCAACACGAGCGACGGCATGTACCGCGTCAAGCGCGTGATCGGCATGCCGGACGAGACGATCGAGCTGCGCGCGGGTGAACTGTACATCGACGGCCAGCATGTTGCGCAGGATTTCGAGATGACGCCCAACGAGGCGTACTTCGGCCCGTATACCGTGCCGCCGGGACATTACTTCGTCATCGGCGACAACCGCAACAATTCGAAGGACAGCCGAAGCGCCATGGTCGGCCCGCTCTCCCGCGATGAGATCAAGGGCCATGTCCGCGCGGTCGTCTTCCCGTTCGGCCGTTTCCGCCTGATGCCGGATTGATACGAATGAAAAACGAGCCCTCTGAAAAAGAGGGCTCGTTTTATATGAAGATTAAATTACGCAAAGGAGACGCTGGGCTGCCGGTCCGGAGAACTCGCATAGTCGCGATGTACCATCGCTCCTTGCGATTCTCCACGCTCCGCCTCGCTGATTGCGTCCACAGGACGCGCTTGGCTCCGGTGCCAACCCTCTTCTTCGCTTCGCGCAATTCTAAGATGCATTATATGTATTTGATCTCCAGTTCGTTGTATCCCGTCTGTGGATCATACTCCTTGCAAAAGCGCACGCCGTCCAGCTCCAGCAGGACGATTTCACAGGTGGTATTGACCAGCGTGCCGGGGCACAGATGCCCGCCGATGACGCGAAGATCCTCGCCGGCCAGGGCAATATGCAGGTGTGTGCGCGCTTTGGAAACCGTGCCGGTCATGGAGACGATCTCATACCTGCCGGAAAGCGTGTGCGTGTTCACGCCCGATGCATCGCGGATCACGGCATGATATACGCAGCCCACGCCGCTGACAATCGCCGCCGCGGCGATATCATGGGCGGCGGCATAGGCGCGGATGGATTCGAGCAGATCGTCGCCCCGGTGCAGGCGCAGTGCGTGCGTCATACCTTGGTCACCTTCAGCGCCTGACGCGAGAACGTCATGGGGCGCACGAACGGCAGACGGCTTGTGCGCACGAAGACCGTGTCGCCCGAAATGCGGATGACGAACTGCGTGGGATGCAGGCGAAGCGTGCCGATCTGATCGGAAACAAAGACGGACACCGGGCCGTCCTCGGGCAGGCCGCAGTCCTGCTCCATCCGGGCGAGAACGCGGAAAATGTTTTCTCTGCTGGGTTTCATGAAGGATTGCTCCTCTCTGAGAATATCCGTAACAGAAATAGAATTCGCGGAGCGCTGCCGCTTTTCCTGCCGGAGGGGGATTGCAATTTCCTGCCTGCTGACGTATCATAAATCAAAGAAGCTGACGCCGCCTGAGAAAAGGAGAGGTTTTATGGATATCAAAAAAGAAGCGCTCAAAAAGCACTATGAATGGCAGGGCAAGCTGGAGGTCACCGCGCGCGCGCATGTGACAAACAGCGAGGAGCTGTCCCTGGCCTATACCCCCGGCGTGGCCGAGCCATGCCTGGCGATCCGCGATGACTACAACAAGAGCTACGAGCTGACCCGCCGCGCGAACATGGTCGCCGTCATCACCGACGGCACGGCGATCCTTGGCCTGGGCGATATCGGCCCGGAGGCCGGCATGCCCGTCATGGAGGGCAAGTGCGTGCTCTTCAAGGAATTTGCCGGCGTGGATGCGTTCCCGATCTGCATCCGCAGCAAGGACGTGGACGAGCTCGTGCGCACGATCTACCTGATTTCCGGCAGCTTCGGCGGCATCAACCTCGAGGATATCTCTGCGCCGCGCTGCTTCGAGGTCGAGCGCAGGCTCAAGGAGATCTGCGATATTCCCGTCTTCCATGACGATCAGCACGGCACCGCGATCGTCGTCGCGGCGGCGATGATCAATGCGCTCAAGGTCGTGGGCAAGCGGATGGACAAGATCCGCGTGGTCATCAATGGCGCGGGCAGCGCGGGCGTGGCCATCGGCAAGCATCTGCTCAATCTCGGCGTGAAGGACCTGATCCTGGTAGACCGCTTCGGCGTGATCTGCGAGGGCATGGAGGGCCTCAACCCGGCGCACGAGGAGATGAGCCGAAAGACCAATCCCCACCACATCACCGGCACGCTGGCGGACGCCATGCGCGGCGCGGATGTGTTCATCGGCGTGAGCGCGCCGGGCATTGTCACCAAGGAGATGGTCGCCTCCATGAACGAGGGCGCGTGCGTCTTCCCGATGGCCAATCCCGTGCCGGAGATCTTCCCGGCGGAGGCCGAAGCGGCGGGTGCCGCTGTGGTCGGCAGCGGCCGCAGCGATTTCAAGAATCAGATCAACAACGTGCTCGCCTTCCCGGGCATCTTCCGCGGCGCGCTGGACGTTCGTGCCAGCGATATCAACGAGGAGATGAAGATGGCGGCCAGCTACGCGATCGCGGGCCTGGTGTCCGATGAGGAGCTGTGCGCCGATTACATCATGCCCAAGGCGTTTGACAAGCGCGTGGGCCCGGCCGTGGCTGCTGCCGTGGCGCAGGCCGCGCGCAGAAGCGGCGTGGCGAGGATTTGACCCCCTGCGGGCGAACGCAGTTTGCCCATGCAGAGTTCTTCAAACCGGCGCGAAGCGAAAAAGGGGTCTGGGGATGCAATCCCCATACGTTCCCGTTCCCCGTTGACTTTTTCGCAGGAATCCTTGTATTCTTTGAAATGAAGGTGTACAATATACAGTTGGAATGCTATGTTCCAACTCTTTTTTGTTTTGCTGTTTTTGTATAAAAGGAGATTGACGATATGACCAAGATTGATATTTTCTCCGGCTTCCTCGGCGCGGGCAAGACCACGCTGATCAAGAAGCTGCTCAAGGAAGCCCTCGCGGGCGAGAAGGTCGTGCTCATCGAGAATGAGTTCGGCGAGATCGGCATCGACGGCGGCTTCATGAAGGAGGCCGGCATCGAGGTGACCGAGATGAACTCCGGCTGCATCTGCTGCAGTTTGGTGGGCGATTTCGGCGAGGCGCTGCGCAAGGTCATCGATCAGTATCATCCGGACCGCATCCTCATCGAGCCGTCCGGCGTGGGCAAGCTCTCCGACGTCATCCGTGCCGTCGAGGGCGTGGAGAAGGACCTCGAAGACGTGACCATGGGTAGCTTCGTCACCGTCGCCGACGCGATGAAGTGCCGCATGTACATCAAGAACTTCGGCGAGTTCTTCCTCAATCAGATCGAATACGCAGGCACCATCCTGCTGAGCCGCAGCCAGAAGATGAGCCAGGAGAAGCTGGAGGCCGCCGTGGCGCTCCTGCGCGAGCACAACGAGAAGGCCCGCATCATCACCACGCCGTGGGATGAGCTCACCGGCGCGCAGATCCTCTCCGCGATGGAGAAGGATCACAACCTCGCCGAGGAGATGCTCGAAACCGTGATGCACGAGCATGCGCATCATCATCATGAGCACGATGAGCACTGCACCTGCGGCTGCCGCGATCATGACCATCATCACGATTATGATCACGAGCATCATCATGAGCATGACGAGCACTGCACCTGCGGCTGCCACGATCATGACCACGAGCATCATCACGATCATGATCACGAGCATCATCATGAGCACGACGAGCACTGCACGTGCGGCTGCCACGATCACGACCATGAGCATCATCACGAGCACCATGATCACGAGCAGCAGCATCATCATCATGAGCACGACGAGCACTGCACCTGCGGCTGCCACGATCATGACCACGAGCATCATCACGATCATGAGCACCATGATCACGAGCATCATGATCACGAGCACCATCATGAGCATGACGAGCACTGCACCTGCGGCTGCCATGATCACGATCATCATCACCATGGCCACCATCACGCCGACGAGGTATTCACCTCCTGGGGCGTGGAGACGGTCAAGGCGTTCTCCGTCGAGGAGCTTGAGCGCATCCTGACCGCGCTGGACGGCGAGGAATACGGCATCATCCTGCGCGCCAAGGGTATCATCCCGTGCAGCGAGGGCGGCTGGATCCACTTCGACTACACCCCGGGCGAGCAGAACATCCGCAAGGGCGGCGCCGATTTCACCGGCCGCCTGTGCGTGATCGGCTCCAAGATCAAGGAAGACGGCCTGAAGCATCTCTTTGGTGTGTAACCTGCCGTCTGATCGACGAATTCATCCATCGGAGGAAAACAATGTCTGTTCCGGTTTATATGTTTGCCGGCTTCCTGGAGAGCGGCAAGACCTCCTTCATCGCCAGCGTGCTTGGCGATCCGGGCTTTACCCGCGACGAGAACACGCTGCTCATCCAGTGTGAGGAAGGCATGGAGGAGTTTGATCCCGCGTTCCTCAAGAAGTATCACACCGTCGTGGAGTGCATTGAGGACGAGGAGGAATACAACGAGGATACGCTGCGCGCATTCGTGCGCAAGCATCACCCGGACCGCGTCATCATCGAGATGAACGGCATGTGGGATCTGGATGCGGCCATCAGCCGCACGCCCAAGGTGCTGGAGATCTTCCAGATCATCACCACCGTCAATGCCGAAACCTTCGAGCTCTACGCGCTGAACATGGGCCAGCGTATGCTGCAGCACATCACCGACGCGGATATGGTCGTCTTCAACCGCGCGACGGAGGAAACCCGTCAGCTGATTCGCGACCGCAATGTGCGCTCCATGAACCCGCAGGCGTCGCTGTATTTTGAGAATGACGACGGCACCAGCGAGGACTACGGCGCGGGCATGCCGCCGCCCTATGATATGGACGCCCCGATCATCGAGATTAAGGATCACGAGTTCGGCATCTTCTATCTGGATGCGTCCGAGAATCCGGAAGCCTACGACGGCAAGACCGTCCGCTTCAAGGGCTATACCTATAAGGGCCGCAATATCGGACGCGACGAGTTCGTTCCGGGCCGCATGGGCATGGTCTGCTGCGCGGATGATATCCGTTTCATCGGCTTTATCGCCAAGTCCAACGGCCTGCCGATGCCCCAGTCCAAGACCTGGCAGATGGTCACCGCCCGCGTGCAGGCGGAGGAACGCAAGCAATACAAGGGCGTTGGCCCTGTGCTTTACGTGCTGGGCATGGAGCCTGCCGAGGAGCCGGAAGAGGAAGTCGTGACGTTTAACTGACGGGGGAGAGTACGTTAGGGCTGCCGCCCTAAGACCCGCCTGAGGGACATTGTCCCTCAGACTCCCTGCTGCGCTTCGCGCCTGTTTAAAGAAGCCCTGTCTTGGAGCGGCTATTGCCGCTCCAGGGAAAGAAGCTTAAAGCCGCCGCGAAGCGAAGAAGGGGTCTGGGGATGAAATCCCCAGATGGGTTTGGGCGATAGCCCAACGTTCCCCCTTTACGCATAACTTTGGAGGAATCCACTTGGCTAACTACGAAGATAACAGGATTATTGCCAGTTCGCTGTGCTATGCCTATCCGGATGCGGAGAAAAACGCGGTGGAGAATGTGACCATGCGCGTCAAGAAGGGCGAGTTCCTGGCGATCCTTGGCCATAACGGCAGCGGAAAATCCACGCTGGCGAAGCTGTTCAATGCGCTGTATGTGCCGACAAACGGCACGGTCTGGGTCTGCGGGCTGGACACGAAGGACGACGAGCTCGTCTTCGACATCCGCCAGCATGCGGGCATGGTCTTCCAGAATCCGGATAACCAGATCGTCGCGACGGTCGTCGAGGAGGACGTGGCCTTCGGCCTGGAGAACAACGGCGTGGCGCCCGCGGAGATTCGCGTGCGCATCGACGAGGCGCTGCGTGCGGTGAACATGAGCAAATACGCCAAGAAAGCGCCGCACATGCTCTCCGGCGGCCAGAAGCAGCGCGTGGCGATTGCGGGCGTGCTGGCGATGAAGCCGGACGTCATCATTCTGGACGAATCGACCGCGATGCTCGATCCCAGCGGCCGCGCGGAGGTCATGAATACCGTGCACCGCCTGAACGAGGAAGAGGGCATCTCCGTCGTGATCATCACGCACTACATGAGCGAGGCGGCCACGGCCGACTATCTGATCGTGATGGACGAGGGCAGGATTGCGCTCAGCGGCACCCCGCGCGAGGTATTCACCAAGGTGGAGGCCGTGCGCAAGCTGGGGCTTGACGTGCCGCCGATGACCGATCTGGCGCATATGCTCAGGGAAAACGGCCTTGACGTGCGCGCGGACGTGCTCACGGTGGACGAGATGGTGGAGGAAGTATGTCGATTGTCATCGAACATCTGAATTACGTATACATGGCCGGCGGTCCGTATGAGACGAAGGCGCTCAGCGACGTCAATCTGACGATCTGCGACGGCGAATTCATCGGCCTGATCGGCCATACGGGCAGCGGCAAGTCGACGCTTGTGCAGCATCTCAACGGCCTGATCATGCCGACCTCCGGCCGCGTGCTGGTGGATGGCATGGACCTTGCCGACAAGGCGACCGACCGCCGCGCTGTGCGCCAGCGCGTGGGCCTCGTGTTCCAGTATCCGGAGAATCAGCTTTTTGAGGAGACTGTCGAAAAGGATATCGCCTTCGGCCCGAAGAACCTGGGGCTGGACGAAACCGAGATTGCCCGCCGCGTGAAGGACGCCATGCGCCGCGTTGCGCTTGATTATGATAAGCTGCACGACCGCTCGGTGTTCGAGCTTTCCGGCGGCCAGATGCGCCGCGTGGCGATCGCCGGCGTGCTGGCGATGGAGCCGCAGGTGCTGGTGCTCGATGAGCCGTGCGCGGGTCTGGACCCGCGCGGCCGCGAGGAGATTCTGGGCCTGATCAAGAAGCTGCACGAGGAAGCCGGCACGACGATCGTCATGGTCAGCCATTCGATGGACGATGTGGCGTCTCTGGCCGAGCGCGTGATCGTGATGAACCACGGCGAGGTCGTCATGGACGGCACGCCCAGGGACGTCTTCTCCTGCGGCGAGGAGCTGCGCGGCATGGGTCTGGATGTTCCGCAGGCGGTGCAGCTGGCGGGCAAGCTCCGCGAGCGCGGGTTTGATATCCCCGAGGGCGTCTACCGCATCGAGGAAGTCCGCGAAGCGATCCTCAGGATCGCCGGAAAGGAGGCTGGGCATGCTTAAGGATATCACGCTGGGCCAGTATTTCCCGGGCGATTCTGCGATCCATCGCATGGACCCGCGCATGAAGCTGATCCTGACGATCGCCTATATCGTGGGCGTGTTCATGGTCGGCAATCTGCCGGGCTATCTGCTCTCTCTGGCGTTTTTGTATTGGGTGGTCCGCATTGCGGGCATCAGCTTCAAGTTCCTGATCAGGGGTGTGAAGCCGCTGCGCTTCATCATCCTGTTCACGTTTGTGCTCAATCTGTTCTTCGTGCAGGGCGAGACGCCGCTGCTTGATTTGGGCTTCTGGACGCTGACAAAGGAAGCGCTGCAAAACGCCATTTTCTTTGCGCTGCGTCTGGTGTTCCTGGTGATGGGTACTTCTGTGCTCACGCTGACCACCAGCCCTGTGCAGCTGACCGACGGATTGGAGAGGCTGATGCGCCCGCTTCAGCGCTTCCATTTTCCGGCGCATGAGCTGGCGATGATGATGACCATTGCGCTGCGATTCATCCCGACCCTGCTGGAGGAGACAGACAAGATCCAGAAGGCGCAGATGGCGCGCGGCGCGGATTTTGAATCGGGCAACCTGATCGCGCGCGCGAAGGCCATGATTCCGCTGCTGGTGCCGCTGTTTGTCAGCGCGTTCCGCAGGGCGAATGATCTGGCGATGGCGATGGAGGCGCGCTGCTATCGCGGCGGCGACCACCGCACCCGCCTGCGCGAGCTCAAGTATACCAAGCTGGACGTGATCGCGGCGCTGTGCATGGCGGCGTTCATCGCGATCATCGTGCTGGAGGGCATGCTCCTTGGATAAGCTGAGCGAAGGGCTGATCCTTGTGAGCAAGCATCGCCCGAGCGCAGCGGATCATCCGGCAGAGGGCCTCAAGCGCTTTTTCCTGATCGTCGAATACGACGGCACGGACTACTGCGGATGGCAGAGGCAGCAAAACGGCCCCAGCGTGCAGCAGACGCTGGAGGAGGCGCTCTGCCGCCTGATGGGCGAGGAGATCGTCGTCACGGGATCGAGCCGCACGGACGCGGGCGTGCATGCCATGGGTCTGTGCGCGCATTTTGACAGCGCGACGAGAATCCCGCCGGAAAAGATCGCCTTTGCGCTCAATACCATGCTCCCGCCGGATATCCGGATCCGGGAGAGTGGATTGGCCAAGGAGGGCTTCCATGCCCGCTATAGCGCCTGCGGCAAGGTGTATCGCTATCGATTCTTCAATAGCCGCCATGACTGCGCCATCGGCAGGCAGTATGCGGCACATGTGCCGCTTGTGCTTGACGTTGAACTGATGAACCGTGAAGCGCAGGCACTCATCGGCACGCATGATTTCGAGGCGTTTGCCGCCAGCGGCAGCGTGGTCAAGAGCACCGTGCGCACGATCTATCGCGCGCAGGTGACCAGATGCGGCGACGAGGTGACGCTGCTGGTGCTGGGCGACGGCTTTCTGTACAACATGGTGCGCATCATCGCGGGCACGCTGATGGAAATCGGCACGGGAAAGCGCGAGCCGGGCGCCATCGCCAAAGCGATCGAAACGAAGGATCGGCTGGCCTTGGGCCAGACCGCGCCGGCTAAGGGGCTCACGCTCATGCGCGTGCTCTACGGCGGCGACGAGGAGACTGCACTTTCGTACTTTGATTGACGCACTTCGATTGACAGATTTTTGAATCCCCCGCATAGGATAGCCCGGACTGACGAGACTGTCTGGGGGGATGCGCTTGAATCAGGCGATCGAAAAGCGGGTGCTGAAGGCGGCGGAATATATTGCGCAGCACGGAGCGACCGTGCGGCAGACGGCCCGCGTATTCGGGGTATCCAAGTCAACGGTGCACAAGGACATGGAGACGCGCCTGCCGCAGCTTTCAAGCGCGCTGGCAAAGGAAGTGGCCATGGTGTTCGCCAGGAACAAGGCAGAACGCCACCTGCGCGGCGGCGAAGCCACGCGCAATAAGTATAAAAAGAAATAATTGCTAAGCGTCTTTTCCAGGCGCGAAGCGCCAGCGTTCCGCTGGACCGACATCCGACGAAGGAATGCGCAGGAAGCAGCTCGTTTAAACGAGAAAGCTGCTTTTCTAGGTGCGAAGCATAATAGGGTCAAGGGACAATGTCCCTTGCAGGGGTTTGGGACCGAAGTCTGCCGCGCCCAGTGGGCGAAGCAGGCAGACGGAGCGTCGGGAATCGCAAGGAACAGCAGAATGCTGTGACTATGCGAGTTCCCCGGGGCAGAGTCTCTTAAATCAGATTACAACCTAGAAGGAGAAACAAATGTTTGGCGTAGATGAACTGGGACTGGATCTGGGCACGAGCACGCTGCACATGGTTGTGCAGGGCAAGGGCATCGTGCTCAGCGAGCCTGCGTATGTGACGTATGACCGGCAGACGCGCGACGTCGTGGCGGTCGGCGAGGAGGCGCGCAGGATGTATGGGCGCACGCCGGCCGGCCTGATCGTGGAGCGTCCCCTGCGGGACGGACGCATCCGCAGCTTCGATCTGGTCAGCAAGATGCTGCGCTATGAGATGCGCAAGGTTGTAGGCAAGCGCGCGGCGTTCAGGCCGAGGCTGCTGCTGGCGCTGCCGGGCGGCATGGTGCCCAGCGAGCGGCAGACGCTCGTGGATATCATGGTCGACGCGGGCGTGCGCAGCGTCGTGCCGGTCGATGAGAACGTCGCGGCGGCGATCGGCGCGGGCATCCGCATCGACCAGCCGTATGGCCGCATGAACGTGGATATCGGCGGCGGACGCACCAACGTCTCCGTCTTCTCGTTCGGCCATCAGATTGTCTGGGATATCTTGGACGTGGGCGGCGATAAGTTTGACGAGGCGATCATCGATTACCTGCGCAAGAAGCATAACCTGCTCATCGGCGCGCGCACGGCGGAGGAGCTCAAGGTCAATATCGGCTCTGCGCGCATGCGCGGCGTGACACTGAGCATGGACGCATGCGGCCGCAGCCTGGTGTCGGGCCTGCCGCGCGCGGTGACGGTCACCTCCGAGGAGCTCATCGAGGCGCTGGACGAACCGCTGCGCGAGCTCATCAGCGCGCTGCATCGGATCATCGAGCGCACGCCGCCCGAGCTGGCCAGCGATATCTTCGACGAGGGCATCACGCTCAGCGGCGGCGGCGCGCAGCTCTTTGGCCTGGCGGAGGTCATCTCCGACCAGCTGCGCATCCGCACGACGCTCGCCGACGAGCCGGAGCTGTGCGTGGCGCATGGCCTGAGCGCGCTGATCGACGATCCGGACCGCTATGAGAATATTGATCTGGTTTCCGGCAGCCGAAGCGATATGCTCCGGGACGACTGATCATCCATACAGAAAATATCCTCTGAAGCTGCGGATGAATCCCATTCGCAGCTTCGTTTTATATATGGAAAAAGTTGCCGGGGGTTTATCCTTTCAAACTCCGGCGATCTGTGATACAATATATCCTGTACTTATAGGCTTTGTAAGAAACCGTTACATATAAGGAGAATCCATATGAATACCCGTTATGATCTGCTGCTGTGCGACGCGGACGACACGCTGTTCGACTTTGGCAAGGCAGAAGAGAATGCATTTGCCGATGCCTGCGCGGCTATGGGCTTTGCAGCGACAAAGGAGCTGCTGGCGATTTATTCCGTGATCAATGAGGCGCTGTGGAAGCTGCTTGAGCAGGGCGGCATCACGCAGAAGGTGCTGCGCGTGCGCCGGTTTGAGCAGTTTCTGGAGAAGATCGGCAAATGCGAGCTGGATGCGCAGAAAATGAGCGACGCATTCGTGGAGTCGCTGGGCCGTCAGAGTGTGCCGATCGAAGGCGCGATCGAAGCCATCGCGCGCTGGAGCAAAATCGTGCCGGTGATCATCGTCACCAACGGCATCGCCAAGGTGCAGCATAACCGCATGAACGGCAGCGAGGTCCGCCATTATATCCGCGGCATGGTCATCAGCGAGGAGGTCGGTGCGGCGAAGCCGGATCCGAAGATGCTCGAGGTGGGCATGGAGATGGCCGGCGTCACCGACCGCAGCCGCGTGCTGGTGCTGGGCGATTCGCTCTCCAGCGATATCAGCGCTGCGGCCAATGCGGGCATCGACGCCTGCTGGTATAACCCCAAGGGAAACAAGAACACGAAGGGACTGCCGGTGTGCTACGAGATCACGGATCTTGACGACGTGGACGGCATCCTGCTGGGTAATGCCTGAGTGAATACGACAAGAATAAAGGAGGAAACGGCATGAAGAAACTGGCGCTTGGAGCGATGCTTACCGCCATGCTGTTTCTGCTCAGCGGCTGCTTCATCCAGCCCGATCCGATGCTCGATCCGCTGGTGATCACCGAGGGCGCGATTCCCTTCGGCACGGTGCAGCCCCTGCCCACTGCTACGGCTACGCCCGTGCCGCAGAATACGCCTACGCCCACGCCGGACAGCTGGCAGGCGAGCGATCAGAGCACTTGGGAGGACTGGGCGCAGCAGAGCCTGCCGGCGGCGACGCCGAAGACGGTTGCGACCGCTGCGCCGGACGCGCAGAGCTGGATCACCTCCACGCAGGATTACAACGCGGGCTACCCCGTGCTGATGATGGGCTCCACCGGCAGCGACGTCAGCGATCTGCAGGCGCGTCTGCTGGAGCTGGGCTACTATACGGGCGCGATCGATGGTCGCTACGCCTCTGCGACGGTGGACGCCGTGCAGGAATTCCAGTCCCGTCACGGCCTGACAGCGGACGGCATCGCCGGCAGACAGACGCAGGATACGCTCTACTCCGGCGCGGCGCTGCCCAAGTATGTGACCGTGGAGAGCGCACAGACGGAATACCTGCTGCTCAAGCAGGGCGTTTCGGGTCTTGAGGTGCGCAAGCTGCAGGGCCGCCTGGCGGAGCTGGGCTACTACGCCGGCGGCGTGGACGGCCTCTATGGCCAGACGACGGTGGATGCGGTCAAGGCCTTTCAGAGAAACAACGGCCTCTCCGGCGACGGCCAGGCGGGCGCGCAGACGCAGAGCAAGCTCTATTCTGCCAGCGCGCGCTATGCGGATCATCCGGTCGCCACGGCGGATCCTCAGGCTTCGCGCACGCTGAGCCTGGGCATGAGCGGCAACGACGTGTATGCGCTGCAGCTGCGGCTCATCGAGCTGCGCTATCTCAGCGGCGTGGCGGACGGCGTATTCGGCGTGGAGACGCAGAATGCGGTCATCGCTTTCCAGAAGAACAACAACCTGACCGCAGACGGCAATGCGGGCAGCGCCACGATCAAGAAGCTGGGTGGCAGCTGCAAGGCGGCGACGAGCTCGACGCCTGCGCCTGCGGCAGCCGGCGCGACGCTGCGCGAGGGCGATCAGGGCGAGGCGGTTTATATCCTGCAGGCGAGGCTCTTTGAGCTGGGCTACTATACCGGCCGTATCGACGGCCGCTTCAGCGAGGAAACGACCATGGCCGTCAGGCAGTTCCAGATGGCCAACGGCCTGACGGCGGACGGCATCGCGGGCAAGGGCACGCTCTCCAAGCTTGAGAGCGGCACGGCGATCTCCGCCGGCGGCGTGACAGAGGATGACGCCATGCCCGGACAGCCGGCGACGCTCAATACCCTGCGCCGCGGCGACGAAAGCGCAGAGGTCATGGTGCTCCAGCAGTATCTGCTCAGCCTCGGCTATCTTTCCAGCCAGCCGGACGGCCAGTTCGGCTCCGGCACGGAGCGCGCTGTGAAGCTCTTCCAGGAGGCCAATGGCCTAACGGCGGACGGCGTTGCGGGCAAGGGCACGCTCTCGATCCTCTACGGCGGCAATGCAGTGGCGTATGGCAGCTACTTCGGCGGCTCGTCCTCTTCGTCCGATGCGATCATCAGCGCGACGCCTACGCCCAGGCCCAACACGGATATCGTCATCCAGTGGGAGAGCGAAGGCGACGACGTGAGGCAATATCAGACGCGCCTGCACGAACTGGGTTATCTGGAGAGCCGGTATATTACCGGAAAATTCAACCAGCCGACGGTGGACGCGACAAAGGCCTTCCAGACGATGAACGGCCTGAAGGTGGACGGCGCGGCGGGTCCGCAGTCCCTCAAATTGATTTATTCGGACGATGCGCTGGGCAGCGATGGCGAGCGCGTCTCCGAGCGTATCGTGGGCGCCTCGGATGCGGTGGTATCCGAGGTGCTCACGGCGGGCATGACAGGCGAACAGGTGCGTCAGGTGCAGAGTCGACTCTCTGAGCTGGGCTACCTGTCCGCCTCTTTTGTAAGCGGCGTGTATGACAGCAATACCCAGCAGGCGATCCGCCAGTTTCAGCAGGCCAACGGCCTGAGCGCGGACGGCGCGGCGGGCAGCGCCACGCAGTCGCGGCTGTATGCCTCCGGCGCGGTGACGGCGCAGGTTGCGCGGATGGCGGGCGACAACACCGAGCGGCAGAACACGGAATACAGGCTCAACGGCGCGTATCAGCTGTCCCTCGGCGGCGGCGGCATTGCTGTCGGCGATCGGAATTATCTGTATCATGCGGATGCCGCGCAGGGCGGCGTGCTGGTCAAGCGCGCATACAATGGCTCCGGCGCGCAGGTGCTCTCCGGCGACGTGCCGCGCTTTCTGCATCTGACCAATAACCGCCTGTATTACGTCGCCAGCGACGGCGGCGAGGACTGCGTCGTGCGCATGAACGCGGACGGCACGAATCGCGAGGTGCTCGTGCGCGCGGGCATCATCCTGGATTTTGCACTGCACGACGGCGTGATGTATCTGCTGGATGCAAACGGCGCGCTCCGGGAGCGGACGCTTTCCGGCGAGGAGAGCGAGCTGATGGAGGGCGTTGCGGATTTCTGCCTGGATGCGAAGGGGAATGCGCTGATCTGCGTGACACAGGAGGGCGTGATCTCCTTCGGCGTCGATACGGGCAGGAGGGAGACGCTCTATGCGGGCGCTGCGGATCAGGCGGCGCTGTGCGGCGATGCGCTGCTGGTGCGCGCGGGCGGCAATATCGTTCGCGTGGCGAATGGGCAGAATGCGACCATCCGGAGCGACGGCGCGCTGTCGATGGGCGTGTATGGCCAGAAGGTGATCCAGCTGACGGGCAGGGGCGTGATGACCTGTGACGTGAACGGCGAAAACGCGACGACGATCCTCTTTGGCGAGTATGAGACGATGTCCGCGGCAAACGGCGTGCTCTACGTCGGTGATGAAAAGGGATTCACGCAGCAGGTTGTGCTGTGATACTATTCTTCAATTCGATGAAAACCGCGCGAAGCGAAGAAGGGAGTCTGAGGGATGGAATCCCTCAGGCGGGTTTGGGCGGCAGCCCAACGTTCCCCCTGTGCGAACAGAGGCAGGCCTGTTTGAGCTCGATATAAGAAAAAGAGACGGGAAACCGTCTCTTTTTGTGTGTATTGATGTGGGTTTAATCGACCGCAACCAGATGCCACTGCTGGGCCATGTAGTCGCCCCAGGGCTTTTTGAGAATGATGCCGTAATACATCAGCTCGTCGCCGCCATAGGTCTTGCCGGTCACGTCGTCGCGATAGGTCAGCGCCGGGTCAAGACCGGTCAGGCGCAGGAGCTTGTCCTTCATATTCGGGATCGCCTGCGCATAGACGTGGGTGACCACAGCCTCGCGCTTGTCCTCGGATACGCTCATCCACGCGGCCTCATTGCCCTCGTACGGGGAGAGCAGGCGGTAATAGGTGCCGTAGAGCAGCAGGGGCTGAATCTCGCGCAGGCGCTTGTTGAGCGCGCGGATCTCCTCGATTTCCTTGCGCGGCAGCTTGGTCAGATCCAGCTCATAGCCGTAGGTGCCGCTCATGGC
>SVGO01000022.1 GCA_015056305.1 Clostridiales bacterium | reverse complement strand
ATCAAAGTTGCCGAGGCCGTAGTCAGTGATGTCCCAGCCGAGCATACAGTCGCGCACCTCGTCGTATTCGTGGCCGATCTCCTGCCACTGTTCGGGCGTGAAATGGCAGAACGGCGGCAGATAGCAATGGTATTTTTCGCACATAGCCTCCAGCTCGCGCAGGGCCGCGTTCACTTCGGATCTCTTCACTCGTATGCACTCCTTTTATCCGGTCTTTTCGTTGATCATATCGCCCAGTGGGCTTTGCTTCCTTCCCCTGCGACGGTGTCTCCCGTCACGCCTGTCCATTCCAAAGATCCCACGGAAAAGCATCCAGCAGGCCCTTTTGCAGACCGGACAATTCCGGCAGAGGCAGCGGTTCCATGCTCATCGCCTCTTCAAGCGAACGGGCGTAAACGCAGTCTCGTCCCGTGCTCAGATACCAGTCTTCATATTTGAACGCATTCTGATAATCATGCAGCAGCAGAATCGCCGGCACACCGTAGGTTTCTGCCAAGATGACGCCGTGCAGCGATGAGCTGATCACCTTCTCAGAACCGGCAATCTCGTCAATGACGCGCTGATAATCGCGCGTGCGAATATCGATTCTGTGAATGCCGGAATCCGGCGGAATCTCTGTGTGATCCGACAGATGCGGAATAAACGTACAGGCATATTTCTTTTCAGCACATGCGGGCTGATACACATGCGGCATCAGAATCGCAGGATCTCCATATACGGTCGGGCAATCCACCCCGAACGAGCGCAGCACCTTCGCCGTATTCGGCCCGCGCACGGCACGGATATCCAGAGCGGAATGCTTGATATACAGGCGATATGCCCAGTCGTCGGAAAGAATGCCGCTGCCCCAAACCGTCGCATCCTGTCGGATAAAACCAAGAATCGATCCGATCGCATACAGCACGCCATCCGTCTGCCGGGCCTTGGAAACCTTTCCGCTGATCATATGATCACAGATCACATAGCTCAGATAATCGCCGAGATTCTCCGTCTCATCCCAATAGTAAAGCCCGATGCCGCCCGTGAGTTCCGCCGCAATTCTGCGCGGCTTGGAACGGGCTTGAAAGAATCTGCGGTATACGATCATGCCTCTTCTCAATTCCTGCATGCATCTGTTCGCACGATCCCATATTGCTCTGAGCATATCCTATCACTCTCTCCTTCGGGGATTGATCATCCGTAACCACCTCAATTATACCGAAAACAGACTTATATTACAATAACTGCTTGTCTCCGAATGAAAAAAGCCGGCCCCCAATGCCAGCCTGCGCTCAGCCAAACAAGCGCAAACCCTGTCTTTCCTGTCAGGGTTTGCGCTTGAATCGTATTCAAGTATCCTTCAATTTCTCACGATCAGCGGTCTCCCGCCAGATATTCCTCCGCCATATGCACAGCCATCGCGCCGTCCGCGACCGCCGTGACCACCTGACGCAGCAGCTTCGTCCTCACATCGCCCACGGCATAAACGCCGGGGAGACTGGTTCTCGTCGTCTCGTCCGCGATGATGTAGCCGCCCTTGTCAATGTCAAGCTGTCCAGCGGCAAGCTGGGAAGCGGGCTTTCTGCCCACGCTGACGAACACGCCGTCGCAGTCGATCTTCGATTCTTCGCCGGTTTTGACATTGCGCAGCTTCACGCCTGTGAGTTTCTCCCCGTGAAGAAGCTCCTGTACTACGCTGTCCCAGCGGAATTCGACGTTCTCCGCTTTTTCCAGCGGCTCGTGATAGATCTTCGTCGCCCGAAGGCTGTCCCTGCGATGCACGAGGATGACCTTGCTCGCCACGCGGCTGAGCAGCAGCGCATCCGCCGCCGCAGAATTTCCGCCGCCGACCACGACGACCGTCTTATCCTTGAAGAACATGCCGTCGCATGCCGCGCAATATGCCACGCCCCGGCCCACGAGTTCTCTTTCCTTGTCGATGCCCAGCTCTCTGGGGCCCGCGCCGGTCGCCAGAACAACGGTCCTGCCATAGAACACGCCCTCGCTGGTATGAACCTTCTTGGGACTTGCCGAAAGCTCGAGCTGCGTCACCTCGGCATAGACTGTCTTCGCGCCGAAGCGGTGCGCCTGATTGAGCATATTCTGCGCAAGCTCGAATCCGTCGATGCCCTCCACAAAACCGGGATAATTGTCGATCTGGTGCGTCTGCGCCATCTGTCCGCCAGCGGACAGCTTTTCGATCACCACGACGTCCAGCCCCGCTCTGGCCGCGTACAGCGCCGCGGTATATCCGCCGGGACCGCCGCCGACGATCACCATGTCATAGATGTGCGCCTCTTCCTTCTTTTCCTCCTCGGGCATCGTCTCGCCGATGAAGCTTTCGATCATGGCCTTGGATTCCGGCGCGACGATCGAGCCGGCGGCCTCGCCGCCCTGATAGAGCACCAGCGTCGGGATGATCTCGATCTTTTCCTGTATGGCAAGCGCTTCATTGTCGTCGATATTGACCTTGACAACCTCCAGCTTGCCTGCGTACTGCTCCGCGATCCTGTCGTATGCGTCGCTGATCCTGCGGCAGTAGGTGCACCAGGGCGCCCAGAAATCCACCAGAACGGGCTTGTTTCCCTTCATCAGTTCGTTGAATCGTTCGTGATTGATATGTACAGCTGCCATACGGGTCAGCTCCTTTCCTTTTTGTTGATCACAGTATACCCCATGCATCCGACTTTTTCCGTGATCTTGTCACATTGATGCCTCATGCATGCGCCTGACCGCAAAACCGATTGACATGTGTCCGTTCTCCCTCTATACTGAATATATCCCTCAAGAGGAGGCATGCTTATGATGTTTCAGGATTACTTCCCGATATACAGCAAACTGACGCCTGCCCAGCAGCAAACAATCTGCGCCAGCGCATCTTATCGCAGCGTAAAAAAGGGTACGGTTATCCACAATGGCAATCTGGAATGCACCGGGTTGCTGTTGGTGAAGTCCGGTCAGCTGCGCGCGTATATTCTGTCTGAGGAGGGGCGGGAGATCACGCTCTATCGCCTTTTCGACAGAGACATGTGCATGCTCTCCGCTTCCTGCATAATGAATAGCCTGCAGTTTGAGATTACCATCGCCGCAGAGAAGGATACGGATCTATGGATCGTACAGCCGGATGTCTATAAGGGGCTCATGCAGGAATCCGCCGTCGTCGCCAACTACACCGCCGAGATGATGGCAACCCGCTTTTCCGAGGTCATGTGGCTGGTCGAGCAGATCATGTGGAAGAGCCTGGACAAGCGCGTGGCTGCCTTCCTGCTGGAAGAAATCTCCATTGAGAACACCAATGCGCTCAGAATCACGCACGAGGCCATTGCCAATCATCTGGGCACCCATCGCGAGGTCATCACCCGGATGCTGCGCTATTTCCAGAGCGAGGGGCTGGTTCGCCTGTCCCGCGGCGGCGTCGAAATCATCGACGAGGAAAAACTCGAAGCGCTTCACGATGCATAAAAGCGGCCAGCGGCCGCCTTCACTTCCGAAAACCCCTGCACAATGAAGCCGATCAGTGCTCGCTGCACGGATTTTTGCATAATTTCCTATCAGTTCAAAAATCGCTCCCCGACGCCTTTGCCGGGGAGCGATTTTCGTTTCGTTTTACAGCATGGCGAGGATGGCGCTCTTCGGCCGCGCGCCGGTGGCCTTATTGACAATCCTGCCATTCTTCATGACGACCAGCGTCGGAATGCTCATCACGCCGAACTGCCCGGCGAGCTCCGGCTGCTCGTCCACGTTGATCTTGCCCACCTTGACGTCGGGCCGCTCCCTGGCGATCTCCTCCACGATCGGCACGACCATGCGGCACGGGCCGCACCACGGCGCCCAGAAATCGAGCAGAACCGGCTTGTCGGACTGAAGAATTTCCTGATTGTAATTATGCTTGCCAATATTCATTGCGGACATATTCATGCCTCCCTTTCGTGTTCCTTGTGCTTAGTATATCTGTTTCTTTGATGTCTTTCCGTGATGAGATCACGGTCAGCTTCTTGCCATGCCGTCGACGCTCAGCACCACGCCGGTGATGTAGGACGCCTCGTCAGAGGCGAGGAAGACGAACGCATTGGCGATGTCCTCCGGCTGACCCAGACGCCTCAGCGGAATCCTTTCAATCAGCGGCTCGATTACTTCCTTAGGCACAGCCTTCATCATGTCGGTCTCGGTGATGCCCGGCGCAACGGCGTTGACGCGGATGCCCTTAGGCCCCAGCTCGCGCGCCAGCGAGACCGTCAGGCCGTTGACGGCGAATTTGGACGCCGGATAGGCAAAGCCGCTGGGCTGACCGGAGATGCTGACCATGGACGAAGTGGAAAGAATCACGCCGCTGCCGCGGGCGAGCATGCATTCGCTGGCGGCGCGCGTTGCATTGAAGACGCCCTTCACATTCAGGTCCATCACCTTGTCAAAGGTTTCCTCGGTATACTCGGTGAAAGGCGTACTCTCCGATACGCCGGCATTGTTGACCAGAATATCCACGCAGCCGTACTTCGCAGTTGCCTCTTTGAATGCCTCGCGCACGGATTCGAGCTTTGAAAGATCCGGGCTGATGCCAGCGACAGTCGCCTCCGGGTATTTTTCTTTCAGCTTCGCCACCGCCTGATTGGCGGAGGATGGATTGCTCGCAGCGAGAATGACGGTTGCGCCTTCCTTCAAGAATTTGTCTGCGGTTGCAAAGCCGATGCCTCGGCTGCCGCCGGTGATGATCGCCACTTTATTCTTAAGCCTCATATCGCGTACCTCCTTGATCTCTTTTTGTGATCATAGAATACCCGATTCTCTGGGCTTTTTCCGTGATCAAATCACCATTCAAGCAGCATGTACATCAAAAAACTCACCAACCATCTTTGATTGGTGAGTTTGTGCTGATCCGTCAGATCGAGCGATGTTTATGCAGTTGGGCGGATGCATTCGTAAATGATTCTCAAAATCCGAACTGCTCGCCGTAGCCGTAGTGCTCCACGACGTAATCGACGTCCTTGTCGCCGCGTCCGCTGAGCGTCGCGAGGATGGAGCCGGACTTCATCTCCTTGGCCTTGCGCATGGCAAAGGCAACGGCATGCGCGCTCTCCAGCGCGGGGATGATGCCCTCGCAGCGGCTGAGCGCATAGAACGCGCGCACAGCCTCCTCGTCCGTCACCGACTCGTACTTGACGCGGCCAAGGTCGCGCAGATACGCATGCTCCGGACCGACGGACGGATAATCCAGACCGCTGGCGATGGAATACACGGGCGCCGGCTCGCCGTTTTCATCCTGAAGCATGATGCTGCGGAAGCCATGCATCACGCCCGGCGTGCCATGCTTCATGGACGCCGCGTGATCGCCGAGCTTGTCGCCCTTGCCCAGCGGCTCCACGCCGTACAGATCCACAGCCGAATCCAGGAACGGAACAAACGTGCCGATGGAATTGCTGCCGCCGCCCACACAGGCGCAAACCGCATCCGGCTCCAGGCCCGTCATCTCCCTGAACTGGTCGCGCATTTCGGTGCCGACGACCATCTGGAAATCGCGAACCATCAGCGGGAAGGGATGCGGGCCCAGCACGCTGCCGATGCAGTAAATCGCATCTTTATATTCACGCGCATACGCGTCAAACGCAGAATCGACTGCTTCCTTGAGCGTCTGCAGGCCGTGCGTTACCGGCACAACCTTCGCGCCGAGGATCTTCATGCGCGTCACATTGGGCGCCTGTTTGGCAATATCGACCACGCCCATGTGAATCTCGCATTCCAGGCCAAAAAACGCCGCCGCCGTCGCCAGCGCCACGCCATGCTGGCCCGCGCCCGTCTCGGCAATGAGCTTCTTCTTGCCCATGTACTTGGCCAGCAAACCCTCGCCCATGCAGTGATTGAGCTTATGCGCGCCGGTATGATTCAGATCCTCGCGCTTGATGTAGATCTGCGCGCCGCCGACCATACGCGAAAGACGTTCACAATGATACACTGGCGTCGGGCGGCCCTGAAAATCCTTGCGGATACGGCGCAGCTCGTTGATGAACTGCGCGCTGTGGCAGATCGTCTGATACGCTTCTGTGATCTCGGCAAACGCCGCCTTCAGCTCATCCGGGAGCACAGCGCCGCCGTATTCGCCAAAAAAGCCCTTCTCATCGGGCGTATAGCGCAGATAGGTACGGTAATCCATGGTGATCGCCTCCTGCATAATCGTATAGGGTCATTATATCACAATTTATACCCGCTGAAACACTGAGATGCAAACAAATCGAAAAATCCGAATTCGCCTATGGCAGATCCCTTTCGGTCCGTTCACGCGCGGTTCCCGCTTTCGCCTCCAGGCAGCGTCCGACCGCTTCTCTTTTCTGCGCAGCATGAACGCATAGGTCGTATCGCCCGAACGCCCGGGCGAGTATCGGCAATCCAATCCATCAAACGCCTTGATTGCTTCCACGGATATATAAAAGGTTCAGACACGCCGCCTGAACCCAGAAGATTGACTTGCGGTTTTTATCTCTTCTTCCTGCCGAAGAGGCGTTCTGTTTTTAGGCGAACCTCGTTTTTCTGTTTTTTGCCATGAAAACTGCTTCGCACAAGGCGGCATGAAGATGAAAATCGCTTTTCAATACAATCATCTGAATGCCAAGGATATCTCCTGGCAAACAAGAACGAGCAGTTCACAGCAGTGTTGTATCAATACCTGATGGACTTTGTGGCTAAAGAGCCGCATTGTGTTTCAAGGCACGGTTACCATATTGGAGAGAATTCTTGTCTTCTCCCCCCAACAAAAATCATCTGCTATTGCTGCCGGATGATCTTTTCACCTCACAGGTTGTTGTACCATTCGTAGTCATAGCCGTATTCGTGTGCCGGACGATACGGGCGCAGCTTGAAATGCATGACAGCGTTACGGCCAAGCGTCATCTGCACAGGCTCTCCCTCCTTCAGAAGACGCGATTGACATACAGGCTGCGCGGCCACGCGCAGGAATTCCAGTTCCTCCCGGCTAAGGCTTGCAGGCTCACCCATGTCATGCCACACCTTGAGCGGATTGCAGCAATCTTCATCCACTATGCGGGTCAGCAGCGTATGCGCGCCGCCGTCCGGCATTTCCATGCTCACGCACAGGTCGCGCTTGTCCTCCCGGCACAGATTCCACAGAACGCCCTCATACGAGCCGTCCGCATTGCAAGCGATGACGGCATGCTCATCGCGATAGACCGGCGTGCCCTTGAGGCAGTTGAAGAAGGCGAACGTCCACATCGTCGGCTTTACAATCAGCCCGCCGGCGATCATGCCGAAGCCGCCGTGGAATGGGCGCGTCGGCACGCCGCTCTCCTCAAATACGTCGCCAAACGTCCAGTAGGAATAGCTCGCCGCGACGTCGCCCAAGCAGGCAAGCAGACCGGCGATATACGCCGCGTTGAGGTTCGTATCGTGAATCGGGCACAGCGGATTGTAGGACGTGTTGAACTCTGTGATATGCATCTCCATGCCGCGATACTCGGGATAGCTGTCGATGATTTCGCGCGTGCGCTTCATCTCCTGATAGGTATCCTCTACTGCGCACATGGCGTGATAGGTATAGCGGCCTGTCTTCGTGGTCTGCTGGCCCATGTACGCATGGCGGGTCACAAAGTCGAGCGGAAGCTGATTGTCCCGGCAGAAGCGCAGGAAATCGTCCACCCACTGCTGCGAGCCCTCGCCGCCGCAGATCGCCGGACCGCCCACGCGCATATCCGGCAATACCTCCTTGACGGCCTTTGCCGTGGCGGCATACAGCTCCAGATACTTTGCCTTATCCGCATTTTCCCAGAAATTGACGAGATTCGGCTCGTTCCAAACCTCGCACGGCCAGCGGCAGACCTCGTCATAGCCGTAGCGGTCGCGAAGGTGGGCAAGCGTCGCCTTCACCATCGCCGTCCACTTGTCCATATCCGAGGGCGGGGTGACATTGCCTTTCCAGTAGAAGATGGTCTGCGTGCCGCTGGCCATCTTTTCGGGCATGAAGCCCAGCTCCAGAAACGGACGGATGCCCAGCTTCAAATAGCTGTCCATCACGCGGTCGAGGTAGGTGAAATTATACGCCTCATGGCTCACACCGCGTGCATCCGTATAGGGCTGGTAAATCGCCATGTCGTCGCAGAACAGGCCGTGACCACGGATATACTGAAAGCCCGCCAGCTCCTTCGCCAGGGCAAGCTGCTCCTGATACGCCTGATGCAGGGCGAGGCCCATGCGGCCGGTGCCCACGCAGAAGGCGGCGTTGTTGGTAAAGTCTGCACGGCTGTCCGCGCTCAGGGCAATGCGAAGCTGCTTCATCGTCTGTCCTCCTTGCCGTCAAGGTCTGCCTTTACATAGTCAAACACAAACTGCTGTCCCGGCGCGGGCACGGCCTCGCGCGTATCCGCCGGATGTCCCAGCGAAACCTTCTTTGCCGCGCGCAGTGCCTCATCCGTCAGCCCGGCAAGGAATTCTTCCAGCGCCGCGCGGGGATAGAGCGCCTCCCTGTGCGAGCAGAGCACATGGTCAAAGGGCAGATCCAGCAGCGTGCGCACGTTCCTGCGATATGCCTGCGCTGAAAGCGCCTCCGGGAAAAACAGCCATGTGCAGGGATTCCAGTCGTCGCCGGTGAGCAGAAGCCGACGCTCCGGCACAGCGATCACGGCGCTTCCGGGCGTATGCCCCGGACAGAGGATCACCTGCACCGTCATGCCGCCAAGGTCAATTCTCCCCGCTTCAAGCCGCCCGGGCATGGGAATGGTCTTCGTCAGATATGACTGCGGCACGTCGAGCCCCTTTTCTCGGGCCTGTGCGGCGACGCGCCTGCGCTGTGCTTCTCCTGTATAGACAGAAAACTCAGCCCTGTCCTGCTCAAAGATGACTGTGCGCTCAAACCACATCGCGCCGAGCGCATGATCGTGATGCGCATGCGTGAGCAGCACCGTCAGCGGTTTATCCGTCAGCGTGCGCACGAAGGCCGCGACGTCCTCAAGGCCGTAGCCGCAGTCCACCAACAGCGCGCGTTCATCGCCGGCCAGCAGCGTCATATACACGCCCATTGCGTCCCTGATGTGAAAAACGCCGGGCAGAACCTCCCGATGCGTAAATCCGCTCATGCGCAGCACCTCCGTATGCCGGGGAATTCGACAGCCGCCGGGCATTTCCTCTTTTCCACGCGAGATAGCGCAATATCTGAGCATTCACGCGCAAAATCCACCTTGTCGCCCGCAGAACACCTATGCTATAATGAATAAAATTAGATGCATATTTCTATATAGGAATGCCAAAGGACGACAGAAAGGAACTCAACGATATGAAGCGAACCGATCATGGCCTCACCTGGCTTCCGTTTCTGCCGCAGCCCCCTGTTCATACCCTCAAAACACCGCGCGATATGGCCCGCGCCGAGCTTGATCAGGCGCGCGAATTGCTTAGCGGGCGTCAGGTCGACATCGACGTGAATCCCGATCTCGGCGACGGTTTTACGCTCACGCAGGACGGCGCTATTGTGCACCTTTGCGGCGGCGAGAGCGGCGTGCTCTACGGCGCATACAGGCTGCTGATGGCGCTCAAAGCCAGGCAGGAGCTGCCTTTGGGCAGTCATGCGCCGTATTACGCCCTGCGCATGCTCAACTGCTGGGACAATGCCGAGGGCACCATCGAGCGCGGCTACTCCGGCCGATCGCTCTTCTTTGAGGACGGTCATTTGGATTACGATCCCGTACGCATGCGCCAGCTCGGCCGCATGCTCGCCAGCGTGGGTATCAACGTCCTTTGCATCAACAATGTCAACGTCCACAATCCTGCGCACAAGCTGATCGAGGAGGAATGGCTGCCCCAACTATCGGATCTTGCGTCCATCTTCCGTCCCTTCGGCGTGCGTATGATGCTTTCCATCGACTATGCCCATCCACTGCGCCATGGGCTAGATACCGCCGATCCGCTCGATGCGCGCGTCGCCGCCTGGTGGCAGGAGCGCGCGGACATCGTCTATCGCTATGTGCCCGACCTTGCCGGCTTCCTCGTCAAGGCGGATAGCGAGCACCGGCCCGGCCCGTTCACCTATGGGCGCACGCATGCCGACGGCGCAAACATGCTCGCCCGCGCCCTCGCGCCGCATGGCGGCAGGCTCATCTGGCGCTGCTTCGTCTACAACTGCCTGCAGGACTGGCGCGACACCGTGACCGACAGACCGATGGCGGCCTATCAGCACTATGCCCATCTGGACGGGCAGTTTGAGGATAATGTCATCCTGCAGATCAAAAACGGCCCGTTTGACTTCCAGGTGCGCGAGCCGGTCTCTCCGTTGTTCTATGCAATGCCGAAGACCAACCTCGCCCTGGAGGTGCAGCTGGCGCAGGAATACACCGGCCAGCAGATCGACATCTACGCGATGGGGCCGATGTGGAAGGAGATCTTTGATGATCTTCCGCCGCAGCGCGTGATGGCGATGGCAGCGGTGAGCAATCTCGGCCGGGACGCAAACTACACCGGTCATCCCTTCGCCGCGGTCAATCTCTTCGCCTACGGCATGACCGCATGGGATCCCTCCACCGATCCCGCCGCGCTCATCCGCCTCTGGTGCCGTCTGACCTATGATCTTGAGCAGGCGCAGGAGGGCGCGCTGCATGCGCTGCTGATGGGCAGCCGGCGCGTATATGAAAAATACACCGCGCCGCTGGGCCTTTGCTGGATGGTCAATCCGCACGGGCATTACGGTCCTTCCCCCAGCGGCTACGAATACGCGCTCTGGGGCACCTATCACAAGGCCAACCGCGACGCCGTGGGCGTCGACCGGACGGAGAAAAACGGCACCGGCATGACGCGCCAGTATCCCGAGCCGCTTCGCAGCCTGTATGAAAATCTGGATACCTGTCCGGATCTGCTCAAGCTCTTTTTCCATCGCCTGCGCTATGATTACGTGATGGCCGATGGACGCACGCTGATCCAGCGCATTTACGACGATCACTTCGAGGGATACGACGAAACCGAGGCCCTGGCCCAAACGCTCAGGGCGCTCGACCTGCCCTCGCCCGACCGCGAGGTTGCGCTGGAGCGCATGGACTTGCAGCTGAAAAACGCGCGCGAATGGCGCGACGTGACCAATACGTTCTTCTACCGCCTCAGCGGCGCAAAGGACGCAAAGGGACGCAGAATCTACGACTGATTTTTTCAGGAAGGGAGGCGGCAGCGTGCGCGAATCCTTCAGCAGCCTGCGCCAGATTGAGCACCACAACAACGACACGGTGCGCCTGTACAACAACACCCAGCCGGACGATTATCCTGCGCACTGGAACAACGCCTTTGAAATCATCCTTCCGGTTAAAAATCAGTACACGGTGTACATCAACGACACGTTTTACAACGTCTATGAGGGCGAGGTGCTGATCATCCCCGCCGGCTCCGTGCATGAGATCTTCGCCCCGCCCGACGGGCAGCGGTACATCATGATGATGGACCCGAGCGTTCTGTGCACCATCGACGGGCTCTCCGCCGTGCAGCATTGCTTCTATCCCTGCGTGCATCTGCGGCACGACCTGCACGAAGAGCTGCTGGACAAGGTGCGCGCCGGCATCGAGCTGGCCATCCGCGAATACGATTCCAGCGATTATTTTTCCCGGGCAGCCGTCCGCCTGGCGCTGAGCAGCGCATTCGTGCGCATCGCCAGATTCCTGATGCACGGCGAGGAGAGCGCGCACAGCGTCTCCGCCCATCGCCACCAGCAGAGCACAACCGTGTTTCTGGATGTGTGCACCTATATCAGCGAGCACTGCACGGAAAAGCTCACGCTGGAAGGCGTCGCCGCCTACAGCGGCTACAGCAAGTTCCACTTTGCGCGCATGTTCAAGGCGTATTCCGGAATGAGCTTCTACGATTTCTTCCTTCGTCAGCGTCTGCTGCTGTGCGAGAGGCTGCTGAGCAATCCGGCCCTGTCCATCACAGAAGTTGCGCTGCGCAGCGGCTTTGGTTCGATCGCGACATTCAACCGGATTTTCAAGCAATATGAAAAGATGACCCCCAGCGAATACCGCAGGCTGCATCAGCTTCAACCCGCCGCCATCGAGCCTGCAGCGCAGGAAACCGCAATATCTGAGAAGTAAAAAGCCATTATCGATTGGATATGTTTTTGTATCGAATGGTAGAATTTTATCAGATAATTTCGGTCAATTTTCCCTTAGCTCCGAAGCGTGCCGCCTGTCTGGTCCACACAGGCAGCCGCCATTACAATCAAGGAGGGATCCACGTTGAAGAAGAATCCATCGGCGATCAACAGCCGCCGACCGCAAAGCCGTCTGTCATGGAGCAACTACATGAAGCGATACGGCACGCTGTATCTGCTTTTGCTGCTGCCGATGATTTTCTTCATCGTTTTCCGCTATCTGCCCATGGCGTACATCACCATGGCCTTCAAGCAGAACAACATCATCAAGCCGCTGTGGGAAGTGCCGTGGGCGAAGAACAACGGCATGGAGTGGTTCATCAAGGCGTTCAAAAACCGCGACTTCATCTACGCGATCAAGAACACCATCACCCTGAACCTGCTCGACCTGGTCATCGGCTTCCCCGCGCCGATCATCCTGGCGCTTTTGCTCAATGAGCTGACGCATCAGGGATTCAAGCGCATCACGCAGACGGTGATCTATCTGCCGCACTTCCTCTCCTGGATCATCATCTCCGGCCTGGCGCTGCGCCTGCTGGCGCCCACGGACGGCCTGATCAACATCCTGCTGGCCAAGGTAGGCGTCGATCCCATCCCCTTCCTCAACAAGCCCAACTGGTGGGTCGGCACGTACGTGGCCCTGGGCGTATGGAAGGAAGCCGGATGGAACACGATCATCTATCTGGCAGCGATCACCTCCATCAGCCCCGAGCTGTACGAGGCCGCGGCTGTGGACGGCGCAAACCGCCTGCGCAGGATGTGGCACGTGACGCTGCCGGGCCTGCGCTCCACGATCATCGTGCTGCTGATCATGAACCTCGGCCGCATTCTGGGCAGCGAATTCGATCGCCCGTACGCGCTGAGCAACAAGCTGGTCACCAGCGCATCCAACGTCATCTCCATCTTCGTCTACCAGAACGGCATCAAGGGCTCCCAGTTCTCGCTGACCACGGCTGTGGGCCTGTTCCAGTCGGTCATCGGCGTGTTCTTCCTGCTTGGCGCCAACAAGCTGGCCAAGCGCTTCGGCGAACGCGGCGTGTGGTAAAGGAGGGCTGACGATATGATTAAATCCAGATCCGCTAAAATCGGTGACGTCGTCATCATCGCCGTGTGCTGCGTGCTGATCTTCATCTGCCTCGTGCCGATGCTCAACGTGTTGGCGCGCTCCTTCTCCTCCACGGAATACCTCATCCGCAACGACGTGCTCCTGTGGCCCAAGGGCTTTAACCTCGATGCGTACACCACCGTGCTCAAGGACGCCAAGTATACGCATTCTCTGGTCTTCACCGCCTGGCTCACGATCGGCTGCACCATCCTCTCCATGGTGATGACCATCATGTGCGCTTTCCCGCTGGTGTATGACAAGCTGCGCGGCAGGGCGTTCTTTAACGGCTTCATCCTGCTGACGATGTATTTCTCCGCCGGCACCATCCCGCACTATCTGCTGCTCAAGAACCTCAAAATGCTCGATACCGTCTGGGTGCTCATCGTGCCCAACTGTCTGAGCGTGTTCAACGTCATCATCATGCGCAGCTTCTTCTTCGGCATTCCCGACAGCCTGCGCGAGGCCGCCGAGATCGACGGCGCGGGCCCGATCCGCACGCTGATTCAGGTCTATCTGCCGCTGTCCACGTCCGTGCTGGCGACGCTGGCGCTGTTCTACGCCGTGGGCCGCTGGAACGGCTTCTCCGACGCGCTGCTCTACATCAAGAACCGTCAGGATCTCTATCCGATCCAGCTGCTGCTCTACAACATCCTCCAAAACACCAACTCCATCGAAATCGGCACGCAGGAAGGCTTCTTTGATCCGGGCGTGAACGAAACGCTCAAGATGGCGACCGTCATGTTCGCCACCGTGCCGATCCTGGTGGTCTATCCCTGGCTGCAGCGCTACTTCGTCACCGGCGTGACCATCGGCGCAGTCAAAGGCTGAGCGTGGGCTGTGCCCACACCCGGTTCCGACGCTTCTTTTGCATAAGAACTTCTTTGGCGCACGTGGCCGAGACCTATGTTCCGTTCGCGCAAAGGGCGCTCCGGAACGCGCAAGCCAAGCACAGGCAGGCGGTGCCTGCACCCGGTTCCGACGTTTCTTTTGCATAAGAACTTCTTTGGCGCACGTGGCCGAGACCTATGTTCCGTTCGCGCAAAGGGCGCTCCGGAACGCGCAAGCCAAGCACAGGCAGGCGGTGCCTGCACCCGGTTCCGACGTTTCTTTTGCATAAGAACTTCTTTGGCGCACGTGGCCAAGGCTATGTTCCGTTCGCGCAAAGGGCGCTCCGGAACGCTTAAACCTTATCCTACTTTGGCATAATGGCGGCGTGAATCCGTCATTACAATATCTTTAAAGGAGGACACACTATGAAGCGTATCCTGGCTATCCTGTTGGCTGCCATCCTGCTGCTCACGCTGGCAACTGCCTGCGCCGAGGAGCTGGTGGACGGCAAGTTCGCCGAAACCCGCAAGATCACCGTTGAGATCTTCGACCGATCCAACGACGGCGGCACCGACCCGACCAACAACAAGTTCACCGACTACATCAAGGCCGGCATGCTCGAGAAGCACAACGTGGAGGTCGAGTTCGTCCGCGTTCCGCGCTGGACCGAGGTTGACGACATGAACAACCTGCTGGCCGCCGGCGACGCGCCCGACGTCTGCGTCACCTACTCCTATCCGACCATCCAGACCTACGCCAACATGGGCGGCGTGCTGGACATGAATCCGTACCTCACCGAGTACAAGGATCAGCTGCCGAACCTGTACGCGCTGCTGGGTGACTACAACATCTTCTACAATCAGGATCCGGAGACCGGCACGGTCTGGGCCATCGAGGCTCTGCTGGCCGAGCGCGCCCGCATCGGCACCTTCGTCCGTAAGGACTGGGTCGAGAAGCTGGGTCTGGCGCTGCCGACTACCATCGAAGAGTTTGAGGCCATGCTCGTCGCCTTCCGCGACAATGCCGAGCTGCTGCTGGGCGAAGACGCCTCCCGCATGGTGCCCTTCTCCACCAGCTATGACATCGGCTGGCGCAACGATCACATGCTGACCTCCTTCGTGCCGGACGCTGCAACGGACGAGGAGCTCTACATCAACGGCTTTGACGATCGCCACCTGCTCTATCCGGGCTACAAGGAGGGCGTGCGCGTCCTGAACAAGTGGTACAACATGGACCTCATCTGGAAGGACTTCGCGCTCTACGGCTCCGGCGACACCACCGAAGACAACAACATGAAGGCCGGCTTCGTCGGCGCTTTCACCCACAACTGGGATTATCCGTACCGCAATGGTGAGGATTCCATCCACGCCAACCTCAAGCGCAATGTCGGCGAAGACGCTGCGTTCGTGGCCATCGAGTGCTTCAAGAACGACGCCGGCGCGTACCGCAAGTTCCTCGCGGACAGCATCGACCGCAAGGTGTTCCTCCCGGCGACCAACGACGAACCGCTGGCCTCCATGCTGTATCTGGACTTCATCTCCTCTCCGGAGGTTGTGAAGTATCTGCAGATCGGCGATCAGGATATCAACCACACCGTGACCGAGAACGGCGCCATTGCCACCAAGGCCGCTGTCGCCCCGGACATCCAGAACTCCGGCATGAACATCGACTACACCATCACCATCAACGGTCTGGAGCTGTTCGATGAGGAGCTGACCAACAAGTCCAAGGCCCTCAACTATGCGGGCGTTGAACCGGAGTACATCGACATCGCGCTGACCACCTCCAAGAACGAAGGCCGCGTCGTCGCGCACTACAACGTGGGCGCCATCGCCTCTGAAGAGGGCGTGGGCACCAGCCTGACCGAAAAGCGCGACACCTTCCTGTGCCAGGCCGTTGTCGCCTCTGAGGCTGATTTCGACGCGATCTACGACGCCGGCATGGAAGACTACCTCGTCTCCGGCGGCCAGGACATCATCGACGAGCGCGCCGAGAAGGTCTCCGCCCTCGCCAAGTAAGCAGGCTGCGCCTGCAGGCAATTCCGAACCACAGAATCATCCTTTCACCGTGGCCGGAAACACGCAAACCAAAAAGGGAGGCGCTTCGGCGTCTCCCTTTTTCTTCCGATGGAGGAACTATGCAGGTTTTATTCAACGACGGCTGGCGCTTTGCCAGGACGAAAAACGGCTCTTTGCCTGCGCCGCAGGATTTTGCGCCCGTTTCTCTGCCGCATGACTGGCTGATTCAAAACGCCGACAACCTCTACGAGGACGGCGACGGCTGGTATATGCGCGCGCTCCACGTTCCCGACGCTAAGGACGGGAAATGCCGCATCCTTCGCTTTGACGGCGTGTATATGGATTGTGAGGTGCTGCTCAACGGCGGGCTTGTCTGCGCTCATCGCTACGGCTATACCGCCTTTGACGCCGATCTGACTGCGGCCCTGCGCAGCGGGAACAACGAGCTGCTGGTGCATGTGCGCCATCTCTCGCCCAATTCGCGCTGGTACTCCGGCGCAGGCATCTATCGCGACGTCGTGTACATGGAGTTTCCCGCCTGCCATATCGTGCCGGATGGGATCTATGTGCATACGCAGCGCTGCGCAGACGAATGGCTTGTGCATATCCAAACGGAAATCACAGGAAACAGCCTCGGCTTGCAGCCCGTCCATCGGCTGCTGGATCGCAGCGGAACGTGCATCGCCGAGGGTAACGCGACGCTCCGCGTGTCCCATCCGATGCTCTGGAGCTGCGAGCATCCGTATTGCTATACGCTGGAAACGCAGTTTGGCGGCGAAACAATCCGCCAGAATGTCGGCTTCCGTGAATTCACGTTCGATCCCGACAATGGTCTGTTTGTCAATGGCGTCCACACAAAGCTGCACGGCGTGTGCCTGCATCACGATCTGGGCGCGCTGGGCGCTGCTTTCCACGAAAAGGCCGCCCGCCGCCAGCTGCAATTGATGAAGGACATGGGCGTCAATGCGCTGCGCACTGCGCACAATCCGCCTGCCAGGCAGGTCATGGATCTGTGCGACGAGATGGGCATCCTCGTCGTCAGCGAAGCATTTGACATGTGGGAGCGGCCGAAGACGGCCTACGACTATGCGCGTTTCTTCCCTGAATGCGAGGCTGAGGACGTGCGCAGCTGGGTGCGCCGGGACCGCAATCACCCGAGCCTGCTCATGTGGTCCATCGGCAACGAGATTCTCGATACGCATATCGATGCGCGCGGGCAGCAGCTCACGCACATGCTTGCCGCGCAGGTGCGCGAGCACGATCCCTATGAAAACGGCGCGATCACGCTGGGCCTCAACTATCTGCCGTGGGAAAACGCGCAAAAGTGCGTGGATATCATCAAAAACGGCGGCTACAACTACGCAGAAAAGCTCTACGAGCCCCATCATAAACAATACCCCGACTGGGTCATCTACGGCAGCGAGACGGCGTCGCTGGTGCAAAGCCGCGGCGTATATCACTTCCCGGCCGATACGCCGATCCTCGCGGAGGCCGATCTGCAATGTTCCGCGCTGGGCAACAGCCTGACCAGCTGGGGGACGAAGGACATCCGCAAGCTGATCGTGGACGACCTGACTACGCCGTACTCCATGGGCCAGTTCCTCTGGTGCGGCATCGACTACATCGGCGAGCCGACGCCCTATCACACGCGCTCCAGCTACTTCGGCTTTGCGGATACGGCAGGCTTCCCCAAGGATTTGTATTACCTCTTCCGCGCCGCATGGCAGAGCCAGTTCGTGCTGCACATCGGCGTACATTGGGACTGGAACGTCGGCCAGATGATCGACGTGAACGTGATGACCAACGCACATGCGGTTGAACTGCTCGTAAACGGCAGATCTCTCGGCACAAAAACCGTGAGCTTTGCCGATGCATCTATCTGCCTGCCGTGCTGGCGCGTCGCGTTTGAGCCGGGCGAAATCACCGTCCGCGCCTACGATGCGCACGGCACATGCATCGGCGAAACGACCCGCCGCACGCCGGGTGACAGCCGCCGCCTCGTCCTTCGCGCGCAGGACAATACGCTGCTGGGCAACGGACACGACATGACGTTCGTCGAGATCAGCGCTGTGGATGCGCAGGGCAATCCCGTGGACAATGCATGCGACCGCGTCACAGTCCGTGTGCAGGGCGGCGTGCTCCTGGGACTGGACAACGGAGACAGCACCGACCGCGACGGCTACAAAACTGACTCCCGCCGCCTGTTCAGCGGTAAGCTGCTGGCGATGGTCGGCGCATCCCGCGAAGCTGGAGAACTGGTGGTAACCGTCTGTGCGCCGGGGCTCGAAGGCGCTGTGCTGCGCATACCCGTCCTGCCCACCGGGACAATCCCCGGCAGGGGCTGTGCGGTCTCCTGCCCCGAAAGCAATGTCACGGAACCTGTGCACGCGCGCCGCATCGAGCTGACCGCGCAGGGCAGCACGCAGCTGGGCCCGCAAAACCGCGAGGTGCGCTTCACATGGCGCACCCTGCCGCATAGCGCCATGGAGCAGCCGATCACATGGCAGGTGACCAACGCCGCCGGCATCGACGCAGGCTGCGCGACGCTTGAGACGCACGAAGACCACGTGACCGTGCGCGCGCTGGGCGACGGCGTGGTGTATCTGCGCGCCATGTGCCATAACGGCTATGACCATGCGCGCGTGCTCTCCCAGATGGAGATCACCATAGACGGGCTGGGCACGCCGAACCTCGATCCATACGGCTTTGTCGCCGGCGGTTTATACGCTTTGCACAGCGGCGAAATCAGCCCGGGCAACGACAAGGGCATCGCCTTTGCGCGCGACGGACGCAGCATGGCGGGCTTCACCAACGTCGATTTCGGTCCGGACGGATCAGACGAAATCACGCTGCCCATCTTCGCGCTGGACGGCAATCCCTACGAGCTGGAAATGTATCTGGGCAATCCGGACGAGGGCGCGGCGCTTTTCGCGCGGCTGCCCTATCAGAAACCTTCGCGCTGGAACGTATACCAGAGCGAAACCTACAAGCTGCCCCAGCGCATCACGGGGATGCAGACGATCTGCTTTGTCATGCACAAAAAGATTCACCTGAAGGGCTTCTCGTTTGCAAAGCAGTCCCGCGCATTCCTGCCGCTGAGTGCGGCGCAGGCAGACGCGATTTACGGCGACAGCTTCACCCGCGACGGCAGCGCCATCCGCAGCATCGGCAACAATGTCTCCCTCGTCTTTGAGCGGATGGACTACGGCGTGTGCCGCAAGGCATGCCTTGCGCTCAGCGGCAGCACACCGCTGAGCCGAAACCCGATCACCGTGCGCATACAGCGTGCAGACGGCGAGGAGACGACTCAGATCGCAGAGTTTGTCCGCGGCACAGACGAGCAGTGCTTCATGCTCGACGTCCCGGGCGGCATGTGTACGGTAACATTTGTGTTTCTGCCGGGCTCGCAGTTTGATTTTGAGCGTTTCTGGTTTGAGGCGCTTGGCGACAGCACAGGGCACCCTTCATCCCGTTAAACCGGCAATGAAATTAGCCGACTGTATCCTTTTAAGCAAGCAATGAAATAAGAGACCTCCTGTTGTAGGATAGAGGGAAATCTACAGCAGGAGGTTTTGTCATATCGAGAACATATATGAAGAATCTCTACATCCATACGCAGGATGAAGACCTTGAAATCTCCTGACAAATCCTAACCTCCAGCGGGCAGTGATGTGACACGAAATGTGACACAGAAGGAAGGCAAAAAAGAACTCACCAAGCGACAAAACTTGGTGAGTTTTTGGTGGCTCAAGACGGATTCGAACCATCGACCTGCCGGGTATGAACCGGACGCTCTAGCCAGCTGAGCTATTGAGCCACGATATGGTTGCGGGAGGAGGATTTGAACCTCCGACCTTCGGGTTATGAGCCCGACGAGCTGCCAGACTGCTCCATCCCGCGATGTCTTACGTCGTTCCGACGACGTTGTTCATTATATCGCAGTTCACGCATTTTGTCAACACATTTCTTTAAACTTTTTCTTCAAATAACCATCCATATTGCCATGCGCAGAAAGCGCCATCTCTTCCATGCCAAATACGCGCATCGCCGCTTCCAGGATCGCCACGCCGCTGGGGATGATATCCGCGCGATGCGGCATCAGGCCCACAATCTGCCGCCTGTCGCTCATGGACATATTCGCTATCCTGCGGCCCCAGGCACATACCTCCGTCCGACTGATGCACATGCCTTCGCACAGCTGCGGGTCAAACAGCGGCACAGCGCGATGCATCGCGCCGATCGTCGTCATCGTACCGCCCACGCCCACCCAGCTCTGCGCCCGCGGAAGACTCAGCAGCGCCTGCGCGTCACGGCGGATCATATGCATGCAGCGGTCAACCGTCGCCTCATAGTCAGCACAGGATTGGATCGGCGTCTGAGCATTCATGCGCACCGCGCCCATCTGCAGGCTCACTGCGCCCAGCGTCCTGTTCTCCTCGCCGATGGTGAATTCCGTCGATCCGCCGCCGATGTCGATCACGCCGCAGCGCCCGCCCCGGCTCGCGCCGATATAGGACAGCACAGCCTCCTGCTCGCCGGAGATAATCTCGATATGCGTTCCGCTGGCCGCCTCGGCAAGCCGGGTGAATTCATCGCCATTGGATGCGTCGCGCACGGCGCTTGTCGCAAAAACAAAAATCTCCTGTGCGCCGCAACGGCGGGCGAGCATAGCAAGCTCCGCAACGGCTTCCACAGAAGACATGATACTCTGTCTGGTCAGCGCCCCGTCCACAAGCCCTGCGAACAGACGCGTTCCCCTGCGCTCACGACGGATCACGCACAGTCCTTCCTGCGACCACTGGGCAATCAGCAGACGAATGGCATTAGAGCCAATTCCGATACAGGCAAGACGCATAGCGTTCCCTCCGTCGAATCTATTGAATTTATTCCCGGCCGTAGATGGCGAATTCCTGCGCGCCGCGAAGCTCCTCGAGATTGCCCACCTCGTAGATCGTCTCGCCGTACCAGCAGTAGCCATACTCCCGGCGGGCTGTACGCTCGATAAAATCGTCCGTATTGATCTCCGCCAGTTCGGTCGTCAGGCGATTATTCTCGCTCTGCGCGTCATAATAAGCCTGTGCAGCCAGCGTCAGCTGCTCCTGCTGGCGCTCCAGGCTGACCGCTTTGCCAGGAAAGCGCGAGAGCATCAGCAGGGCGATCAGCCCAAGGCAGACAGACAGAATCCTGAACGGACGGATTCTTACCCTTTTCTTTTTCACATCTGTCTCCCCCTGATTGCAAAGTGTATAGCATGTTTAAAATTCGTTTCACTTTTCCATTTTCCTGCAAGCTTTTATCGTTTTTCGGCCAGTTTTTCACTTTTTTTGACATTTTGTGCATCTTTTCGTTAAAATACGAACGAACGTTCCTAACGAACAGGCATACAGCCCCCAGCCCGCCGAAACACCCAGCAGCGTATAAAGCCGAAATGCCTCGCACTGCATCATCAACCCGACCGCAGTCACGCATATAGCGCCCAAAGCGCCCATCGCAAGATCGCCTGCTGCCGTCATGAACTTGCCGCGAACGCACAGTGCCATCATGTCGTACGCCGCGCCGATGCATGCGCCGCACAGCGCCATCCCCAGAAACGCGCGCGCCTGATCGGCAACTGTCATCGCTTTCCACGGCCAAAGAGGCCGCGTCTCTCCCTGTGTTTGACCGGTCCGTTGTATTCCACGCCGGCGATTTCTCCCGTGACGTCCAGTTTGCCCTCGTCGAGATTGAGCTGTTCAATATGCAGCCCCTCACCCAGCAGGGCAATCTCTCCTTCGGACGTCTCCAGCACAATCTCCTTCTCATTAAAGCAGCTGACTGCGATCACGCCCGAAAGTCTGGCTCTTGCCCTTCCTTCCATCGTCAGCACATGCTGCCGCGCGTTCATGCCCTGTTCCATATTCATCGCCTCCGGGGCATTGTATGCGCAGATCAGGCGGATCAAGACCTGTTCCCCGGATTATCCAGCAAAAAGCGGGCTGTACCTGCTCCCACTTGAGAACCGCTTAACACTGTTAAGCCGCTCGGTGCCCGCTGCACGCATTTTCGCGCCATTCTCTATAAACTAAAAAACGATCCCCGGCAGCCAAGCACGCCTGGGATCGATGATTTTATTTGAGCACCCTGACACTCTGTCCGTCAGAGGCGACCACAACATCGCCATCCGTGTGCGAGGAATAGACCTTAGCGCCCAGCGACTGAAGGATTCGGATCACATCCGGACTCGCCGGCTCCTCTTCGTCGTCGGTGATGTAAGCAATTTTCGGGCTCGCCTCGGCGAGGAATTCCTCGCTCACGCCCACCAGCCGACCGTGATAGGGCACCTTGAGCACATCGCAGCTTACGCCGCCCTCCTCCAGCAGTTCCATCTGGCGGGGCGCTTCCGCATCGCCGGCGAAAAAGAATCTCGTATCGCCATACTCCATGCGTACGGCGAGGGAGAAGTCGTTTTCCTCGTCTTTGCCGTAGCTCTGCCTGTGCGCGGCGGTCAGGCTCATGACCACGCCATCCTCCGAGCGCATCTGCATATCCGAACCGATCTCCATCGGGAAGACTGCAATCTCCGGCTTCTGCGCCAGCGCCTCCACGAACTGCGTGTGCTGCTTGCTTTCCTTATCATAGACCGGCATGATCACCTGACGCACAGCAATTTCCTCAAGGATCTTATCCGCTCCGCCGACGTGATCCTTGTCGTAGTGGGTGATGATCATCGTGTCAATCTCACGGATGTCCTCCTTTTCAAAGCGCTGCACGAGCGCTTTGCCGCCCTTATTGGTGCCCGTATCGATGAGAATGCGCACGCCGGAGGGCGTGGTGATCAGCATGGCGTCCGCCTTGCCCATGTCATAGAAATCCACGCGCAGCTCATCGCCCTGCGCAGCAGATGCGCCCAGCAGGAGCATCGTCAACAGCGCGGTCGCAACGAATCCTTTCATGGCCGGTTCTCCTTTTGAAAAAGGCTCCCCCATGCGAGGGAGCCCATGCACATCAGTAGTTGGTGCCGTAGAGCGAGTTTTGCGTATTCTTGCCCGCGATGCCGTCCACCGCCAGGCCATGATCCTTCTGATAGGCGCGCACAGCGTCATACGTCCACTGGCCGAAGATGCCGTCCGCCGTGCGTACGACGCTCTTGTAGCCTGCGTCGATGAGCGCCTGCTGAAGCTTTGTCACCGCATCGCCCCTGCAGCCCCAGTACAGCAGGCGATAGCCCGCCGTCGAGGAAGAAGAACTGCCGGACGCCGCCTTCGCCGAAGAGGAATGGAGCACCTGCTGCGTGTAGGGATCCGCCACACCGGTGACGGTCAGACCATTGCGGCTCTGGAAATTACGCACAGCGCGGTATGTCTGGCTGCCGAAGTAGCCGTCGATATTGCCGGAGTAATAGCCCAGCGCCTTGAGCCGCTTCTGCAGCGGCACAACCTTGCTCTGATACTTGCCCGAGCGCGAGAGCGTCACATAGTCGCCGCTCGTGCTGCTGCCCGCAGGCTTCGCCGCAGAGGAATACAGCAGGGTCTGCGTGGCGTTATCCGCCTTGCCTGTGACGCTCAGGCCGTTGCGGCTCTGGAATTCGCGCACAGCGCGCTGCGTACCGCTGCCAAAGATGCCGTCGACCGCGATGGTGTAATAGCCAAGATCCTTGAGCCTCTGCTGCAGGGTGTAGATCAGCGCATAGCCGCGGTCGCCGCGCACCAGCGTCGGATATTCATCCGCGCCATAGGCAATCGCGCCGACGGAGAAGAGCGCCTTCTGCGTCTTCGGTCCGGCGATGCCGTCATTGTCCAGGCCGTTGGCGATCTGGAACAGGCGCACGGCCTCGCGCACAGTGCTGCCGTATCGGCTGGTCTCATCGACAGGATAACCCAGCGCTGCAAGCCGTCTGGTCAGCGTCTTCACATCGTCGCCCGTGTCGCCGTATTTCAGCGTGCCCAGATATGGCACCTCGGCGACCTTGGCCGTCTGGGTGAAAGACTGATCGCTGCCATAGTACACCACAAAGGTTATCGTCGTCCCGGCGGCGTAGGTATGCGGCATGGAGAAGCGGACAATGCCATTTTCATCCGCAGTCACCTTCTGCGTGTAGTCGCTGGTCTGAATCTCCACGACAACGCCCGCTGTCGTCTTGGCGATGACGGTCGTGCTGGTCGTGTCGATCGTGTCGACAGTCAGTTCCGGCTTCTTTATCGGAGCAGCGACAATCCACGCGCCGCTCACCGCCGCGCTCTTGGACGTATCGGCGACGTACTTCGCCGTCACGGTGGTATATGTGCCCGCTGCGCATGCGATTTCCGCCTTGAAGACGCCGTTTGTATCCGCCATGGCGTATACGTCGCCCGCAGCCGCAGGCGTGGTGGTCAGGATGATCTGCTGGCCCGCCGTCGCCGTGCCGGAGACAGTGAGCATGTTCGTGCCCGGGGTCACCGCTGCAATCTTGATCTCGCCGAGCACAACCGGCTTTTCAAGCGTCACGGTCTTCGCAAATTTATCCGCGCCCTCGATATAATCGATATAGTCGATCTCGATGGCGTAGCTCTCGCCCGGGGTGAGGCCGTCGTAGCGGACGGAGTTCCCTTTCAGGATGCGCTTGTCGTCCTGGCCGGTGACGGAGATGAGCATCTCCTTGTCGGCGGCTTCGGTGACAGTGATGATGATATAATCCTTGCCGGCTTCGACCTTCGCCTGAATATCCACAGGAGCGGCCTGCTCAGGCGCGGTTACGCCCGCAGGCACGACAGCCTGCGCGGTCACGGTCTTGAAATCGTAATTGCCGCCGGCGTCCAGCGTCGGAGTGACATACTGCGCACGCACGGTGTAGGCGCCGGAGGAGAACTGACCCAGATTCACCAGGCCGCTGCCGATGATCGCGGAAGAAGCAACCTTCTTGCCGTCCTTATCCAGCAGCTCAATTTCGATCTCGCGATCGCTCGCGCCGTCGATCACCACGGCAATCGCACCCTCCGCCACGACCGGAAGCACCGTGAATGCCTTCACGGTCTCCTGCGCGCCGGTGCTGCCGGTGTCGCCGGTATTGCCGGTGCTGCCTGTATTGCCGGTGTCGCCGGCGCTGCCGGTGTCGCCGGTGCTGTCCGTGTCGCCGGCGCTGCCGGTGTCGCCGGTGCTGCCCGTGTCGCCGGAGGCACCGCCCGCAACGGTCACGGTCGTGCTCCTGCCAACCTCGGTCTTCTCCTCATAGTACGCGCGCACGGTGTATTCGCCCGCATCCAGCGTGGTGAATTCCTCGGTATCCTCGTCATACTTGCCGATCTCGCCGCTGGCCTTGCCGCCCTCGGCTTTGATTGCATTGAATTCGCGATTGCCGCCGGAAGCCGCCTCAATGGCGATCCACTTTCCGTCACTCGCGCCGCTGACCGTAACGGTGATGATCCCGCCGGAGACCGACGCGCTCATGTCAAACGCCGTGTATTCCTCGCCGGATACAGGCTCTGCTGCGCCGTCTGCGGCCGGAAGCACGATCATCTGGGCCGCCTCAATCGGCGTCTCCTGCTGCTCGCTCACCGCCCTGGGCGGCTCCGCCTGCTGAACGTTCTCAGGCACAATCTGCTCAACCAGCGCTTCCGGCGCCTTCGTTTCTTCCGGCAGCGCCCCTACCGTGACGGCAATCACATCGGAAGCAAACGCCTGCGTATCTACCGCATTGTAGCGCACCTGCACGGTATGCTCGCCCGGCTCTACGCCTTCAAATACGACGCTCGTACCGTTCATATTCTGTCGGTGTTCACCGTCGAGCACAGCGAAGATCACAGGATTGCTCATCGCGCTGGCGTATACGATAATCGTATCGTCCACCACCTCGGCGCTCGCCAGGATTTTCGTATATTCCGCCGCTGTGAGCGCGACCGCAGCCGCGTCCTGCGTCCCGGATTCTGTCGCCTCAGCGAGCGCGCCAAAGGGCGCGCAGCCGCTTATCATCGCCATGCACAGCAGGGCGGCCATCTTTCGTTTCATCTGGTTTCCAGTCATCTGATTCCCCTCCGTTTTCGTCCCGGAAAGCTTTGATTTATCTTAACATGTTTTATCCGATTATGCAACCAATCTGCGGCTGCCGCTCTATCTGATTACATGACGATTTTCAGACCATGTTTCTTCCCCAAGTCGGAAAGTTTTTTGTTGATTTTGCCTGGTCCTGCATGTATCATAGTCTTATACGGTGCAAATCGCACAGCATCCGTTATTTACCAGAAACTGACAGTTCTGATCATCCCTGATCAATCCCATGGAGGTACGTTCTATGCTGAATTTTGAATTCTGTT
This sequence comes from Clostridiales bacterium, assembly GCA_015056305.1. Taxonomy (GTDB): domain Bacteria; phylum Bacillota; class Clostridia; order Christensenellales; family Aristaeellaceae; genus Ventricola. Next base: position 3,471 of record SVGO01000022.1, on the reverse strand, counting down.
CCCCGACCAAGTTTGTCTTCGGCCGCGATACGCAAAAGCGCGTCGGCGCGCTTGTCAAGGAATTCGGCGGCAGCCGCGTGCTGGTTGTTTACGGCGGCGGCAGCGTCGTGCGCAGCGGCCTGCTTGCAGCCGTGCTCGCCTCTCTGGACGCCGAAGGCCTGTATCATATGGAGCTGGGCGGCGTCAAGCCCAATCCGCGCAGCGACCTGGTGTATGAAGGCATCGACATCTGCAAGAAAAACGGCATTGACTTCGTGCTGCCTGTCGGCGGCGGCTCCGCCATCGACACCGCCAAGGCCATCGCCGACGGCGCGCTCTACGACGGCGATTTCTGGGATTTCTACAGCCGCAAGGCCGTGGTCACGAAGGCGCTGCCGCATGGCTGTGTGCTGACGATCCCTGCCGCAGGCAGCGAGGGCAGCAATTCCTCCGTTATCACCAAGATCGAGGGCAACCTCAAGCGCGGTCTGGGCACCGAGTTCCATCGTCCGCGCTTCGCGGTGATGAATCCGGAGCTGACGTTCACCCTGCCGCGCTATCAGCTCGCCTGCGGCATCACCGACATGATGGCGCACATCATGGAGCGCTATTTCACCAATACTCCCGACGTCGCGCTGACCGACCGCCTTGCTGAGGCGCTGCTTTGCTCCATCATCGAAGCCGCGCCCACCGCCATGGCCAATGATCACGACTACGAATCCCACGCAACGCTGATGTGGGCCGGCATGCTCGCGCATAATAACTCCGTGGGCGTGGACCGCGAGCAGGACTGGGCCAGCCATCAGATGGGCCACGAGATCTCCGCCAAGTATGACACGGCGCACGGCGCAAGCCTGGCCGTGATGTTCCCGGCATGGATGAAGTACGTCTACAAGCATGATGTGAAGCGCTTTGTCCGCTTCGCTACCATCGTCTGGGGCGTCGATCCCGCCGGCAAGACCGACGAGGAAATCGCGCTTGCAGGCATCCATGCCATGCAGTCGTTCTTTGTCTCCCTGGGCATGCCCGCCACGCTGGAGCAGGCCGGCGGCTGCCGCGCGGATATCCCCGAGTTGACGGCGAAAGTGGTCAATGGAAAGACCGGCAAATTCGTCGAACTGCTCCCGCCGCAGATCGAGGAGGTTTACGCCCTCGCCTGTGAAGCGTGATCATGATTTGCAAACCCAAGTAGGGGCGGGGCTCTGCTCCGCCCTCTTGCATTGTATGAAGGAGGCCTTCTCTTGTTCAAATCCTTCCGCGCCATCGGCCCCACGACGTTCCTGTCGCCCATTCCGGCTGTGATGCTCTCCTGCCGGGGCACCGAACCAGGCTTTGATCGCAATAACCTGATCACCATCGCCTGGGCGGGCGTGATCAATTCCGATCCGCCGATGATCTCCGTATCCATCCGCCCGGAGCGTCATTCTTACAGTCAGATCGTACAATCCGGCGTATTCTGCCTGAATCTCATCGGGCGCGATCTGTGCAAGGCCACGGATTACTGCGGCGTCAAAAGCGGCCGCGACGTGGACAAATTCAAAGAGATGAGCCTGCACGCGCGCGAGGTCGAGGGTTTCCCCGCGCCCGCGCTCGAGGAGGCGCCTGCGTTCCTTTGCTGCCGCGTCAAGCAGCAGATCCCGCTGGGTTCGCACGACATATTCCTTTGCGCCGTGGAACAGGTGTACGTATCCGATGATCTTTTCGATCCGGACGGCAGCCTCCATCTGGACCGCGCCGACCTGATCGCCTATGCGCACGGCGAGTATCACCCGATCCGTCCGCGGCCGGAGGGCTTCTTCGGCTACAGCGTGGCGCGGCCCGAGGTACTCGAGCGCCGTCTGGGCAAGGCCCCCGCCAAACCCCGAAAAACTGCCCCAAAGGGAGGCAAAGGCCGATGAATAAAATCCTTCGCGGCGCGGCGGTGCTGCTGGCGTGCGTGGTGCTGTGCATCGCGTCCAATTTCCTCGCCTTTGCCATCGACACGCCGGACATGCGCCAGAATGCTTGGCAAGGCTGCCTGATGCTGGGCGAGCAGCAGAGCCAGCCGCAGACAGTCGGCGGATTTCTCAGCGGCCAGCTGGACAACTATACCGCTGTGCTCATCCTCAAGACCGCCGGCTATATCGGCGGGGAGAGCTTGCCTGAAAAGGCCGTGGGCGGCTATCGCGTGGATATGCCTGCTATGGATGGACAGAGCAGCTGGGACGCCTACTGCAATTATGAATTCGGCGAACTGGCCCCTGCTGGCAGTCTCATCAGCTATTCGCGCTATTGGCACGGCTATACGCTGCCGCTGCGGGCGCTTTTGTGCGTGCTGGATATGGCCAATATCCAGATGATACTCTACTTTGTGCAGCTTGCGCTGATGATCGCCGTGCTGTATCTGATGAACAGGCGCGGCCTCTGCGCGCTCATTCCCGGCTTTTTCCTTTCGTATTTCCTGATGATGCCCTTCTCCGCCAGCATTTGCCTGCAGTATATGCCGGTATCGATGCTCATGCTCATCGCCTGTGCGCTGATCCTCGGAGCAGATGAGCGCATTGAGCGCGCGGTGACGCTGCCTGTCTTCTTTGCAGCACTGGGCCTTTTCACCAATTATTTTGATCTGCTGACCTTCCCGCTGGTCTCCCTTGGTTTCCCACTGATCCTGCTGCTGGCGCTGCGCATGCGCCGGGGCGAATGCTGCTGCTCGCTCTTCGGGCTCACGGCGTTATGCGGCGTAAGCTGGGCGCTGGGCTATGGCCTCATGTGGGCGCTCAAGTGGGTGCTGACCGCGTGCGTCTTCGGCCCGGGCGTGCTTGGTAATATCTTTGTGCAGATCGGCCTGCGCACCTCCGACAACGCAGGAAGCATTTCCCGGTTCACCGTGCTGATGGAAAATCTGAATATCTTCCTCGCCAAGAAGAGCTATCTGCTGCTCATCGGCCTGTGCGGTCTGTGCACGCTTGCGCCCGCAGCAAGGGTGATCGCACAAAAGCGCAGCCTGACGCTGGATATGCGCGCGGCAATGCTCCTGCTGCCCGGTCTTGCCGCGTGCCTGTGGCTGCTGGTGACCGCCAATCATGCGCACGACCATACCTACTTCACATACCGCAATACGACAGTGATGATTTTTTCCGTCTTTGCGTTCATCGCTTTCGTCCTTGCGCCCAAACAAGGCGATTGTGCATGCCGGGCTGCCCTGCGTGAAGACCATCGCCGATGAAAAGAGCATGCGAAAGGCCGCGCCTGATCGGGTGCGGCCTTTTACTATGCATAAGGGAGATAGTGCGCAGTAAGGAGACTTGAAACTGGCGCGAAGCGAAGAAGGGGTCTGGGGATGAAATCCCCAGGCGGGTTTTAGGGCGGCAGCCCTAACGGTCCTGTGCGCGAAGCGCAAGATAAGCGGGAATCAAACAGGAGCCGATAGGCGACGCTTTTGATTCTGATACACTTCGATAGAATGTCTGCATGAATGATCCGGCTGCGGCCGGGGACCTCATCCGTCAGTCC
>SVGO01000134.1 GCA_015056305.1 Clostridiales bacterium | reverse complement strand
ATGGGGGGGGGGAAGGTTTATTTTGCTTTCTTTAAACCGCCGCGAAGCGGGCATGGGGTCCGGGGACTGGTCCCCGGGCGGGTCTTAGGGCGGCAGCCCTAACGTCACTCTCTGACGCGCTTGTCGGTCTTGCGGGAGATATACATGCCCACGAGCTGGATGAGCTGCATGAGGATGATCAGCAGGATAACGGTGACCAGGAGCACGTCGGTCTGGTAGCGGTTGTAGCCGTAGCTGATCGCGATCTGACCGAGGCCGCCGCCGCCGATGGCGCCGGACATGGCGCTGTAGCCGAGGATCGTGCCGGAGGAGATCGTCGCACCGACGATCAGCGAGGTCTTCGCCTCGGGGATGATCACCTTGAAGATGATCTCCGGGATCGAAGCGCCCATGGACTGTGCCGCCTCGATGACGCCCGGGTCAACCTCCAGCAGCGAGCTTTCGATCATGCGGGCGACATACGGCGCGGCCGCGATGACCAGCGGAACGATCGTCGCGGTGGAGCCGTAGGCCTTGCCGGCGATCAGTCGGGTGAGCGGGATGACCAGAATCATCAGGATCAGGAACGGGATGGAGCGGAAGATATTGACCACAGCGTCCATGACGCGATAGATCAGCGGGCGCGGTGCCAGTCCCTTGGGCGATGTGAGCACGAGGGCGATGGCCAGCGGCAGGCCCAGCAGATACGCGAACAGCGTGGACACGGTGGTCATGTACATCGTGTCGCGGATGCCGTCAAGCATGAGGGGAATCATCTTTTCAAGCGCCACTTGAGGTCACCTCCTCCACACGCAGGCCCTTGCTCTGCAGGTAGTAGATCGCCTTCTCCTGCTGGAGCCTGTCTTCAGGCAGCTGCAGGATCATCTGACCAAAGGCCTTGCCGTTCACATCGCGCGTGTCGGCATACATGATATTCACAGCGACGTGACATTCCATCACGAGGCTGGCGACGACTGGATCGGTTGAGGCGTTGCCCTCGAAGACAATGCGGATCATGCGCTCGCCCATGGAGCCCATGTCTGCGCCCGCCTTGCGGAAGATGAGCTTCTTCGCTGCATCGGACTTGGGCTGGGAGAACACATCCTCGACGGTGCCGTTTTCCACGAGCAGGCCATTGTCGATGATCGCAACGTGCGTACACACGCTTTCCACGACGCTCATCTCATGCGTGATGATCACGATGGTGATGCCCATCTTCTTGTTGATCTCGCGCAGCAGGTTGAGGATCGAGGTCGTCGTCTGCGGGTCGAGCGCGCTGGTCGCCTCGTCGCACAGGATGATCTTCGGGTTCGTGGACAGCGCACGGGCGATCGCCACGCGCTGCTGCTGGCCGCCGGAAAGCTGGCTGGGATAGTTGTGCTGGCGGTCGGTCAGGCCGACAATCTCGAGCATCTCGTCCACGCGCTTGTCGATGTCGGCCTTCTTCATGCCGGCGATCTCCATCGCAAAGGCGATGTTGCCGCGCACGTCGCGCTGCTGAAGCAGGTTGAAGTGCTGGAAGATCATCGAAACTTCCTGGCGGAGCTGGCGAAGCGCCTTGGGCGTCAGGCTTGCCAGATCCTTGCCGTCGATGATCACGTTGCCGCTCGTCGGCTTTTCGAGGAAATTGATGCAGCGAACGAGCGTCGACTTGCCCGCGCCGGACATGCCGATGATGCCGTAGATATCGCCCTGATTGATATCCAGGTTGATATCCTTGAGGGCCTCAACGGTCTGGGTCTTGCCCCTGAACGTCTTTGTCAGGTGCCTGAGTTCAATGAGCGCCACAAGCGCGTCTCCTTTCGGCGGTGAAAACCGTTTATCGTGATTTGTATATTTTATCATGATTTCGTGTGACATGGGCTATTATAACGCATTTCTTACATATAGGCAAACACGATTAAAGTATGGCTCACCATAGGTAAAAGCTATAAAACAAATTGAACAGAAGCCCTTGATATGATATAATCAAGAAGAAATTCCCCCGAAGGAGAGCGAACCATGACCCTGCAGCAGCTCAAATACGTCATCGAGGTCGCCGAGCGCGGCTCCATCACCGAGGCGGCCAAATCTCTGTTCATCGCCCAGCCGAGCCTGTCGGCCGCGATCCGCGAACTGGAAGAGGAAACCGCGACCAGCATCTTCGTGCGCAAGAGCCGCGGCGTGCTGCTCACGCCCGAGGGCGCGGAGTTTCTGGGCTATGCGCGCCAGGTGGTGCAGCAAGCGGCGCTGATCGAGGAAAAATACATCGCGCGTCAGGCGGTGAAGCAGCGTTTTTCCGTCTCTACGCAGCATTACTCGTTCACATCCAGCGCATTTATCGAGCTGGTGCGCGCGCACAGCGGTCAGGCGTATGAATTCACGCTGCGCGAGGGCAAAACCTACGACACGATCAGCGACGTGAAGAACCTGCGCAGCGAGATGGGCGTTATCTACATGAGCACATTCAACGAAGCGGTGATCAGCAAGACGCTGCGCGAAGCGAATCTGGTGTTTTCCGAGCTCTTCGCCGCGCGGCCGCATATTTTCGTTGGGCGCAACAATCCTCTTTCAGGCAGGACGAGCGTAACGATGGCGGATCTGACCGATCTGCCGTGCCTGACATACGAGCAGGGCGAGCAGAATGCGTTCTATTATTCGGAAGAAATTCTCTCAACGCTCAACCACGACAGGAGCATCAAAGTGACGGACAAAGGCACGATTATCGACCTGATGATGGGCACGGACGGATACACGATCTCCTCGGGCATCTGTCCGTCATATCTGCGCGGCGACGACATCATTTCCATTCCGCTGGAAGTCGACGAGATCATCCGCATCGGCGTCATCACGCACAGGGACTACAGGCCGACGGCGCTGGGCGCGGAGTATCTGGAATTGCTGCACCGGATTGTCGGCGATATGGTCAATTGAGGGTGAAGCTTGAAGCGCAAAAGGGGAAGAATGCGCAGGAAGGATATGGACAGAATTGTAAACTGAATGAGTAACTTTAGCGCCCGCCGGCTCCCTCAGTCAGCTCCGCTGACAGCTCCCTCCCGGAGGGAGCCTCCTCGTATACGCTTCGCTTATAAATCAGTGTTGCTGATGCGCAAAAGATTCTTAGAGTCTGAGCCTCCCTCCGGGAGGGAGGTGGCTGCCGAAGGCAGACGGAAGGAGCCAGCGGGCGCAACCGTTGCTTTGCGCGCAACGCTTCGTTCTCTTTGGCGCTTCGCGCACAGGAACGTTGGGCTGCCGCCCAAACCTGCCTGGGGATTTCATCCCCAGACCCCTTCTTCGCTTCGCGCCGGTTTCAAGATTCCTTAATGAACTAAATATCCATATTGACGCAAAAAAGGCAGTGCACATGCACTGCCTTTTTTTGCGATTAATTTACTTGATGACCTCGCCCATGGTGCCCGGAGCCATGCCGGCAGCGTTGGACTCGTCGGTGTCGATGTGCATCGCCAGCGCATAGGTATCGTTCACGCGGACGACGACGTCGCCGAAGACCAGGCTGCGGCCCTCGGAATCGACCTTCACGGAGACGACCTGCTTGTCGACCAGACCGAACTCGGCGGCGTCGGCAGTGGTCATGTGGATGTGACGCTTGGCAACGATGACGCCCTCGGCGATCTCGATCTCGCCCTTCGGGCCGACGATCTTGCAGGCGCCGGAGCCCTTGATCTGGCCGGACTCGCGAACCGGAGCCACAACGCCGATGGAGCGGGCGTCGGTCAGAGAGAGCTCAACCTGGGTCTCCGGACGGACCGGACCGAGGATGGACACGCCGGCCAGGGTCTTCTTCGGGCCCACGACGTCGACGCGCTCAGCGCACGCATACTGACCCGGCTGGGACAGCATCTTCTTGATGGTCAGCTCATAGCCCTCGCCGAAGAGGATATCGAGATGTTCGCGGGAAACATGAATGTGACGGGCGGAAGTTTCCACCAGAACCTTATTCGCCATTGGAATACACTCCTTCTGATTTAGAGATTAATTCTATTATAGCAGAATTCGCCAAAAACGCAAGGGACGCCTCACAATATGCGACAAGGAATTGCCGTTTGCCCGCGTATGCCGCGCCTTATCGGAAGCTTCCCCTCACCGGCTTCCAGTCGATGAGCAGATTGTAGCGTTCGGTTTCGAATTTCAGCACGCAGTAATCCGGATCATGCGGCCCGGAGAAGTTGTGCTCCAGTCCCTGATACCACATCTCCTGCTTCACCTGCTCGTCGGTAATCACCTCGATTGTGCCTGTCAGCGCAATGTGATACCCCTCGGAATTGACGCAGACGCCCGCCTTGCAGGATCGGCGCGCGCGCAGCACGGAGTTTGCCCTCAGACTCGTGCAGAAGGTGATCCACTTGATTCCGTCTGCCTTCGAGATAGAAATCGTCGTCATCGCCGGATATCCGTTTTCATCCACCAGCGCCAGCGTGCAGAAGCCTCCGTTGCCTGCGCCCATGCGCTGCGACACGATTTCTCCCGCTCTGGCAATGATTCTGTCTCTCATGCAATCCAGTCCCTTCATCCGTCGTTTGGTTCATTATACCGCTTTAACGCGCAAAAGTCCATGTTTTTCCCAATCCGGCCAGTCGTCCTGTTTGTCCGCCGTCCATCCGAAACCGACCGAATATAAAAGAGAGAATCCGCTCCTGCGAACGGATTCTCTCAAGAAATTCAGCAATTGTTTGAATCTTACTTGCCGAAGTAGCGCTTGAGCAGGCCCTCGAACGCACGGCCGTGGCGCGCCTCGTCGCGGGCCATCTCGTGCACGGTGTCGTGGATCGCGTCAAGGTTCAGCTCCTTGGCCTTCTTCGCCAGCTCGAACTTGCCGCTCGTCGCGCCGTTCT
>SVGO01000133.1 GCA_015056305.1 Clostridiales bacterium | reverse complement strand
CAGCGGGCGCAGCGGACGGTCGATCAGGCGGGAGGTCAGCGTCGCCTTCTCGGACGGACGGCCCTCGCGCTTGATGAAGCCGCCCGGAATCTTGCCCACGGCATACATCTTCTCTTCGAAATCCACGCTCAGCGGGAAGAAATCCTGGCCCTCGCGCGGCTTCTCGGCGGCGGTCGCATTGACCATGACGACCGTGTCGCCAAGGCGGACGATCACAGAGCCGTTCGCCTGACCGCAGTACTTGCCAAACTCCAGAGTCAACTCGCGGCCGGCCAGCTCAGTGGTATACACCTTGAACATTTTGGGGTATCTCCTTTCAACTCACACACAACACACACAATCAGCGCAAACCATACGTCCAACAGATTCCATTGATGAAGCATCGGCACGGGCCGCAGATCATCATCTTCTTCAAAAATTCGTCGGCAATGGCACCGGCATCATGCCGGGGCGCTCAAAAAAACCGTCGCTTGGAAGACCACGCTCCCAAACGACGGTCATCTGGGACAGAGCCCTTTTTTTCAAAGCAAATCCCGGAATATGTCTGGAATTACTTGCGCAGGCCCAGCTTCGCAACCAGAGCACGATAGCGCTCGATATCGATGCGCTTGAGGTACTCAAGCATGCTGCGGCGCTGACCGACCATCAGCAGCAGACCACGATGAGAGTGGTGATCCTTCGCATGGTCCTTCAGGTGCACGTTCAGGTGATTGATGCGAGCGGTCAGCAGCGCAACCTGAACCTCGGGGGAACCGGTGTCACCCTCGTGACGGGCATATTCCTTGATGATAGCTTCCTTCATAGCCTTATCCATGGATAAAGACCTCCTAAAAATATTTTGCCAATCGCCGCAGGCATAGTATGACGTTCGGAGAATCGTCAAACTGCGCGTGCGGTTCAGACCAGATGATATTGTATCACCAACGCCCTGTTTTGTAAACAGCAGTTCTGCGTTTTTTTCAAATTTATTTGCTGCTTTTCTTTTTTGCCGTATAGAAAAAACGACCGCTCTGCGCGCTGATGTTCTCCAAGGTTGTTCCTTGGCGTCATGGCGGCACGCAAAGCCGATAATGCTGCATTTCCAGCAATTTTCAAGCCGGATTCCCATGAAAAAACGAAATATATTTTGACAATTTTGCAAGTTTCTGATACAATGTATTCAATATTCAATACAGAGGAGAATCTCTCTATGGAAAATCGCGAGCGTCTCTCTTCGCGCCTCGGCTTTATCCTGCTGAGCGCGGGCTGCGCCATCGGCTGCGGCAATGTTTGGAAGTTCCCCTGGATGACCGGCCAGTACGGCGGCGGCGGCTTCGTGCTGATCTACATTCTCTGCCTGCTGTTCCTGGGTCTCCCCGTCATGGTCATGGAGTTTGCCATGGGCCGCGCCTCTCAGGCCAGCCCGGTGCGCATGTATCAGAAGCTGGAAAAGCCCGGTCAGAAGTGGCACATTCACGGCTACTTCGCCCTGTTCGGCAACATCTGCCTGATGTCCTTCTACACCGTCGTCGCCGGCTGGATTCTGTACTACTTTGTCAGCTTCCTCACCGGCCAGAATGCGGATCTGGGATTTGTGGGCATGATCACCAATCCGAGCCTCAACATGATCTACATGGGCATCGTCGTCGTGCTCGGCTTCCTCGTCCTGAGCTATAACCTGCAGGGCGGCCTGGAGCGCATCACCAAGATCATGATGGTTGCGCTGCTGATCCTGATGATCGTGCTGGCTGTCAACAGCGCGACGCTGTCCGGCGCGAAGGAAGGCCTGACCTTCTACCTGCTGCCCGACTTCTCCAAGATCGACGCCAACGTGATCGTCGGCGCGATGAACCAGGCGTTCTTCACCCTGAGCCTGGGCATTGGCTCCATGGCGATCTTCGGCAGCTACATCGGCAAGGAGCGCAGCCTGATGGGCGAGTCTATCAACATCATCATTCTCGACTCCTTCGTTGCCATCATGGCCGGCCTGATCATCTTCCCTGCCTGCTTCACCTACAATGTCGAGGTTGGCGCGGGCCCGTCCCTGCTCTTTGACACCATGGCCAGCGTGTTCAACAACATGGCCGGCGGCCGTCTGTGGGGCACCCTGTTCTTCCTGTTCATGGTCTTCGCCGCCATGTCCACGGTTCTCGCCGTGTTCGAGAACATTCTGGCCTGCGTGCGCGAGATGACCGGCTGGAGCCGCCCGAAGGGCTGCATCATCTGCGGCATCGGCCTGTTCATCACCTCCACCACCACCGCGCTGGGCTACAGTGTGTTCACCTTCCAGCCCTTTGCCGACGGCTCTGCCTGGCTGGACTTCTGGGATTTCCTGGTCTCCACCAACCTGCTGCCCATCGGCTCTCTGATCTTCGCCGTCTTCTGCTGCAACAAGCGCTATGGCTGGGGCTGGGACAACTTCCTGAAGGAAGCCAATGCCGGCAAGGGCCTGAAGGTTCAGGCGTGGATGAAGCCGATCTTCTGCTATGTGGTGCCCTGCGCCATCGTCGCGCTGTACATCATCGGTCTGATCAGCTTCCCGTGGCACTGATCTATCCCGTTTTGATCCATCTATTATAACGCCATACAACAGGCACAGCGGATAAATCCGCTGTGCCTGTTCTTGTATAATCTGTATGCATATGATAGAATACAAGCAAACGAACAATGTGCATGGATTCCCGAAGGAGATCGGCTTGATGAATATTGGCGTTTATGCATGCGGCATTCTGGTGATTCCCTTTGTCTTGATTGGGCTGTTGTTTGCGCTGCTGAAAGAAAAAGCCGCCGTACTTGTTTCTGGCTTCAATTCCCTGCCCAAGAAAGAACAAACCCTGTATGACAGAGCACGCATTTCTCAGGACGTAAGAAACCAGTGCTTTGCGTGGTCTGCCGTCATGCTGACCGGAGCACTGCTCTCCTGTTTTACAGCGTATATGGCTATTCCTGCTTTTATCATCTGGCTGAGTTTGCTCTTCAAAGACATCCGCCTCGATGCCCGTAAAGCATTTGAGAAATACCTGCTCAAATAATCTCCGTCTGCAAACAATTGAAAAATACCATAATATACGAATACAAAAGAGCCAAGCTGCTTTCAACAGCTTGGCTCTTCTGCTTTTTACAAAGCAGCGCTTTATTTCGCGCACTTTACAGCTCCGCATTCGTATTGCGGAAATATGCGATCGTCTCCTCACGATTGAGCATCACAGCATCGCGAAGCGCCTCAAGGCTTTCAAACTTCTTCTCCCCGCGCAGGCGCTTGAAGAAGAGCAGGCGCATATGGCAGCCATAGAACTCGCCGCCGTCATAGCCGATCAGATTCGCCTCAACGGTCATCTTGCCGCCCGGCGCCGTCGGATGCTCGCCGATATTGACGGCGGCCATATACCAGTCTTCGCGGACATAGGCCAGCGCAGCATAGACGCCCTTGGGCGGCAGCGCCTTGCTCACGTCCCAGCGCAGATTCGCCGTCGGAAAATCAAGCTGCCTGCCGAGCTTCTTGCCATGCTCCACAACGCCGCAGAGCACATACGGCCTGCCCATCAGTCTGGCGGCCTCTTCCATATCGCCCTTGGCAATCTCACCACGGATACGTGTGGAGGACACCGGCAGGCCGTCCATCTGTACCTCGTCCACGACATGCGTTTCAAAGCCGTATTTTTCGCCCAGAGCGATCATATCCTGTGCCCTGCCGGCACCTTTGGATCCGAAGGAATAATTGAATCCGATGACCACATGGCGGGGATGAAGCGTATGGACAAACGAGCGGACGAACTCCTCCGGGGAAAGCGCCGCATATGCCCTGTCAAACGGGCGAAGCACCGCGACGTCCACGCCCATCCGTGCGATCGCGCAGACCTTTTCCGAGCGCGTTTCCAGCTGCGGCGGCACGCGATCCGGCGCAAAGGTCGCCATCGGATGGGACGAGAATGTATAGACCACACTCGTCAGATCGTGCATGGCGGCCAGCTCGTTGGCCTTACGCATCAATCTTGCGTGGCCCTCATGCACGCCGTCGAACATGCCAAACGCGATGACGGTTTCCCCGCCACGCCACTGGCTCTCATGTGTTAAGAGTTTCATGTTATGCCTTCTTACTCCAGAAGCATTGCTTCAAATTTCATATGCTCATCCCGCATCCTGCCGATGCCGGCGAACTGATCCTTGATATACAGACGTACAGGCGCATCTCCCGGAATCTCGCCGCGCAGTTCTTTCTTGGTGAGCGCGTTGCCGTTGCGCACAAAGCGCTCCGCCCAATCCACGACGTCCACGCGCGGGATATGCGCAAGCGGCCTGTCCATCGCCACAAGCAGCGAGGAAAGATCTGCGCACGCCTCGATCTCCTCGATCGTATGCGCATCATCGAGGGTAAACATGCCCGTCTGCATGCGCAGAAGCAGGCCCATATGTGCCTGCGTGCTCAGCGCTTTGCCGATATCATGGCACAGCGTGCGGATATACGTTCCCTTGCCGCAGCGGATCCTGATCATAAAGCTGCCGTCCGGGAGCGTATGCATGACGTCGATGGCATGCACCTGCGTGGGCCGCGGCTCGATCATGATCTCCACGCCCTGACGGGCAAGATCACACAGCTTCTGTCCATCGCGCTTGAGCGCGGAGAACATCGGCGGCACCTGCATGATATCGCCGATGAACTGCGGAAGCACGTCCTGCAGCTGATCGAGCGTCACACCCTCGCCGCTGCCGGCAATGATCTTTCCATGCGCGTCCTGCGTATCGGTCGCAAAGCCCGGCTTAAGCTGAGCGACATACGTTTTTTCTTTTTCGACCAGATAATCAAACAGGCGCGAAGCCTTGCCGATCATCAGCGGCAGCACGCCCGCCGCCTCGGGATCGAGC
>SVGO01000021.1 GCA_015056305.1 Clostridiales bacterium | reverse complement strand
ACGAAGCGTTGCGCGCAAAGCAACGGTTGCGCCCGCTGGCTCCTTCCGTCTGCCTTCGGCAGCCACCTCCCTCCCGGAGGGAGGCTCAGACTCTAAGAATCTTTTGCGCATCAGCAGCGCTGATTTATAAGCGAAGCGTATACGAGGAGGCTCCCTCCGGGAGGGAGCTGTCAGCGAAGCTGACTGAGGGAGCCTGCGGGCGCTGAAGTTGCTTATTCAGTTTAATTCCGCCTATATCCTTCCTGCGCATTATCTCCCTTCTGCACGCAAAAGCCCGGGACGGATTTCCGTCCCGGGCATATTGATCTTCTATCCAATTCGGAGCATTACGCCTTTCCCTCGCTCAGCGCCTGCGCTTCCTCCAGAAGCAGCTCCATGGAGCGCGAGGTATAGCGGCACAGGTATTCCGGCGTGCCGTCGCAGCTGCCCGTCTCCAGCATTGCGCTTGCGGCGCATGTGCGGCAGAGCATGCGCAGACGGCAGGAGGCGCATTTGCTGCTCAGGGTGATCTTGTTCACCTCCGCGCGGATGTACTGCCAGGCGGCGTCAAAGCCTATGCTCAGCGTATTCGCGGAGGGCTGGGTCATCATCGCACAGGGACGCATCTGTCCCAGCCAATTGATGCTGAACGAGCACGAACCGGCGAGGCAGCGCATCTTGTTCGGCACGGGGTCGGGCAGAATATGCTGTGAAGCCCAGATATTCTCTTTCACATACTGCGTGAACTTTTTTTCGGACATCTTCTCCTTCAGCGCCTGGATGCGCGCCTGTGCGGCATCCTCCGGGCTGAGGCGAAGCTGCATGTCATAGGTCAGGCTATGTCCGCGGTTGACAGGCACCATGTAGGTATCCAGCCGCGAGGGCACGCGAAGCCATTTGGCGACGGCGATCATGCGGCTGATATCCTGAACGTTATGCTGCGCGACGCTGATGTTGATGCGCACATCGACGCCATGCTCATGCAGAAGCCGGACGCCGCGAACCGTGCTCTCGAAGCCGCCGCGATAATGGCATTGGCTGCTATAGGTTTCTTCGTCCGCGCCGAAGAGGGAGACGTTGATCCGCCGGGGCGGATGCTCGCCAAAAAACGCGGCCCATTCCTCGTCGATCAGCGTGCCGTTTGTATTGACGGTGATGAGCATACCCAGATCGATCAGCCCCAGATACAGCCGCTTGAAATCCGGATATGTCAGCGGCTCGCCGCCGATGATCTGCAGAAAGAGCGTACCCGCGTCGCGCATCTGCCGGGCGATATCCAGCCATTCGCCCACCGTGCGCAGACGCCCCTGCCGGTCTACCTCCCTTTGGGAGAGACGGGCGGTGCATATCTCGCAGCTCATGTTGCATATGGGCGTAAGCTCAATGCTGCCGCTGATGGGCGTGCGGGTCTGCATCGCGTGATCGAGGAGCGTGCGCTCGATCGCGGTAGCCTCTTTGATAAAATGCATAATGTGATCCTTTCGGGAAAAGCGGGAAAAAGCCGGAGACCATCCAGCTTCGGATAATCAGGGAAAGAAAATCAGTCCTTGGCAAGGATCAGGCCGGAGCGGACATGCGCAAGGATAAAATCACGGATATTCTGCTCCATGCAGCCTTCGGGATCATCGTATGCCTCGTTCGCACGGGCGATGATCTCCTGCATCGTCAGGGCGTCCTGCAGCAGGGACCAGATGAAGTGGCCCGTCTCATTGAGCGGGAACATCGCATTGCCCTGCGCGGCGGCGCCCACGGGAATGAGCAGCGCTTCACCCGCGATCTCGCGGAGCATGAAATCCGGATTGGCAAGGAAACGAGTCTCCTCGCTGATGACAGGCGTCTGATTGGGTGTATTCACTAAAAAACCTCCATGCAGACCGATGATGCAAAACTCTCATGATCTAAAAAATGATATCACAGGCAAAATACCTTGTCAATGGGCAAATATCTCAGGCCTGAGGGGCGTCCCTGTCCGGGCTTTCCGCGGTGTTCTCTTCTGTGTTTTCCCCGGTTTTTTCGCGCGCCTGCTGCATACGCTGCAGCGCCTCGGCTTCATGCACGAAGATGCGCAGGATCTCGCGGGCATAGCGGCACATGTATTCCGGCGTGCCGTCGTATGCGCCTGTTTCGCTGATGGCGGCTGCGGCGCAATTCTGGCAGAGCAGGCGCAGGCTGCACTGCGCGCAGCGGGAGGAGAGGATGATCTTGTCCACGCCCTCGCGGATCCGCTTCCAGGCCTCAAGGAAGCCCAGCTCAAACACGGGCGCGCTCGGCTCGCTGAGCGCGACGCAGGGGCGCATCTCGCCCTGCCAATTGATCGTGAAGGAACAGGAAGCCGCCAGACAGGACATCTTTTTGGGGCCCTCCTCGGGCGCGAGATATTTTGCGGAGAAAAGCCCCTCCTGAATGATGCGGATGAACTGCTCCGGCTCGCGGGTTTTGCTCCAGGCGAATACGCGCGCATGCGCGGCGGCCTCGGGGACAAGGCGGCTCTGCTCATTGAAGGGGAGCGATCGCTCGCGCGTGATGGGCTGCATATAGGTATCCACCAGAACGGCGGCGCCCAGCTCCTTGACCATGTCGATCATCCTGCCCAGGTGCCTGGCGTTTTCGCGGGTGACGCTCAGGCTCACGCGAACCTCCACCCCCTGCGCGCGCAGCAGGCGGATGGCATTGAGCGTCTTTTCGAAGCCGCCGGGATAATGGCAGAGATTGGCGTAGGTTTCCTCGTCCGGGCCGTAGAGCGTGATATTCATGCGCCGGGGCTTGTTCTCGCCGAAAAAGCGCGCCCAGTCCTCATCGATGAGCGTGCCGTTGGTGTTGATGGCGATGAGCATGCCCAGCTCCTTCAGCGCCAGATACAGCCGCCTGAAATCGGGATAGACCAGCGGCTCGCCGCCCGTGAGCAGGAGGAAGAGCGTGCCCGCGTCGCGCATCTGCCGGGCGACGTCGAGCCATTCCTCGACCGTGCGCAGACGGCCCAGGCGCTCCATCTCCTGCCGGGAGAGGCGGACATAGCACATGTCGCAGTTCATATTGCACAGCGGCAGCAGCTCGATGCTGCCGTTGATGGGCGTTTTTGATTGGGAAGCGCGATTGATCAGCGCTTTTTCGACGGCAGAGGCGTCTTCGATGAAGTCCATGGGCGGCTCCTTTCGGGCGGGGAATCCGCCGGAGAGAATTGTTGCAATAATTCATGCTATCATAAGAAGACGGGGGTTGTCAATGGCGGAGGATTCTGGTCTGCTGCGGCTGCGGATGGGCACCTCATCCGTCGAGGACCTCATCCGTGCCGTCTGCGGACGGGACCTCATCCGTCTGCCTATCGGCAGCCACCTTCCCCATAGGGGAAGGTCTTTTCTTTTGCGAAAAAAGAGTCTTTCGTATTCTGTTGAGATTCTTCAGATGCACATAGCTTGAATCGGAGCCACCGAAGCCTTCCCCTCTGGCACCGGAGCCGAGCGTATCCTGTGGACGCAATCAGCGAGGCGGAGCGTGGAGAATCGCAAGGAGCGATGGAACATCGCGACTATGCGAGTTCTCCGGGGAAGGTGGATTTGCCGAAGGCAAAGACGGATGAGGTCCCCGATGAGGTCCCCGTGTCCCCGCGGGTAAAAGAAAAAAGCCGGACACGAAGTCCGACTTTGGAAGCTGTGAAATTAAGACCAGGCGGGGGGTCTATCTAAAACAGTAACGTCGAGCGCAGCAGTTGCATGACCGTTGAAATTTTCGTCGGGATTATGCCAGATCCAAACAAAGATAGCATTTTTCTCCAAAATTTCGCCATTCTCGTACGGGACATAGTAACCAGGCTTGAAATCGGCCATGGATGTGGTTGTGTGCGTCGCATCACAGGCATGGAACGGACCAACAACCTGATCGAAATCGGTTTTATAATCCCAAACAGCTTGGAAATACTCCTCGCGAGTATCAGTACCTAGATCCTTAAAATAGGCTTCGTAAGAACTTCCTGCGTTCCCCGTATCATTATCTTTATACTGGAAACCCTCTTTGCCGTTGTTATCGTAGAAAAGTTCGCCGGATGTACCAGGCAAAACATTACAGAAAAATTTGTACAGGCGCTCGCCCTGATCGTTTCGACAAGCAGAGATATACTCATTTGCCGCGAACTGCGCGACCTGCACCTCAGGCATGCTCCAAATCTTCTTTTCCATATTTATATCCTCCCGTCTCATCCTTGCGGATGGACATAACTCCACCCTATATCTATCCGTGCATTTTTCCGTTCGGGCGAACGGATACACGACAGAATATACTATCAGTAGCGTCATTTTAGCACGATTACAGAGGAAACATAACCATATAAAGGTAATTTGCAACAAAATGTGAATAGAAATTGATAAAGATTTAAACATCGAAAATGAACGATATGCTGACAATTCCGGCGAGCCGTGGGACGCGGCGGCAGGCTTCGGTGGCTCCGATTCAAGCTATGCACATCTGAAGAATCTCAACGAAATAAGAAAGAATCTTTTTTCGCAAAAGAAAAGACCTTCCCCCCATGGGGAAGGTGGATTTGCCGAAGGCAAAGACGGATGAGGTCCCCGATGAGGTCCCCGTGCCCCCGTGGGCAAAAGAAAAAGCCGCAGCATGTGCGGCTCTTCTTGCAAATCGATCCTTGCTTCTAGTGCGAATCAGGATTTCGCAGCATTAGTAGAGTTAAAGGTCATCTGAGTAGTTGCGTGAACATTGCCGGCCTCTCCCAGCCAAATGGTGACAGGAATTGCCTGAACAAAAACACCATTCTCATCGGTGTAGTACGCGTCAGAATGAAGTCTGACGTCTCCGTTCTCCACATCATATCCCCACGGGACATAGAAGCCGGAAACGAACTCATCTTTGTTCTCGATGGTATAACGATCTCCTTCTCCCGACGTAGAAGTGCCACATGCCTGAAAGCCTCGAACCCAATCATCGGAGTCATCGGCTACGCCATTCTTGAATATGGTACCGTCATCCTGTTCAGAGCCATCAATAATCAGTTTACCTTGAATACCAAGCCCAGAGGGCCAGTACTGCTTTTCTCCAAGTGCAAATATGGTTGCATCGCAAATGAAGTTATAGAAGATACGACCCAGGTCGTCGCGACAGGAAGAAATATACTCCTCCGCTGCGAACTGCGCGACCTGCACCTCAGGCATGCTCCAAATCTTCTTTTCCATATTTATATCCTCCCGTCTCATCCTTGCGGATGGACATAACTCCACCCTATATCTATCCGTGCGTTTTTCTGTTCGGGCGAACGGATACACGACGGAATATACTATCAGTAGCGTCATTTTAGCACGATTACAGGGATGATCTAACTATGTATAGGTTAATTTTGACGAGATATGAATAGGAATTGATAAAAATTTAAATTCCTTGGACAGGCAGCAAAGCGGCCTTCCGCAAGGGGAAGACCGCTTTGTTTATATATGGCTGAAATGTAAGCGCTGCAGGCAGTGCTCTATCCGTGCCGTCTGCGGATGGGACCTCATCTGTCGGGGACCTCATCCGTCACGGCTGACGCCGTGCCACCTTCCCCATAGGGGAAGGCTTTTTCTTTTGCGAAAAAAGAGCCTTTCTTATTCTGTTGAGATTCTTTTCGTGCACATAGCTTGAATCGGAGCCCCCGGAACCTTCCCCTCTGGCACCGGAGCCGAGCGCGTCCTGTGGACGCAATCAGCGAGGCGAAGCGTGGAGAATCGCAAGGAGCGATGGCACATCGCGACTATGCGAGTTCTCCGGAGAAGGTGGATTTGCCGAAGGCAAAGACGGATGAGGTCCCCGTGCCCCCGCGGGCAAAAGAAAAAGCCGGACGGTTGTCCGGCTTTCGACCTTTGGTTTTAGGACTTGGAATACTCCCAAGTGGTAATCAAATCCTGAGTTGCGTGCCATTCGGTACCGCTTTCGCCTCTCCAGAACCAGACAGGAATTGCTTTGGTTTCATCAAAATTGACAGTACTATCAAAGTAAGTACCATTCTCCTCATTATACACTTTATGTGCAGGCAGATAATAACCAGCCGAGAAGATACCCAGATCCTCAAGCGTGACATTGGGGTCGACAATTTCGACGCCATGGGTTATGTTGCAGGCGCCATATCGCACTTCCTGCTTATCGGCGTTTTCTCCGTCAACCTGAAGACCTGGCTGCAAACCATTCTCGGTGTACAGAAGGCCGATCCAGCCAATAGGCTCGTTAGTCGTAGGATGACGTCCTGAAACGCTCATACCATAATCCTTAATGCCTGCATTGCACTGAAAAAAGACACTGCGCAGACCTGTTTCTGTACTATAACACCCCGAGCAATACGCATCGGAAGCAAACTGAACCGCCTGCACCTCGGGCATGCTCCAAATCTTCTTTTCCATATCTATATCCTCCCGAATTTCCATTCAAGCTAAACGCTGAAAACAGCAATATCCGTCCGCGAGGACGGCGCTTCGCTCCATCCGCATAAATACGGTGCATTTGCGCATCATATTTGCAGGATCGAGCATCAATCTTTTTAATTATTACGCGTTTGTAACACTTGCAAGATTAACTATATATAGGTAGCAAGGAAATAGTAACATAAAATATGTCATTTGTCAACCATGTATAGTTAAATATTTTTTGTTCTCGTCCTATGCTCAAATCAACCTTTCATGGTTAAAAAGCGATCCGGGAGGGACAAAAGATGGAATATTCAGATCTCTACGCCCAGCGCATCACCAGCCTGTGCCAAAGGCGCGGCATCACGATCAATAAGCTGGCGACATTCAGCGGCCTCAAGCAGTCGACGATCAACAACATCATCTGCGGGGCGAGCAAAAACCCGACAGCCAGAACGCTGCACATGATCGCGATCGCGCTGAATATGACGCTTGCCGAGCTTCTGGACTTTGAGGAGCTCAACAATTATTCCTTCGACGAGGAGGAAGCGGAGTGAGCGCGCCGCCCTTTGCTCAGGGCGGCGGCGTGCAATCGGCGCGAATACAAAGGAGCCGCTGCTTCATCGCAGCGGCTCCTTTGCCTTTGGAAAAAAAGGGCGGAGGAACTTCATCTATGATCAAAGGGCCATGACGCCCTGTCAGGCCATGAAATCGACGCCCGATAGCCGGGAAAACAGCTCCGTCACGCTCTGCATGCGCATTTCGCCCCGGCGCGCCATCATCATCACGCCGTACATGCCCACGCCCGCCAGCTGGGATGCGAGCGCGGCGTCCATGCCGCGCTCGCGCATCCCCTGCGCGAGGATCTTTTCCACTGCGGGGCGCATGTGATCCACTACGCGATCGCACATATCGCTGTACAGCGCCGCATGCTGGGGCAGGCACAGATCGGCAAGCAGCGGCTGGGTGAAGCACCGGCCCCACAGCTCGTGATCCATCAGGCGGATGATTTTCTCCCTTGCCGCGCCTGCGCCGTCTGCGATTTTCATCGCTTCCGCGCCCATATAGCTGGCATAGCCCTCCACGACAGCCTTAACCATGTCGTCCTTGGTCGTAAAATAATAATAGAACAGCCCCTTGGCCACATCCACAGCCGAGACGATCTCCGCCACGGACGTCCTGACAAAACCCTGCTGCGCAAACAGCTTCGAAGCCGCGGCCACCATCTCTGCCCTGCGCTCCTCCGGCTTCTTGACAACACGCATCGTGCATCCTCCTCGTATCTTCCGGTGTTTTCCATGTGTACTGCTTTGTATGGCCTGATTGTATCAGGGAGAAAAAAGCATCTCAAGGCATAACCGTTCAACGATACGTCTTCGCGCTCCAAATGTCGCTTTGCGTGCCTTGTCTCATGGCGCGCCTCTTCAGCTGCTCAGGCTCTCCAGATAGCCCTCCAGCGCCTGCACATCATCGAATATCTTCCCCTCAAGAAACGCCGCCCTTTCCTCTCCGCCGAGGCGCTGCATGTCCACGTCGGTCTTGCGCACCGTTTCCAGCGACTCGCCGTCTCTGTTTTGCAGGATATGCAGCATGCCGTCCTCCCCGCCGCGCAGCACCCAATGCAGCGGGCAGGGGATATCCGTGCTCAGCGCCACGTCCACCTCATCCGCAGAAAAGCCCGTCACCGCCGCGCCGGGCATCACGCCGGGCAGCGCGCTCTCCAGCGCCGCGCGCGAAAGGCCCGTCAGCTGCGCGGGCAGTTTCTCCCGGCGCTGCACGCTGTGCCCGCAGGGCGCATAGTACAGCGTCCTGTGCAGAAAGCCATCCGCGCTCGTGCGCTCGGACAGATCCGCGCCGACGGGCCGATCCGCCGCCGGGGATGCGGTCTGCTCCGCCGCGATCACCTGCGCCTGCTCGGGCGCATCCACCCGTGCCGGAAACAGGCACAGCATCGCCGCGAGCACCGCCGCAGCCAGAAAGAAACGCAAGGGGGAACGAACAGCCTGATCAAACAAAATCCCTCATCTCCTTTGCTGCCAGTTTGCACGGCTTTGCAAAAAGAAATGAGGGAAAATATTTCTTTGTTTTGAAAGATACGCCTGCTGCGGCGGGGACCTCATCAGTCGCCTCCGGCGACAGCCTCCCCAAAGGGGAAGCCCAAGTAACTAAGCCTTCCCCTTTGGGGAAGGTGGCACGGCGATAGCCGTGACGGATGAGGTCCTTTCGTTTACGCCAGTGGCTTTTTATTCGGCGTGCCCGCCTTGCGCGGATAAGTCTTGGGGGTCTTTCCCGTCTTGTCGGTGATGAGCAGGCAGTGCGCCCAGTCGTCCCGCCTCGGAACGGGCGCCGGCGTCACGCCGCGAACCGTGCCGCCCAGCACAAAGGCCGCGCGCTTGGCCG
Organism: Clostridiales bacterium; assembly: GCA_015056305.1. GTDB lineage: Bacteria > Bacillota > Clostridia > Christensenellales > Aristaeellaceae > Ventricola. The sequence goes on along the minus strand of SVGO01000021.1, from coordinate 21,384 downwards.
CCGTCATCTCCTCCTGCACGCCCGGGCCCTTCCAAGCGATGGCAAGCCCGCCCTGCTTTACGAACGGCAGCGTCAGCTCCTGCAGAACGGCAGCGCTGGCCACCGCGCGGGAAACCGCCGCGTCGTACATCTCGCGGTGATCCGGCATCCTCGCCGCGTCCTCTGCGCGCGCGTGCAGCGTCGTGGCCGTGAGGCCCAGGCGCTTGAGCGCATCCTCGAGGAAGAGAATCCGCTTGTTCAGCGCGTCCAGAAACGTCATCTGAAGATCCGGCCGCAGGATCAGCAGCGGCATGCCCGGAAAGCCCGCACCCGTGCCCACGTCGATCACCTTCGCGCCCGGCAGCAGCAGCCCCTGCGCCAGCGGCGCGGCGCTGTCCAGATCGTGACGGTCGATGCGCTCGTCCTCGTCCAGCACGGCCGTCAAGTCCATCTTCTGATTATATTCGTCCAGAATCGCGTGGAACGCCTCGAAGCGCTCGATCGCCGTCTGATCGTATTGTACGCCCATCGCGTCCAGTCCGCTTGTCAGTCTCTCTTTATTCATAGCCGTGCGCTTTCCAGCCAGAGCTTGATCCAGCTGAGCCCCTCTCTGAAATGATTCTTGATGAAGTATTCGGGCTTGGACGGGCTGCCCTTGCCCACGGCAGATATGCCCACCTGCTCGCAGAGCTTGAGCGAGCGCGCCACGTGATAGTCGCTGGTGACCACCAGCGCGTTGCTGAGACCGCGATGCTCCATGATCGCCTTGGCGTAGGTCAGGTTTTCGCGCGTGTTGAACGACGCGGTCTCCGCCACGACGTCGCCTTCCGGCACGCCTCGCGCGATCAGCCAGTCGCGCATCACGTCGCCCTCGGCCCGCGGTTCGTTGCCTCCCTTTGCGCCGCAGACGATGATCAGCTGCGCATCGCTCTGGTAGCTTTCTAATGCTGCCGTGAGCCTTCGCTCCAGCGCCACGCTGGGCGTTCCGTCCGGCTTGACCTGCGCGCCCAGCACGATGATCACGTCGCTGTCGCCGATGGGCGGCAGATGCGTTTCCATGTAATAAACAAAGCCCATCAGAGCGGCGGCGCAGGCAAGGCCGATCGCCGCAAGCAGCGCCATACCCATCAGCAGCCTCCTTACGCTTTGATGCTTCAACGTGTTCTCTCCTTTGGTCGTGTGAATCTTTTAGATATCCTGCATATCCGGCGCAAACGCCACCCATTCGTACTGATCCTCGCGCAGTCTCCCCGCGCCGTCCGCTGCCATATTGCGCACATAGCTCATCTGCTGCGTATCCTGCGCAATCGCGCACTGGCGGACGATGGAAAACGCACTGCCGGCGGCAAAGATCAGATGATCCACCAGCTGGATGCCAATCATATACAGCGCGGAGGCGATGCGGCCCGTCACGTCCAGATCCGCCTGAGACGGACTGGCGACGCCGCTGGGATGATTATGCGCAAGGATCACGGAGAATGCATGATGCCTCAGCGCCGTCTCCACGACCGTGCGCGGATGCAGCGGCACATGATCGACCGTGCCCGTGTGCAGAAGCGAGCGATGAAGCACATGGCCCGCCTGATCCAGACAGATCATATAGATCTGCTCTTCGCTCGCGCCGATGAACAGCGGCGCCAAATACGCCCTCGCGTCCGCAAGCTTGACGATCGTCGGGCGCTCGCCCAGGCTGCTTAACTGATAGCGGCTCATCAGCTGCGGCATCATCGTCAGCAGCAGTGCCGCATGTTTGCCCATGCCCTTCACGCGCATCAGCTCGCTCTCGTGTGCGTCCAGCACGCCGCTCAGGCTGCCGAATGCCGCAATAAGCTCATGCGCCAGCGGGTTCACGTCCTGCCTCGGGATCGCGTAGGTGAGCAGCAGTTCGAGCACCTCGTGCTCGGAAAACGCACTCAGCCCCGATGTGCGCAGGCGCTCGCGGATGCGCTCTCTGTGGCCCGCGTGAATCGACTGGACCTTTCCGGCCACGGCGCATCCCTCCCATGCTTTACAGATTGATCAAGATTTCTTCCAGCTCGCCAAGGCTGCGCGCCACGCGGCGGCCCGTCCTTTCAAGGCGCGCTTCGCTGTTGTGTCCCCACGGCACGAGCACGCAGTCCGTGCCCAGGTGATCTGCAAGCTCGCTGTCGGCGACCATATCGCCCACCAGCACGCAATCCTTGGCGCGAAGGCCAAGGCGCTCCATCTGCGCCCGGCCGATATCGGTCTTCTTCTGCGCGCTCTCGTCGCCAAGGCCGCTGATCTCCTGCATATACGGCGCAAGCCCCAGCGCCTCGCACTGCTCCGTCAGCGATTTTTCATACGACGCGGAGAGGATCGACTGGGTGAAGCCCTTTTTCTTCAGCCGCGCGATCGTATCCAGCGCGCCGGGCACCAGCCCGACGGAAACCGCGTATTGATTGAAGCGGTCCAGCCAGAGCCTTGAGATCGTTTCATATTTGTATATATTCAGATCCACGCCCAGCGACGTGTAAAAATCGCGCACGGGCATGGTCATATGCGCGCGGTAATCGCCCAACGTGATGCGCTCAAGGCCCAGCGTATCGAACACATAGTTGTCGCAGTCCACGCCCAGCTGCGCGTCCGAAAGCAGCGTGCCGTTGAAATCCCAGATGATATGCTTCATCGTTGTTCCTCTTCGGGTGATTTTGTTCATTATACGATAAGAGACAGACAGCGTCAAGGAGACTTCCGATCCGCCTTCCCCTATGGGGAAGGTGCCCCGAAGGGGCGGATGAGGTCCTGCCCGCAGGCAGCCGTCACTCAAACAGCGCCCGGATATCCTCCTGCGAAAGCGAGGTCGGCATCGCCTCGCCGGCGGTGATCATCTGATCAAACAGCTCGCGCTTGCGCGCGCCGAGCTTGACGACCTGCTCCTCGATGCTGCCGCGCGTGATGAGACGGATGACATTGACGGTGTGTTTCTGGCCGATGCGGTGCGCGCGGTCCGTCGCCTGATCCTCCGCGGCGGGATTCCACCACGGGTCAAAGTGAATGACCGTATCCGCGCCGACGAGATTGAGGCCCGAGCCGCCCGCCTTGAGCGAGATCAGAAAGACCTGTCCCTTGCCGCCGTTGAACTGATCGACCAGCTCGATGCGGCGCCTTGGCGGCGTCTCGCCGTCCAGATACATGCACTCGATGCCCTCGGCCTCGAGCCTGCGCTGCAGGATCTTGAGCATGCGCGTAAACTGCGAGAAGATGAGCGCGCGGTGGCCCGCCTCCAAAGCGCCCGGCAGGATATCCAGCAGCATATCCAGCTTGCCGCTGGACGCCGCATAGCTGGGCAGCACCAGCGACGGATGGCCGCAGATCTGGCGCAGCTCCGTGATCGCGGCGAGCACCTCGATGCGGTTCCTGCCCTCGAGCAGGGTGTCCATCTGCGGACGCAGCCTAAGCAGGCTCGCCTGATAGACCCTGCGCTGCTCCTCGGTCATGTCCGCCATCAGCTGAATCTCGTTCTTCTCCGGCAGTTCCTTGAGCACGTCGCCCTTCAGGCGGCGCAGCAGGAACGGACGGATGCGCCGCCTGAGCACGTCGCTCTCCTCGCCCATGCCGAATCTGTGCATAAACTGCGCAAAGGAGAGCAGATAGCCCGGCAGCACGAAATCAAAGATCGACCACAGCTCGCCCGGATGATTTTCCATCGGCGTGCCGGTGAGGGCAAAGCGCGTCTTGGCCCTCAGCTGCTTGACCGCGCCCGCGCCGACGCTCATGGCGTTCTTGATATACTGCGCCTCGTCCAGAATCGCGAAGCGGAACTGGATATTCTGCAGCTGGCCGATGTCCCGGCGGATGAGCGGATAGCTCGTCAGATATACGTCGATATCGCAGTCCCCGGCGGCAAGCCGCGCGATCGTCTGCGCGCGGGCATTCTGGCTGCCCTCGGACGCAACCACGCGCAGCTCCGGCGCGAAGCGTTTGATCTCCGCCATCCAGTTATACACCAGCGACGTCGGCGCCACGACGATGGACGGGCGAGTGTCGCCTCCATGACGATTGTCATCGCCGCGCCGCTTGGCCCACAGCAGCAGCGAAATCACCTGCAGCGTTTTGCCCAGGCCCATGTCGTCGGCGAGGATGCCGCCCATGTTCAGCCTGTCCAGCGCTTGCATCCACATAAAGCCCCGCAGCTGATACGGCCGCAGCATGCTGCAAAGCGGCTCGGGACAGGGCTCGCCGTCCTCGTCCATGCTCTCCACAAACGTCTGCACGGATTCGTCCGCGCTTACCGGCAGCTTGCCGCCCTCCAGCAGGCTCATCATATACGCCGCGCGGAAGGACTGAATTTCCAGCAGGCCCCGCCCGGCCTCGCCCTCGGCAGATTCTTCCTCGTGCGCGCCCGCGGCGGCGTCCGCCAGCTCGCGCCATTCCTCCATGTCCGTCAGATCCAGGAACGAGCCGTCTTTCAGTCTAAAATACTTCTTGTTGTCGCGCAGGGCCTGCAGGATCGCAAGCACCTCCGGCGCGGGCTCGCCGTTTTCGCTGAACTCAAGCTGCAGCGCGCCCTCCTGCATGCGCAGCATGCCGGTGAAATGGGGCCTTCTCGGCGTCAACTTGCGGAATTCATCGGAACAATAGACCTCCGCGATCTTCTGCATCTCATAGATGCCCTCGGTGAGGAAGCGGTAAATCATCTCCTGACCGGAGAGCACCACGCGGCCCCGCTGCATGCGAAAGCCCGCCCTGGCCAGCAGATCCAGCGCCGCGCGCTCGCCCGCCGCGTCGCGCAGCATCAGCACGCGCTCGTCCTCGCCGCCCTTGGCGATGGTCGGTGCGAACGGATCGATCTGAGCCTCGCCGTAGCAGAACGCAATCTTTGCAAGCACCGTGCGCTCCTCGCGGTCAAAATATGCCTTGACCGACAGCTCCTTGCGCACGATGCGCTCGGCCAGCGCGCCGTCGATGGTCACCTTGCCCGCGCGCTCCAGCGTGGGCAGCAGCTCCGAGATCACACGCGCGCTCTGCGATGCATCGAAGCGGAACGCCGCCTGACCATCCCGGCCGGCTTCCAGCATCACACGCACAATATCCCGCTGCGCCTCGGGCAGACGCAGCACGTCGCCCTCGCAGAAGACATAGCGGCATTCGCTGTCCAGCGGCCGCAGGGATTTGGGCATCTGCGCGCGCACTTCCAGCTCGCGCCCGCTCTGCGTGATGGCAAAGAGCAGCTCCGCCTGAGAATCGAACACGCAGGGCACATGTACGACCTCCTCGCCAAAGGAGATCTTGAACGGCTTGGCCATGAGCAGCTGCATGAGCCGGGGCATGTATCGCGCGTCGATGGACAGCCACTTCGCCTCCAAGCCCGTCTGCGCCAGCTTTCCTTCCAGCCGGCAGATATACGCCGCATCCTGCAGGACGCGGATGATCTTCTCGTTCACGCCGGTAAAGCCCATCCACTCGGGCTCCAGCACAAAGCCCTTGCCAAAGGCCATGGTCTCCTTGCTCTGCAGCGCATGCAGAAACTGCGCCATCGACTTGACGACGTACATCCGCTCCTGACCCACGCGAAGCGCCGCGCGCACCGGCTGATTGCCGATCAGCTGGAGCGTGATTTCCATCTCCAGCGGCGTCTCCATCGGCAGCGTGCCTGCGATCGTGCCCATGAGCTTTGCCGCGTTCTCCCGCGCGCGCCTGCGTCTGGCCTCCTCAAGCGCGCCGGACGCCATCGCCTGCATCATCGCGCTCGCCAGATGGCGGCACGGCCTGTGCACGTTGCCAAAGAAATCGCACGAGCAGCGGCCCGAGAGCTTCGTCCCGGCCGCCACGCGCACCACGCGCCGCGGATTGTCATCCACGACATAGCGCAGCATGCCGCCCTCCTCCTCGAGGGCATGCACGCCGCCGGCCCGATACAGCGCAAGGCCGGCCGTATATTCCTCCTGCGGCGTGATGCGCCGCAGCATCTCCATCATTTCCTCTGCCACTTGCATTCCTCTTCCCCAAAAAGCAATTCAGTGCAACTTAATTATAATTCTTTCACGATGCGCTGATTCCTGCCGCCATAGCAAAGCGCCGAGCGTAAAAAATACGCCTCTGCCGCATGGCAAAGGCGTACAATTTGAGTGTTTATGCGGAGTTCAAACAGGTTACGTTGGGCTGCCGCCCAAACCCGCCTGAGGGATTTCCATCTCCTCGCTCGACGCTCGTCGGTCAGGGCAGCTCTGACAGCCCACAGGGCTGTCATTCACTCCTGCCCCAGTTCGGCAAGACGAACCCTCAGACTCCCTTCATCGCTTCGCGCAGGTTTAATCTGATTTGAGGACAGTATTACGCTTTTCTTTTGTGGCTGTCCAGCAGCGCGCCCGCGCACAGGAGCACCATCTCAAACTGGAAGAAGTATCTCGCTTTCGTCTCCCAGGCGCACAGGATCAGGAAGATGCCCACAAGCGATATGAACAGCGGCGCGCCGGATGTGTCCCTGCGCCGGATCGCCTGCACGCATGCCGCCATCGCGCAAATCATCTGCGCCATAAACAGGGCCGTGCACAGATAATAGTACGCGCGGGAATATCTTCCCTGACCGAAGATCACCTGCTTGACGGCGTTGTCCGCCGCATAGTTGTCCGCCTCGATGATCTCATGCAGGGCGAACGTGCCGTTGCCGAATGTCGAGAGATTCTTGCGCGACATCATGTTCAGCAGGCGATTGGGATAGCGCAGATAGTACACACGGTCGATGATCTCGGTCATCAGCGCCGCCTTTCGCTCCTGCGGATCGTCAAAGGAGGTTGAAAAGATCAGCCAGCCGCCGTCGCCGTACTGGCCGTAGCCCTCGTCCTCGTGGATGGGCAGGCCCATGGCGATGTGATGCAGGCGCGGCAGCTCGTTCCTTTCGATGTCCTCCGCGGACAGATGTGTGTGCGTGTATCCGTCCACCGCCGCGCCGCCCAGCGCAAACACGAAAGCCAGCATCGCCGCGCTCAGCGCTGCGCGGCGCCAATTGAGCTCAAAGACGAGCGCGATCATGCAGGCGATCGCCGCGATCACCGCGGTGAACTTGATCTGCGTGCCCACAAACGCGGCAAGCGCAAACAGCGCCGCCCACAGCGCGCGGCCGCGGCGGGAAGAGGCTTCCTTCAGCCGCACAAAGGCATACACCGTTATCGTCGGGAACGCCAGCGAGAACGCGTCGGTATACAGCTCCGTGGTGCAGTAAAGAAACGGCAGGCACGAGGCAAAGAGCACAAGCAGCCTCGTCTGCGCCCGCGCGCCGCCCATGCGCCTGACCACGCGCGCGCCTGCAAGCAGGCCCAGCGTAAAGAGCACGCTGCACACAAGCGCCGCCTGCATGAACCGGTCGCCCCAGCCGAAAAAGCCGAAGAAGCGGAAGATTCCGGCGAGCAGATAGACAAAGCCGAGATTGAACGGATAGCGCGTAAAATACACGAACGGGCGCTCGACGTCGCCGAATGTTCCCGTGTCCACGATCAGCTGCGCCGCCGTAAAGCACTGCTCCGCGTCCGTCTTGGGCACGAAGCGCAGCGCATGCGCCATTGCCATCTGCACGATGAAATAAAACGCCGCCGCGCATACGAGCACGCGCTTCTCGTTTTTCTCAAAGAATTTCTCATGCCCGTCCGCAAGGCGCATCGCGCCAAGCAGCGCCAGCGCGCACAGCGCCGTCAGCAGCGTGAGCAGCAGGCGGCTGCGCCCATAAAGCGGCCAGGGCGAGAGCATCACGTTCAGCACCGTAAACGCATAGCAGGGGATCATCAGCCCCATGCCCGCAAGCAGCAGCGCATGCATGGCCTTTTTCAGTTTCATGGCGCCTCCTTGAGCCGCTTGAGCTGATAGGTTCCGCGCGCGTCGACGAATTCATAGCGGGTCTCAAAGATCTGCGCCACGCGCTCGTCATACGGCGGGCCGAACTCGCGGTTGTAATAGATCACCAGCCACTTGGGCGGGTCGGTTTCAAACGTATGGACGATCTCGTCCATCACGGCCGGATCGGCGTCGGCCAGAATCTCCTGCAGGAAGTAAAACCGCATGCAGGGCAGCGCCTTCGCCGCGACATACCACTTCGGCTCCGCGCGATAGGCCATGAATGCATCGCGGTCCTCCTCGGGCACAAGGGCATAGAGCTCCTCAGCCTGCCGGGTGAATTCATCCATCCCTTCCCGCTCGGAAAGCCGCCATGCGTTGGTCTGCACAGCCTCCACGCCGATCGCCACCGCGCAGACAGCCAGCGCAAGCGCCGTCAGACGCCTGGCCATGCGCGCGCTGCGCCCGGATACAAAGCCCAGCACGCAGCACACGCCCGTCGCCGCCAGCGGCGCGCCCAGCAGCAGATAATGCTGATAGAACTTATGGGAGATGAACGCCGCCAGCCCTGCGGCAGCCGCGCCCGCGGCCATCGACAGCGCCAGCACCGGGTTCTTTTTCAGCCATGCCGCCGCGCCCGCCAAGGACAGCAGCGCCATCATAATGGCCTTGTGACCATAATCCGAGCGAAGCAGCTTGTCTATCCGGCTGCTGCCGCCCGTTTCGGCGTACATCATGTTGTGCACAATCGAGCCGTAGACGGATTCCGCCAGCGCGCCATGCGCCGCCAGCCAGATCACGACCGGCAGCGCGCACAGCGCCATGCCCACGACAAAGCCGCCCACGCAGCGGCCGAGAAGGTCCATCCTGCGCGAAACAAGCATCCATGCCGCCAGCACCAGCGTCATCGCGCAGAGCACGAGCGCGTTGTTCGCGCGCGTGAGAAAACAGAGCATGCACATCGCGCCCAGCAACGCCGCCCGGGCAAAGATGCCCTTTGCCGTCTTGGGCAGGCCGGCGGAAAACGTGCGCAGGATGAGCAGAAGACCGATCAGCGTGAACAGATTGGTGTATTCCTCGGTCAGGTTGCCGCCGCCGATGTTCGGGCCGATCAGCGCCAGATATGCCAGCTGCGCGGCGATGGCCGGCGCGCCGAGCTGCCCGGCGATCGCGGCAAGCACGCGCAGGCAGGCCAAGAGGAAGAGCACCTGCTGCACGAAGATCGCCAGCGTCGAATAGCCGCCGGAGAGAATCTGCGGAATCGCCTGCAGGATAAACAGCATCGGTCCCTTGTGATCGAAGATCTCGGTATAGGGCGCATAGCCATTTTTGAGCGCGGTGCCCATGGTCATGTAGATCGCGTTGTCGCTGCCGATGCTCGGCCCCAGGGGCGTCGTGAACGCATAGAACACCAGCGCAAAGAGTACCGAGAGTGCGGCAGAAACGCCGAGGGAAACGGCCCGCTTTTTCGTCATGCCTTGCTTTCCCCCTTCTTTGGCAGGATCGCCGCGCCCAGCATGATGGGCAGCGCATAGAAGATCGGCATCAGATAGCGGATCTCGCCGCTCTTGGGCGAGAGCAGGCAGATGCCCAGCGTGCCGAAGAAGAACATATACGGCGCGATCTCTCCGATTCCCCCGCGCAGCACGGCATAGACCAGCAGCAGCAGAAACGCCCAGGAAATCGTATTGACATAAAACAGCATGCCCGCGCCCGGAAGGCGGCGCAGCGTGTAATAGATGAAGTCATGCAGCTCAAGGCGCAGATCGGAGAGCGCCTCGCTCTGGCGCAGCACCATGCCGCCCTCGTCCGGGGAATTGAGCGTCAGGCAGACGATGGTATTGCTGCCAGACGGATAGAAATAGCCGTAGATCATGTTCAGCCATGCATCCAGATACACGCCCGGATGGCGCATGCCCATGGACACAAAGGCTTTCAGATAGGCAGAGAGGTTTCCGTTTCCCAGATCCGGATTGGACGTGTCCTTCACAGGGTCGCTCAGCCGCGGATCGTAATGGGAGATCGCCTCCAGATCCAGCACACGGGAAACCGCCGCCAGCTCCCCGTCCGTCACATCCTGAGGATAGGTGTTCAGATACCTCGCCGTCATCTGGAAGGGGATGGAGAGCATCTCGCGCGTCTCGCCCGGAATCACGCCCAGCGCAGGCAGAAGCCATGAGCTGTAGCCCACATGGAACAGCATCACCGCGCCCAGCAGCGCCGCAGCCAATCGCACGCGCACGCCGCGATAGCGGATGATCACAAACACCGCGCCAAACGCGAGCGCATACATCGAGGGCTTGCGCATGAGCATGAGCGCAAAGGCATTGGCAAAGACCGCAAGCATAAAGCGCTTATCCTTCATGACCGCGCCCTCGCTTGCATGAATGCGCAGCATCTGACACAGATACACGAGCACGAACGGCGCAGCGCTCACGTCCTTGCACATGTTGAACGCATACAGCGCCGTCACCGGATAGAGCGCGACAAACGCCGCGATAACCAGCAGAACGTTCTTTTTGAGCCCCAGATCGTAGAGCGCGCACAGCGCATACGCCCAGGCGGCAGCAAGCACCGCCATGCTCAAAAGGCTGTAGACCAGCTGGCCAATGTTCGCATCGCCCAGCACAAGCCCCAGCTTCATGAACGCCGCATAAAACACCGTCAGGAATACCGGATGATGATCCGTAAGCGCGCTGCCGTCGCCGATATAGCTGGGATAGCCGAAGAACTGGAGCAGCTGGTCGTGCGTGTCAAAGATATTCAGGCCCGGCGCGTAGAGCAGCAGATACGGCACGGAACCCAGAAAGATCAAAACCGCGCTTGAAACAAAGAGCTGCTTTCTTTCTCTTGCGTCCCCCTCGCCCGGCCGCGCGCACACCGCGCGCAGATGATCCAGCGCACGAATCAGCAAAAGACACACGCACGCCGCCACCAGCGCCAGCGCCAACATGCACAGCGCGCCACAGAGCATGGTCTTGCTGCTTTTGAGGATCAGGCCGTAGGAATCGATCGTGTCGTAGGAGTAGCCCAGCGTGTGCATCACGGAAAACACGCAGCCCGAAAGACCGCAGGCGATCATTTCACTCCGTGTCGGACGCAGGCCCAGCGCAAGCACAAAGAGCAGGCAGCAGCATAAAAACGCCGCCATGGAGCCCCATGCCGCGCCGAAATACGCGCCCATCCAGGACGCGCACGCGCACGCCGCCGCAGCGCAGCCAAAGACCGCTTTGGCGCCCGGCAGCTTCAGCTTGATCGTCATTGCTATGGATTCCTCCTCACTCACGGCGCGGGAATGACCACGTCCGGGAAGTATTCATGGACAAAGGGCACGTCGCGCACCTGCACCGTCAGGCCGTTGAGGCCACTGAGGCAGCCCGCGTCGCCCTCAAAATCAAAGATCAGCCGGTAGGCGCACAGCGCCTGACCGTTCACCCGGCCGTATTTCTCGTTCTGCTTGGCGTTTCCGTACTGATTGTCGCCCAGCAGCGGATGGCCGATCGCGGCGAACTGCGCGCGGATCTGATGCGTCCTTCCCGTGCCGAGCAGACATTCGCACAGCGTCAGGCCATTGTTTTCGTCGATCGCCTGATAATAGGTGATCGCTTCTTTGCTGCCCGGCTCGCTTTTGCGAAGGACGGTCACCTTCTTCTGCTCGGGCCTTTTCATCAGGAAATGGCGCAGCGTGCCGTCCTTGTATTTCATTTTTCCGTGCACGGCGCACAGGTAGTATTTCTGTACCTCGTGCGTGCGGATCTTCTGATCCATTGCGCGCAGCGCCTCCTGCGTCTTGGCGAGAATCACGATGCCCGCGGTAAAGCGGTCGATGCGGTTGCACAGCGCGGGCGCGAAGTCCGTCTTCGGATTCCACTGCCCCTTCTGATACAGATACGCCTGCGCGTAGGTGAGCAGGGTGTGTACCTTCTCGCCCTCGTCGGGATGGCAGACAAGGCCGATGCGCTTGTCCAGCAGCATGACGTGCTCGTCCTCATAGAGGATGGTCAGCTTCGGGCGGATCTTGGAATAGAACGGATCTTCTTTCTCCACTTCGGCAAAGAACTCGTCCTCGACATACATGTCGATCACCGCGCCCTCACAAAGCACGGTCTCCTCCGTGCCCTTCTTTCCGCTGACCTTGATGCGGCCCAAGCGCAGGAATTTGCGGATCTGGCCCATGGACGCGGAGGGCATCGCCTTTTGCAGAAAGCGCGTCAGCCTGCGTCCGTCCCAGGTTTTGTCAATCGTAATGCTTTTCATAGTTTTTTAGAATTCCTCGAGCACCGCCTGCGGGCGGGACCTCATCCGTCTCGCCTTCGGCGATCCACCTTCCCCAAAGGGGAAGGTTTATATAGTCCTTAAAGCAGCCGCGAAGCGTAATAGGGAGTCTGAGGGACAATGTCCCTCAGGCAGGCCTGGGCGGCAGCCCAGCGTTCCCTTGTTGTTATAATGCAAACCTCTGCTTAACCACGCGCATCACGCCGTCCTCGTCGTTGGGCGGGGCGATGTGTTTGGCAATGCGCCTCAGTTCATCCAGCGCGTTTTCCATGGCGTAGCTCTCGGTGACGCTTTCCAGCAGCTCCAGATCGTTGAGATAATCGCCGAAGGCCATGCACTCGTCAGGCGAAAGGCTCTTGAGCGTTTGGAGCATCTGCATGGCGCGGCCCTTGTTCACGCCCGGCTTCATCACGTCCACCCAGTTTGCGCCCGAGAGGATCACCGCATGGCGATCGCCCAGGCGCTGCTGCAGCACCGGCAGCTCGTGCGTCGCGGCGTCGCCCGCGTCGTAAAAAGCGACCTTGCATACGTCGTGAAAATCCGCGCTCATGCCGGCGAGATCATCCACGACAAACGTCTGCTCGTAATACATGCGCAGTTCATCGACAAACGCCTCGCTGGCGCTTTTGTCCACCAGCGCCGCGTCCGATCGGCAGATGACGGGATAAACTTGATCCAAACCCTCGGCTGCGCGGACGATATCCGGCAAGTCGCAGGCCTCCAGCGGATCGATGAACAGCTGCTGATCCCGCTCCATGATCAGCGCGCCGTTTTCGGCAATGAAGATGAGCTCCGGCACGAGCGCTTCCAGATCCCTTCGCAGAGAGGCATACTGCCTGCCGCTGGCAATGCAGAAGGAAACGCCCTTCTCATAAAGCGCGCGCACGACACCGGCAAAGCCCTTAGGCAGGCGCTTGTCTGTGGTCAGCAGCGTGCCGTCCATGTCGCTGGCAATGAGTTTAATCATGCTTGTTTCTCTTTTCGTAGTCTTCTTTCAGAATTGCATAAAGCGCCACGTCCACATAGCGGCCCTTGTTGTACAGGCGCTGGCGCAGCACGCCCTCTTTTTGCATACCGCATTTCTCCATCACCCGGCCCGAGGACGGATTTTCCAGCTCGTGCTGCGCCTCGATGCGGTTGACGTCCATGTTTTCGAATGTGTATTCTATCACGCGGGAGAGCGCCTCGGTCATGTATCCGCCGTTCCACAGCCAGCGGGCCAGGGAATAGCCGACCTCCACCGTCGCGTTGTCCTCGTTATGATCCATATAGCCGATGGTGCCCACGAGGCGGCCCGTCGCCTTCTCGATGATGCCCCAGCTGGAAGGCTGGTCGCAGCGATAGCGCTTCATCATGAAGCGGCAGTAGTCCTTCGCCTCGCAGACGTCCTTCTGCGCGCTCCAGAGCACATGGCGCGCAACCTCGGCGTCCTTGCTGTACGCAAAAATATCCTTCGCGTCGCTCATGGCGATCCGGCGAAGGATGAGGCGCTTCGTTTCAAGCGTGGGCATGGAAAACATGCCGTAGGCATTTGGCGTGAACATATGCACACTCCCTCCCATGTTCCATTATACACGAGAAAAAGGGAAAGCGCCATCCCCTTATCTGCGGCGCAATCCCTTGGGATAATGATTCTTCATGACGCCGCCCGCCTGCTTGCCAAAGCCCAGCGAAACGCCATGGAGCGTAAGCAGCGTGTACCCCGGCTCAAGATCGCCCAGATCGAGTGCCTCGCCCGCCTGATAGGCGAGCGCCTGCTCGTGCGTCAGCTCGGCTGTGCGCGCAGCCTCTTCGGGGCGCAGCGCCATCGCCAGCGCGTGATCCGGCTCTGCGCGCTTGCCCTCCGTGTGCGCAAGCAGCAGACCCGTGCGCAGCACGCGCAGGCCGGAAAGCCGCGCGATATCATCCAGCCCTTCGGGCAGCGCCCACAGGCTCTCGCCCGCCATGTGCAGGCGATCAAAAGCGATTCCCTTGGCCAGCACGTCCGGCAGGGCGATCATGGGCTCCGCCTTCTTCTTCGCGCCGTCCCTGCCGCGCTGGGGCTTTGACGCCTTTTTCGGCTTTTCCTCGATGCGCGTCTGTTCGCCGGGCGCGTTCGCAGACTTGCGAAGCAGCGACACGAAATGCCCCTCGCCCTGAATCTCGTGCGGATACAGATGCGCCCAGCCGCGCTCGCCCGAGGGCAGGCCCGGCAAGTCAAATGCCTCCAGCACAAACTCCGGATGCTCGCTTGTAAAGCGCGCGAGCACGCCCTCGTTCTCCGTGTCGTTGAATGTGCAGGTCGAGTAGACCATCACGCCGCCGGGAGCGAGCATCTTCGCCGCCTCATGCAAAATCTCCATCTGGCGGTCGGCGCAGCCGCGCGGGCTGCCTTCGCTCCATTCGTCCCTCGCCTCCGGTTGTCTGCGGAACATGCCCTCGCCGGAGCACGGCGCATCGACGAGAATGCGGTCAAAGAACGCCGCAAAATGCGGCGCGAGCTGCACGGGCATCGCCGATGTGACCACGGCGTTGCGTACGCCCATGCGCTCGATGTTGCGCGAGAGAATCTGCGCGCGAGAGGGAATGGGCTCATTGCACACAAGCAATCCCTTTCCCTGCATCAGACCCGCGATCTGCGTGCTCTTGCCGCCGGGCGCGGCGCACAGATCGAGCACCCGCTCGCCGGGCTGCGGATTGAGTACGCTGACCGCCGACAGCGCGCTGGGCTCCTGCAGATAGAAAAGCCCGCCCTCATGCAGGGGCGAGAGGCCCGGGCGCGCGTCGCCCGTGACGAAATAGCAGCCCCTGGCCCACGGCACGGGATCCGCCGCGCCCTCGACGTCGCAGGGCAGCGTGCCATCGGGCCGCAGGAGCAGATTGACGCGCAGCGCGCGCGTCACCGGCATGGAAAGGGACTGTTCATACGCAAAAAAGCCTGCTTCACCGAGCAGGCGTTTCATTTGAATGATATATGCTTCAGGAAGCTGATTCATAGAGCCTCTTTTTCTTCGAAAGAATTGTCGAATACCCGCACGGCGCAAAGCCTCCTGCGGTCGTCGATGCCGCTTTCCACCACATACATCCGCCCGATGGAGCAGGCGGAATTAAAGACGGATTCCGTCGTGGTGAGAATGCAGAATATATTCTGCGACGCGCGGGAAAGCATGTTGCGGAAGATGACGTTGGGCGGTTCCATGCCCTCGCGCCGGATCTTCTGGGCAAAGCGGCGGTAGGCCGTGTTGGCCTTGGCCGCATTGTGGAAGACGTCCGGCGAAAGCGTGAGCGTGCAAAGATTCCCTTCAATCTGGCTCGCCGTCTGGTAGCGGCCAAGCCACGGTCTGTCCTCAGGCCATGCGATAATCTCCACCACGGCCTTTTCGGGTTCGATAGTGCGCAACTGCTCTCCCTCCCCTCGTGCGTCGAGATATTTAACTGTTGTATATTGATTATAACATAATGCTTATCTGCGCGGCAACCAAAATCATGTAATTCCCATGATTTTCTAAGTTTTTTCTCATCTTTTTCTATGCGTTATACCCATCTCAAACAGGTCTGACAAGGGAACGTTGGGCTGCCGCCCAAACCTGCTTGGGGACATCGTCCCCAAACCTCTTCTTCGCTTCGCGCTGTTTTACGATGCATTTTCATCTGAGAATCGCATTATTGAAGTTCCTGCGCGGCGGCAAGCGCCGCAATGCAGCCCTCGCCCACGGCCTTGGCCACCTGCAGCGGCAGCCCCGTGCAGTCGCCGGCGGCGAATACGCCGGGGAGATTGGTGCGCATCTGGCGATCGACCCGGATGAACGCGCCGTCCATCTCAAGCCCCGGCATCAGCGAGGAAAGCGCCATCGCCTCGCGGAAGATGAACACGCCGTCAAAGGGCATCTCCTCGCCGCCCGCGATCACGCCCGAAGCGCGCATGTCGCCGGTGATTTCGCTGACTGTTTCGCTGCGGATCTCAATGCGGCTGTCCAGCGCGTCGTCCGGCTTGCCGAAATACGCGACCGACTGGCACAGGCTCATCAGGAAATTCGCCTCGTGCACGGCCTCCGGCCCCGCGCCGATGACAGCGACATTCTTGCCGCGATATAGCATGCCGTCGCATGTGCCGCAGTAGCTGACCCCGCGGCCAAGCAGGCGCTCCTCGCCGGGCAGGAGCCTGGGCTGCTTGGCGCCGGTGGCAAGGATGATCTTCCTGGCCTCGACAAAGTCCGCGCCCAGCGACAGGGCAAAGCTTTCGCCCATATGGATCACGCTGTGCACCACGCCGGCGCGCAGCTCGGCGCCCATGTCTTTGGCCTGCTCTGCCATTTTATGAAGCATCTCCTGCCCGGAGACGCCCGGCATGCCGGGATAGTTTTCAATCGATTCCGCGCGGGAGAGCCAGCCCGTGTTCTGGCCGACGACGATCACGGATTTTTCACGCTTCCTTGCGTTGATGGCGGCGCTGTAGCCCGCGGGGCCCGCGCCGATAACGGCGATATCGTACAATGGAACATCCTCCTTACGTTAGGGCTGCCGCCCTAAGACCTGCTCGGGGACATCGTCCCCGAACCCCTTCTTCGCTTCGCGCGGTTTAAAGCATTTTTTCTGAAAACGTTTATGATAAGAAAAAGCCGCAAGAAACCTGCGGCTTTTGTAGCATTACTTGTTGACCGGAATCTTCACGACGACCTTGCGGTAGTGCTTGGGGAATTCCTGATGGCAGCCGGCCTTGTGACCATCGCTGGGGAACATGATGTAGAACATGCCCGGACGAACGGACATCGCGGTGGACTTGCCGGTGTAGAAATAGCAGTCGCGCTCCGGCTCCTCGGTCGTCTGATTCAGCTCCTGAATATGCGCCCAGGCCATGCGCTCGCCGCCGGAAATGCAGTACTGCAGGTCAATGTATTCCCTGTGCGCCTCCAGATCGATGCCGTCGATCTGACGGGTATCGCCCTCGGAAACCGTGGCAAACAGGCCGTTTTCCAGCTCATAGCGGCCCGACTCCAGATCCGGCGCCTCCGCCAGGAAGGCAAACGCCAGTTCCATATCCTGATGCAGCGCGTAATAGCGCTCCTGTTCTTCGATGCGATCGATGATCAAATGGATCAGCCTCCTTATCAAACAAATACCATTATACGGCAACGGACGCTGTGCGTCAAGCGCGCCGTGTCAGCGGCCAGCCGCCGCGGCGACGGCCTGTCTGGCCGCGTCAGCAATCAGCTCCTGCATGCTCATCTTCCCCGCGCCGGCCACATGTGTGCGGCAGCGCTCGGTCGGCACGAGAATCCGCTGCGCGCGGCTTGCGCCCACGGCAGCCGCCATATCGCCCGTGACCTCGCCCATCATCGAGTCCTTGAGCACAAGCGCAATCGGCGCCACCAGCACGTCGGCATGCTCCGCCGCCCAGCGAACGGAATTCTCGCCCGTCGCGCCGCGCTGCGCGCCGGCTTTGAGCATCGCCGCCGTCGCCATGGCGTTCGTGCCCACGCACAAAAGCTCCGCGCCCTCGGGCAGGATCTCCGCGATCGCGCCGATGAGCGCACGGCCGATGCCGCCGCCCTGTCCGTCCAATACGACAATCTTCATGCTGCGCCCCTCATTTCTCGTATTCCGCCGCGAAATCCATCACGGCCTGACGGATACGCTCGCTGCCGTCCCGCATCGCCTGCACAGTGTATACCCGGCCTTCGCCCGCAGCCATCGCGCGCATGATGCGGTCGCTTACGCCGCTGGAGTGATGCGAATAATCAAAGTATTCGTCAAGATCCGTAATCCAGTCCATGCGCGAGGAGAAGTCGTAAATCTCCACATTCTCATACCCCAGCAGCAGCTCGCATACCCGCGCGCGGGAACGATACTGCTGCTCGGAAATGCCTTCGCGCGTCATCAGATACCAGTAGGCCACGGAATACGGCGGCATATAGACTAGGAATTTCGTCTCCGGATGCGCGGCAACGTAGCGTTCAATGTGGTTTTCGATGTTGGCCGTGGAGCGCTCGATGCGCAAGTCCGCGTCCTGCATGGGCTTTTGCGGATTTTTCGGCGTCGCATCGTACACACTCTTTGCAGCAAAGACCACGTCGACCCATTTATACATGTCGTCGCGCTTGGTATCCAGCGGCTTGCCGATGTTTTTCAGTATTCTGGGAATGCGCACCAGCAGCACGTCGCGGTTGAGCAGATAGTTCACATCATCGAGGATATCGTCGTTCCAGAGGTAATCGTAGATCTCCTCCATGTCGTCCACAGGGCCCATGAGGCTGTAGGCATCCACAGCGAGAATCGCCAGATTCAGCGTTTCGCCGCGGCGCTCCTTGATATGGAAAACGTGATCCAGCTGCCAGCCCATCTGCGCCGTGTGCGAGCCGCGCATGGGCAGCTTCACCGACTTAACGCCGAAGCATTCGTCGATCACCGACGGATTGCTCATCTCCACCATGGACGTGCCCAGAATCACCGCATCGTAGTCGTAGCTTTTCGCGATGCCGGGGTTGTTGTAGCTCTCCTGATCGTACAGCGGGAGGATGGCGGACTCGCGATACAGCTCGAACGGATCGACGATAAACGTGATCCCTGCGCACGCAAGCAAAGCGATCAGCAGCAGCGCCATCGCCGTCAGCGCCCAGCGTTTTGCGCTTTTGAGCATATCGCATCCCCCTTTCCGCATCCCGTCCCATTTTGTATACTGATATGATATTTCAGTTTACGGCAGTTTTCGGGAATTGTCAATTCCCACCGCGCAGAGTATAATAAACATCATATAGATCCGATCATTGAATAAGAAAGGGGCTGCTTGTATGGCCAATCCCAATATTCCGACCCCCCACATCACCGCGAAGGAAGGCGATTTCGCCCGCACGGTGCTCATGCCGGGCGATCCGCTGCGCGCGAAATTCATCGCCGAAACCTTCCTCACGGACGCCGTTCTGGTCAATAACGTCCGCGGCGTGCAGGGCTACACCGGCTATTACAAGGGCAAGCGCGTGTCCGTGATGGCCTCGGGCATGGGCATGCCATCCATCGGCATCTACTCCTACGAGCTGTATAACTACTACGGCGTGGAGAACATCATCCGCGTGGGCACTGCCGGCGGCATCGGCGACAACGTCAAGGTCCGCGACGTGGTGATGGGCATGAGCGCCTACACCAACTCCAACTTCGGCCGCCAGTTCTTCGACGGCAACGTGGCCCCGTGCTGCTCGTTTAAGCTGCTGGACGCCGCCGTGGCCGCCGCGCGCAAAATGGGCGTGGAGCCGAACGTCGGCGCGCTGTATTCCTCCGACATCTTCTACGACGAGGCCGGCGGCGCGGGCAAGCTCAAGAAGCTGGGCGTGCTGGCGGTGGAGATGGAGGCCGCCGCGCTGTATCTCAATGCCGCGCGCGCGGGCAAGAATGCGCTGGCGATCTGCACGATCTCCGATCATATCTTCACCGGCGAGTCTCTCCCGGCTGAGGATCGTCAGACCAGCTTCACCCAGATGATGGAAATTGCCCTGGAAATCGCTTAAGTAAATCAGCCCTCCCCTTTGGGGAGGGTGCCCGAAGGGCAGGTGAGGTCCCCGCCGCAGCGGATATTGCCTGCGGACAAGACCTCATCCGTCATGCCTTCGGCATGCCACCTTCCCCATAGGGCAAGGCTAAATTTGCGGAGTATTGATATGAGCATCGAAAGAGCCAGAGCCCATCTTGTCAAGCACGGGCTCGAAGAGAGAATTCAGGAATTCACCGTATCCAGCGCGACCGTCGCGCTCGCCGCCGAGGCGCTGGGCTGCGAGCCGGCGCGCATCGCCAAGTCGCTCTCCTTTGAGCATGGCGAGGGCGCAATCCTCGTGATCGCCGCGGGCGACGCGCGCATCGACAATCCCAAGTTCAAGCAGCAATTCGGCATGAAGGCCAAGATGCTGAGCGCGGACAAGGTCGAGCCGCTCATCGGCCACGGCGTGGGCGGCGTGTGCCCCTTCGGCGTGAACGCGGGCGTGCCGGTCTATCTGGACGAATCGCTCAAACGCTTTGAAACCGTCTATCCCGCTGCAGGCACGCCCTCCAGCGCCGTGCATCTGAGCCTTTCCGAGCTGGAGCGCGCCAGCGAGGCCGTCGGCTGGGTCGACGTATGCAAATAAGCGGCCTGTGGCCGCCTCCACTACGCTTCACCTACGGGAAGCCCGCATAGTCGCGCAAGCGCTCCTTGCGGTTTCCGACGCTCCGTCTGCCTGTTCCGCCCACCGGGCGCGGCAGACTCCGGTCCTAACGGCATCGCACGGCCATATGGGCCTCCGATGCCCTGCTTGAGCTTAGTATCCAATATTCTAATTCCAAAGCTTACATTTTCAGAAAGTAAAGGTATATCATATGCTTGACCGTATTTTCATTTCCTCGGACATCGAGGGCACCTGCGGCATCTGTCACTGGGACGAGACCGAGCTGGGCAAGGCCGAGTACGAGCCCTTCCGCCGCCAGATGACCGCCGAGGTCGCCGCTGCGTGCGAAGGCGCGCTTGCCGGCGGCTGCGACGACATCCTCATCAAGGACGCGCACGACAGCGCGCGCAATCTGCTGCCCGCCAATCTGCCGGAGAATATCCAGATCTTCCGCGGCTGGGGCAGCGACATCCACTCGATGATGTCCGGCATCGACGCGAGCTTCGCCGGCGCGATCTTCACCGGTTATCATTCCCCGTCGAACTTCGATTCCAGCCCGCTCGCGCACACCATGAACACGCAGAACTGCTCCATCAAGATCAACGGCATCCAGACCAGCGAGCTGGTGATCAATGCGTTCGTCTGCGCGATGTACGACGTGCCGCTGCTGATGGTCGCAGGCGACGTGGGCGTATGCGAGCAGGCCAAGCGCCTCAATCCGAACATCCACACCGTGCCCGTGCAGCGCGGCTGCGGCAACGGCACGATCTCTATCCATCCCGCCGAGGCCGTGCGCCGCTATCGCGAGACCGCTGAAAAGGCCGTGCGCGAGGGCATCGCCAATCCGGATCGCTTCAAGATCGAGATGCCCAACAAGTTCGACGTCGAGGTCGAGTTCGTCAAGCACTTTAAGGCGCGCCGCGCGAGCTTCTATCCGGGCGTCCGCCAGACCGGCCCGCGCAGCGTGCTGTTCTCCTCCGACGCGTACTACGAAGTCCTGCGCTTCTTCATGTTCTGCCTCTAACCAGCGTTCCGCTGGACCATGCTGCCCTTCGGGCCTGCTTCTAACCAGCGTTCCGCTGGACCATGCTGCCCTTCGGGCCTGCTTCTAACCAGCGTTCCGCTGGACCATGCTGCCCTTCGGGCCTGCTTCTAACCAGCGTTCCGCTGGACCATGCTGCCCTTCGGGCCTGCTTCTAACCAGCGTTCCGCTGGACCATGCTGCCCTTCGGGC
>SVGO01000132.1 GCA_015056305.1 Clostridiales bacterium | reverse complement strand
TGTGCATGCGCACGAGGGACACACCCGCGCGACGATGAAGATTCAGGAGGGCTGCGACCGCTGGTGCACATACTGCATCATTCCGTCGGTCCGCGGTCCGATCCGCTCGCGTCCGCTGGAGGAGATCCGCGAGGAGGCGGAGAGCCTTGCTGCAGCGGGCTTTAAGGAAGCGGTGCTCACCGGCATTCACCTGACCAGCTATGGCAGGGATAAGCACGGCGAGATGACGCTACTGGACGCCATCCGCGAGGTGCATGCAGTCAGCGGCATCGAGCGAATCCGTCTGGGTTCGCTGGAGCCTGTGATTGTGACGAAGGAATTCGTGGAGGGCATTGCGGCGCTCCCGAAGGTCTGTCATCAGTTCCATCTGGCGCTGCAGTCGGGCAGCGATACGGTGCTCGCCCGCATGCGCAGGCGTTATACCAGCGGAGAATTCATCGCGGCGTGCGGCATGCTGCGCGAGGCATTTGAGGATTGCGCGCTGACGACGGACGTGATGACCGGCTTCCCGGGAGAGACCGAGGAAGAGTTCATGCAGACGGTGGATACCTGCCGGAAAGCCGGCTTTGCCCGGATGCATGTGTTCCCGTATTCCGAACGCGAGGGCACAAAGGCCGCCGCGATGGAGGGGGCAGTGCCGCGTCCTGTCCGCGAGGAGCGTGCCAGACGGCTGATTGCCGTAGGCAAGGAGCTCGAGCAGCGGGCGCTGGAAAGCCGCGTGGGCAAGCCGGATACTGTGCTGATCGAGGAAATGGACGCGCAGGGACGCGGCATGGGCTACACCGGCGGGTATATGCGCGTGCATGTCGAAGATGCGCCTGTGGGCGAGGTGGTCCGTGTGGTGATCACCGGCGTGGAAAAGGACGAATTGAAGGGAGAGATCATCCGATGAATGATTGTCTGTTCTGTAAGATCGCTGCGGGTCAGATCCCGAGCACGAAGGTATATGAGGACGATGAGGTGCTGGCCTTCCGCGATATCGCGCCGCAGGCTCCGGTGCATGTGCTGGTGATTCCGAAGAAGCATGTTTCCGGCTGGTACGACGCGAAGGACGAGAGCGACGCGCTGCTGGGCAAGCTGATGCGCACGGCGGCTGCCGTGGCGAAGATGGAGGGCGTTGTGGACAGCGGCTTCCGAGTGGTTTCCAACTGCGGCCAGGACGCGCAGCAGACCGTCAAGCACCTGCATCTGCATGTCCTTGGCGGACGCGCGATGGCGGGTGAGATGGCCTAACGCCATCCGACGTGATCCGCAGGATTCGCGTTTTCGGCGTATAGGCGTCTGAAACCAAAAAGTTTTCAAAAGAAAATGAAAAATGCGGTTGACGAATAGGGATTGTTGCGCTATAATTAAGCGTACGGTACTCCATTGACGGCGAGTTTGACGCAATGGATCGTCGAATGATTGAGCCGAGGGGAGGGATACTAGATGTCTGAGATCCGTATTCGTGAGAATGAATCCCTGGAAAGTGCTCTGAGGAGATTCAAGAGGCAGTGCGCGCGAGCTGGCGTTATCGCTGAGGTTCGTAAGAGAGAGCATTACGAGAAGCCGTCCGTCCGTCGTAAGAAGAAGGCCGAGGCTGCCCGTAAGCGCAAGTACTGATTCACAAAATCGCTCCATCGCAAGATGGAGCTTTTTTCATATACAAGGGGAATAGAGGTGTATGCCTGTGAAATACGCATTTCTGCTTTATCCGCATCAGAATGTCCGCTATCGCCAGTCGATGAAGCTTCTGGCCGAGCAGGAGCTGCTCATGACGCTGCGCGCGCTGGGCCATGAGAGTGATGTGAAAATCGACGAGACGGGCGGCGCGGCGTTTCTGCGCTTTGAAGCGGAGAATCTGACCGAGCGCGATATCCGTATGCTGAGCCAGCTTGCGAGCGTGTACGTGATGTTTGCAAGCGAAAACGGCGGTCTTGTGCCGATGGACAGCCTGCATCCGGAGTACATCGGCGAGGATCTGCCGGCGCTGCTCAAATACAAGGGCAAGACCAATGAGATGTTCACCGATACCATGCTGACCATGGCACTGGCGTCGAGCGCATTCATTGGCGCGCATGACAGCGATCTCGTCGTTTGCGATCCCATGGCGGGCCGCGGCACGACGCTGATGCTCGCTCTCAGACGAGGTTATCACGGCGTGGGCATCGAGATCGGCAAGGCGGATGTGAAAGAAGCCTGCGACTACATGACGCGCTATCTCGAGTTCCACCGCATCAAGCACAAGAAGACAGAGTCCGCGCTGACGGTGAAAGGTCAGGCGGGCGGCAGGGAGACGAAGTTCGTCTTCTCCGATACGCCGGAGCACTTCAAGGCCGGCGATATGCGCAGCCTGCGCATGATCCTGGGCGATACGCGGGACACGCTTGCGCTGCTCAAGGCGAAGAGTGTGCATCTGATGGTGACAGATATCCCGTATGGCGTGCAGAAGGGCACGGCGGGCAGGCAGGATTCCATCGGCGGCACGCTGAAAACCGCGCTGCCTGCGTGGCATGACACGCTCAAACCCGGCGGCGTGCTGGCAATGAGCTTTAACACTTATGTGACCAAACGCGCCGATCTGGAGCGCATGTGTCAGCTTGCGGGCTTTGAGATTGTGGAGACCGGCAGCCTTGAGCACTGGGTTGAGCAGGCGATCAACCGCGACGTGATCCTCGCGCGCAGAGCATAAGAGAAGCTTTCAAAGGAACACACATATTTTGGCTTCACAAGGCGTATCCTTGTAACGAAGCACATCCACGGCCGGTCAGGCTGTGACAAAAACATGTGTCCCTTTGGGAGGAGCTGAAACCTGTTGGAATCTGTAAGATCGATTGAACGCATGACGGTTGTGCAGCTGCGCGAGCTGGCGAAGGAGAAGAAGGTACGCCTGCCCTACGGCGTGAATAAGGCGCAGATCGTGCAGCTGCTCAGCGGCGAAGATGCACGGCAAGCCTGTCCGCCGGCGCAGGAAGAGAACGGCGAGATCGGGCTGTACAAGCCCAAGCCGCTGGGCTATTACAACGAGGAATACGGCACGAGCAATCCCGTCGTGCCCAGGATGATCAAGGCAGGTCTGCTGGGTGCTGGGCAGGGCGTGCTGGAGGTACAGTCCGGCGGATATGGATTCCTGCGGGCGAGCAATTGCTCGCCCGGCCCGGAGGATATCTATGTGTCCATCGCGCAGATCCGGCGGTTCGGCCTGCGCAGCGGCGACTATGTCGTGGGCAGAACGCGGGAAAAGCGCATCGGCGATCGGTACAATGCACTGATGTATATTGACAGCGTCAACGGGGATAACCCGGAGATCGCGCGCGTGCGCCGCCCGTTCGACACGCTCACGCCGATCCATCCCAACCGTCGCCTGACGCTGGAGGGCGAAGCGGGCGAAAGCGACATGGCCATGCGCCTGCTGGATTTCATTGCGCCCATCGGATTGGGTCAGCGCGCGCTGATCGTCGCCCCGCCTAAGGCGGGCAAGACCGTATTGCTCAAAAAGATCGCGCAGTCGATCGCCGGGAATCATCCGGATATCGAGCTGATCGTGCTGCTCATCGACGAGCGGCCGGAGGAAGTGACCGACCTCAGGCGCAGCGTGGACGCGCAGATCGTCTATTCGACGTTCGATGCGCCGCAGGAGAATCACATCCGTGTGGCGGATATGGTCTATGAGCGCGCGCAGCGGCTGGTGGAGCAGGGAAAGCACGTTGTCGTGCTGATGGACAGCCTGACGCGGCTTGCGCGTGCCTGCAACGCCATGGCGCCCGGCGGGCGCGCGATGAGCGGCGGCCTTGCACCGGGCGTGCTCGCCAGACCGAAAAAGTTCTTTGGCGCGGCGCGCAACATTGAGGAGGGCGGGAGCCTCACGATCATTGCGACGGTGCTCGTGGAGACCGGCAGCCGGATGGATGACGTCATCTTTGAGGAATTCAAGGGCACGGGCAATGCCGAGATCCGGCTGGATCGCGCGCTGTCGGAGGCAAGGGTGTTTCCGGCGATCGATCTGGCAAAATCCGGCACGCGGCGCGAGGAACTGCTGCTTCTGCCCGAGGAGGCCGAAGGCGTGCGCGCTGTGCGGCGAATCCTGTCGCAGGGGCATACGCGCGAGGCCACGGCCCAGCTGATTTCCATGATGGAGAAGACGGCAAGGAACAAAGAATTTTTCAAAAAGTTGCAGGAATGGCTTGCAATTTGGGAAAAAGAAGGGTATACTATACGAAGTCTCCGCTCAAGCGTATGAGAAGCCGCCTGAACCTTTGCGGTTTTCATGCGATAGTATTGCGGTAAAAGAGGTGAAAATCATGAAGGAAGGCATCCATCCGAAGTATCAGAAGGTTACCGTGACCTGCGTCTGCGGCAACACTTTCGTCACCGGTTCCACCAAGAAGGAGCTGCGCGTTGAAATCTGCTCCAAGTGCCACCCGTACTACACCGGCAAGCAGAAGCTCGTTGACGCCGGCGGCCGTGTCGATCGCTTCAAGAAGCGCTACGGCATGTAATATGCAAACAAAGAGAGACGATCCAAGTTGGGTCGTCTCTTTTTCTCTTATGCAAATCTTTTTGAAAAGCAACGGCCTCGTCCGCAAAGCTGCAGGGCTTACAATGCTTTGTCGGTGAAGCCGCTGGCGGAGGAAATAGTTTGTATATCAAAATATATTTATTTCGAAGATCTCAAATGACACATATTTACCACAAAAGAGTGCGAATATAGAATATGAAAAGAACGCAAACAGAACGAACCGTACGTTAAAATATACTAGAAGTTTTTTCTCGGGGGGGGGTACCGTTTTCACGACTATCCGCTTAACTCTGAAGGCAGAATTATCGGGAGAATGAAGGAAAAACGGGTGAAATTATGGTTGTAATCAATAACCTCTCGAACGAGAAGTCCATCGTCA
>SVGO01000020.1 GCA_015056305.1 Clostridiales bacterium | reverse complement strand
TCCTCTCTGTTGTTAGTGCGGCTGCCAAACCTTGTTCTATTCTAGCAGAGAGGATTTCCCTTGTCTTTATCAATACCGCTAAAGCTTCACCACCGGCTCCCGCCGGTGGTTTTGTTTATACAAAAAAGAACGTGAGCAAAATGCTCACGTTCTTTTATATACCTATTTTCTGCTGCGCAGTATTCGAGGCCCCTCCGGCCGAAGAATACGGGTTTAGACGCTCGCGGTTCTTCTCATGCTCAGGCAGGGCATCGAAGCGCCTTTTGCGCGTACGATGCCATTAGCAGCAAGCCGAAGGTCACCGGGAGCGGGCACTGCCCGCTCAGCAGACGATATTGAGCAGGCGGCCCGGAACGAAGATCAGCTTGCGGACGGTCGCATCGCCCACCAGCTTCTTGACGGTCTCGTTCTCCAGCAGCTTCTCGCCGTCGGCCTGGGTCAGGTTCGCCGGCACCATGATGCGCGCGCGCACCTTGCCCTTGATCTGCACGGCGATTTCGACCTCGTCGGCGACGAGCTTGTTCTCGTCGTAGGTCGGCCAGGACTGGGTGTAGATCGGCTCGCCGAAGCCGCAGCTTTCCCACATCTCCTCGGTGATGTGCGGGGCGACCGGGTTCAGGCACAGCATCAGCGCCTTGAGCTCGCCGCGGGTGATCTTGCCGTTGGTGTAGATGTCGTTGACAAACGCCATCATCGCCGCAATCGCGGTGTTGAACTTCATGCGCTCAATGTCGTCGGTAACCTTCTTGATCATCGCGTTGACCGCAACTTCCATCTCCTTGCGCACGCCCTCTTCGTCCGTGAGCATCTCCTGCAGGCGCCACACGCGCTCCAGGAAGCGGCGGCAGCCGCGCGCGCCCTCGGTCGACCACGGGATCGCCTGATCGAACGCGCCCATGAACATCTCGTACAGACGGAACGCATCCGCGCCGATCTCGGCGATGGTCTCGTCCGGGTTGATGACGTTGCCGCGGGACTTGGACATCTTCTGATTGTCCGGGCCCAGGATCATGCCGTGGCTGGTGCGCTTGTTGTAGGCTTCCTTGTTCGGGATCGCGCCGATGTCATAGAGGAACAGATTCCAGAAGCGGGAGTAGAGCAGATGCAGCGTGGTATGCTCCATGCCGCCGTTGTACCAGTCGACCGGCAGCCAGTAGGCCAACTCGTCCCAGCGGGCGAGGTCGGTGTCGCAGTGCGGATCGGCATAGCGCAGGAAGTACCAGCTGGAGCCGGCCCACTGCGGCATGGTATCGGTCTCGCGCTTGGCGGGGCCGCCGCAGCACGGGCAGGTGGTGTTCACCCAGAAATCGATCTTGGACAGCGGAGATTCGCCGGAATCGGTCGGCTCGTAGTTGTCCACGTCCGGCAGCAGAACCGGCAGATCCTTCTCATCAACCGGCACCCAGCCGCACTTCTCGCAGTAAACCAGCGGGATCGGCTCGCCCCAGTAGCGCTGACGGGAGAAGACCCAGTCGCGCAGCTTGAAGTTAACCTTCTTTTCGCCCACGCCGTTCTCGGTCAGCCACTGCGTGATGCTCTTCTTCGCCTCGGCGACGGACAGGCCGTTGAGGAAGCCGGAATTGCAAAGCACGCCCTCGGCCACGTCGGTATAGGCGGCCTTCTGCACGTCCTCGCCGCCGGCGACGACCTCGATGATCGGCAGGCCAAACTTGGTGGCAAAGTCCCAGTCGCGGGTATCATGCGCCGGAACGGCCATGATCGCGCCGGTGCCGTAGGTCACCAGGACGTAGTCAGAGATGAAGATCGGGATGTCCTTGCCGTTGACC
Organism: Clostridiales bacterium; assembly: GCA_015056305.1. Lineage (GTDB taxonomy): Bacteria > Bacillota > Clostridia > Christensenellales > Aristaeellaceae > Ventricola. Next base: position 29,003 of record SVGO01000020.1, on the reverse strand, counting down.
GGATTGATCGCACGAATGCCCTTGAGCTCCACGCCGGTCTTGTCCTTGGCCAGCTCGGTGCGCTCGAAGTCGCTCTTCTTGGCGGCCGCCTCACGGTAGGCGATGACGTCGTCCCAGTTGGTGATGCGGTCCTTGAGCGCGTCGACGGTCGCATGCTCCGGTGCCACGACCATGTAGGTCGCGCCGAAGAGCGTATCGGGGCGCGTGGTGTACACGCGCAGCTTCATGTCGGAATCGGCGATCTTGAAATCGACTTCAGCGCCCTCGCTGCGGCCGATCCAGTTGCGCTGCTGGGTCTTGACCTTCTCGATGAAGTCCACGTCGTCCAGGCCGTCGAGCAGCTTCTGGGCATACTTCGTAATTTTGAGCATCCACTGGCTCTTGACGCGGCGGATGACCTCCGCGCCGCAGCGCTCGCACTTGCCCGCGACGACCTCTTCGTTCGCCAGGCCGCACTTGCAGCTCGGGCACCAGTTGACCGGCATCTCGCTCTTATACGCCATGCCGTGCTTGTAGAGCTGCAGGAAAATCCACTGGGTCCACTTGAAGTAGTTGGGATCGGTGGTATCGACCTCGCGGCTCCAGTCGAAGGAGAAGCCGATGCGCTGGAGCTGATCGCGGAAGCGGTCGACGTTCTTCTTGGTCACCTTCGCCGGATGGACCTTGTTCTTGATGGCAAAGTTCTCCGTCGGCAGGCCGAAGGCGTCCCAGCCCATCGGGAACAGGACGTTGTAGCCCTCCAGACGGCGCTTGCGGGAGATGATGTCCATCGCGGTGTTGGAGCGCGGATGGCCGACATGCAGGCCCGCGCCGGACGGATACGGGAACTCGATCAGGCCGAAGAACTTCGGCTTGCTCTTGTCGCTCTTGGCCTCAAAGGCATGGGCGTCGGCCCAGTTCTTTTGCCATTTGAGCTCGATCTCGTCGGGATTGTAGGTCTTGATGTTCACGAAAAATGTCCTCCTCTTTTTCGCAAGGATACAAAAAGGCACCCCTGCACGCGGGTTGTACCCGCCTCCTCTTCCGACCTTCTTATCAGGTCGTACAGCTCTGTGCCCGAGGCCGCTTTTTTGATAATAAAAGGCGCCCCTGCACGATCATGTACAGGGGCGCCTGTAAAAGCGCGGTACCACCCTGATTCGGCTGCTGGATCGCAGCCCTCAGCGGCTAAAGCCAGGGCCTGTCACGGGGCCAAACCGCCGCAGGCTACTCAAAAGCATTTCGCCTGCGAAGCTCGGGGAGGAGAAACTTGGCATCGACCCGCCGGCTCACACCCACCGCCGGCTCTCTTTGGGCGTCTTTGCTAAGCGATTCCCTTCATCGCCTTTTCAAACTCCGTTTATTGTATCCAATGCGCGCAAAAAAGTCAAGCCTGAATCGGATTTTCGCCCATAGCTGCACAGCGCGAAACAGCGCGCGCAGAACGATTCGGAAAATAGTTTTAAGAAATTTGACAAAAAGGCTTGCAAACCCGGACAGAATCTGTTAGAATACTATTCGTTGCCGATGCTGATGTAGCTCAGCAGGTAGAGCGCATCCTTGGTAAGGATGAGGTCACCGGTTCAAATCCGGTCATCAGCTCCAGCTAAAGCACCTTCGTGAGATCAACTCGCGAGGGTGTTTTTCTTTGTTCTATATGTTTTTTAAGGGCCTGCTCCTAAGTGAGCAGGCCCTATTTTTAGGCTCCTTTTGATGACCTCATCCGCTTTGAGGGCTGATTGCTCACAGATCAGCCTTGCTTAGCGAAGTATTTTTGGAACTTACTCTTCGGTTTATCAGGCATCGTAAGTCCAATTTTTCCTTCAGCAATTAGAGGTTTTATTGTTTTATTCATCAAATGCACAACTGTAATCTCTGAAAAAGCCATTTCTAGCTCTTTTCGGGTGCGGGGTGTCCTGCAGAAATCCAAGATACGTTCTCGCAGAGTCCCAGTTGCGACAGGCTTGGGGACATTTTCTTTTTTATTATAAAGCGTCGCTTTGAATACCCCACGATACGTTTCAAAACTGGGAGCAGGCAATCCAGCTTCTTTCATCAGTCTTCTGATGGTTGGAATCCCAGAGAATCTGTTTTCTGCCTGAGCCAGGACTTCCATGCCGATAGCAATAAATGGATTACGTGTATCTGCTGATATCTGACCCAATAAATCCAATGTCATACGTCCGTACAGTCCACCCGGGTTTTCAATTTCAAGGCGGTCACTAAAAAGCCTGAGAGATATCGGTGCAGTCTCCGTGTGGAAACTATAATCCCGATGGATAAGAGCATTGAGTACTAACTCACGAATTGCCACAGGCGGATATAGTGGACGATCTTTTCTCTTTCCTGTCTGCGGATCAACGATCGTTGCCACCGGCGTATTACGCTCTACGAAGGATATGGCTCCCTGTAACATTTGAGATAGTGTTCCCTCGATGCGCTCGTTATCAATGAACCGGGCACCTTCTTCAGACAAATCTCCAATCTCAGTTCCTTGAACGGCAATAGCTACGATACACAGTTGAGGGAAATTCGCCTGTGGATACTGCCCCAACAATACATTGCCTGCCAGAGTAGATTCTCCCTGCTGGTTCACAATGCCTTGCAGTTTAAGTATGTCTTCCTCATTCATTGAAGCTAGATTACGCTTCTTTTTCCGGATTTCTACAAAATATTCCTTCAGAAGTATCTCGTCCAGTCTTGCCAATTCCGGGCGGGGGTTATCGCGCAGTTCATCTTGAAGGTGTCGTTTGAATGCCTCATAGCTATAGATTTCATATTCCGTCATGGGTAAATCCTGTTCGCCCACACGGATATAAGAGCCTTTCAATCGTCCTTTTCCAGCATAAAAGCATGGTTTCTGATCAAATGCAATTTCCTGAATTTCGGCTCCAACAATCCATTTGCCTTCATAACTTGCGACTGTGTACAGAGGACGAAGAATCGGTGTCATCTGCTGACATTGGTTTGTAATTTGTCCCATCAAGTCATCCGTATTGTAGACTCCGCAGGTTTGAAAATCATGATCCTCATCAATACCAAAGATGATGATGCCGCCGCCACTCTGATTCGCCAGACTGGATAAAGAATCAAAGACTTTAGGACATCCGCCTGCGGCAGCTTTTACCTCAACTTCCGGCAGCTCAGACTTTATGCGTTGTATTCTTTGTGCAAGAATAATCAGGTCAGTTTCGAGCATCGCACATCACCTCGCTTCAAGATTAGCATATTTTCTGAAGAACGTCAATAAACTATGCGACATAGAGCCTGTTCTATGATAATTTTATTTAAAAATTCGGTCTAAATTAGATATTTTTTCAATATTCAATCAATTTAATAGATTGTAGCATAGTTTTATGCGACACTCTCATAAAATTATGCTATAGACTCTAGAATCAATAGACCTGTACCGCTATTGTTTGAATTTCAACTTTGGTAAGGATGAGGTCACCGGTTCAAATCCGGTCATCCGCTTTGAGGGCTGATTGATCACAGATCAGCCTTTTTTAAGATTCTATTCCACAGCATGTAATTCAAAATGTATATCACAACCAGCGATTGCTGCTTAGTAAATTCATATCTATATGTTTACCTGCCATATTGCGGGGAGAAATTGTCTTAAATAATCATGTATCGCTCAAATAATTGTGCAGAATATTCATATTTGCCTTGACGTTCGAGGTGTGATTGTGATATTGTTTAGTAAACAAGAAAGGCCGGTGAAACGCATGAGATTTGTTTTGATTGGTGCAGGGCAAAGAGGCATGATCTATGCGCGCTATGCATTTGAAAGCGGGCACGAGATTACAGCCGTAGCGGATATTGATCCTCAGAAGCGTGCGTGCGCCTGCCGTGAGTTTCATATTGACGAAAGCATGAGCTTTGAATCGGCAGAAAAGCTGCTGGAGCAGGAATGTCTGGCGGATGCTGCGATTCTGGCGACGATGGATCGGGATCACTGGAGTCAGGCGATTGCCGCAATGAAGAAGGGCTATCATCTGCTGCTGGAAAAACCGATATCGCCCGATCCTGCGCAAACGCTGGATATTGCCCGGGTGGCGCAGGAGACGGGCCGGCTGGTTACGGTCTGCCATGTGCTGCGCTATGCGCCTTTTTTCAGAGAGATCAAGCGCGTCATCGATCAGGGTATGATCGGCCGTGTGATCACCATTCAGCATAACGAGAACATCGGCAATTTCCACATTGCCCATTCGTTCGTGCGCGGCAACTGGCGGCGCAAGGATCTCTCCAGTCCGCTGATTATGCAGAAATCCTGCCATGACATGGATTTGCTGGTCTGGCTGGTGGGCAGCGGCTGCAAAAAGGTGGCGTCCTTCGGAGACCTGACGTACTTCAAGGCGGATCATGCGCCTGAGGGCGCGGCGCAGCGATGCGTGGACTGCAAATACAAGGATACCTGCCGTTTCAGTGCATACAATTGCTACATGCCGGTGATGGGCAGCTGGCCCGCATCCGTGCTCACGCAGGATCAGACAAAGGAAGGCCTCGAGGAGGCCATCCGCACGGGCCCGTACGGCCGCTGCGTGTATCACTGCGACAACGACGTGTGCGATCATCAGGTAACCATTCTGGAGTTTGACAATGGCGTAACGGCGACGTTCAACCTCAGCGGCTTTACCAACCGCATGACCAGAACGCTCAAAATCATGGGCGAGGATGGAGAAATCCGCGCGTCCGAATATGAGAATGTCATCGAGGTGATTCCATACGCAGCCAATGCAGTGAATCGCTCGGATGCCATTGTGATCCATCCTGAGGCAACAACCAGCGGTCACGGCGGCGGAGACAGCCGGATTGTCGAGGATTTCCTGGCGCTGATGGAAGGCAGGCAGGCGGAAGCCGCTTCCGACATTCAGCGTTCGGTAGAAAGCCATATGATGGCCTGCGCAGCAGAGGAAGCCCGCGTGAGCGGCAGGGTCGTCGATGTGGCGCAGTTTCGTGAGCGGTATTCAAGGAGTTGAGCGATATGACCGTAGCGCGTTTCGAGGAATTGCTCAGCAGGGTCGGAAACATTGCGCCGCAGGGTCTTGAGCGATATGTGAAGGATCTTGAAGCGGAAGCCAGCGAGCTGCTCCCTGCCGAAGTGCTGCAGTCTGTGCTGGATGCCAACGGCGTACCGCAGGAAAAACAGGCGCCGCTCTTTGATGCGCTTCATCAGATCAATGCGATACCCGAGCTGGTGGAGCTTGCCCATATCATGGCCAAGGACGCAGTGCGCGCACTCAACCGCTGCACGGCGATAGAATTCTTCCAGCCAAAGCCGGACTGCCTGACGGGCTTTGCCCGCGAAGCGTTTGCCTTCCTGTATACGCAGCTGTGCGTGCTGGAGGGCAGAAAAGCGCTGCGCCTGCGCGGCGTGCCGGAGCAATATGACGCGGACATCCCCGAGCGCATGACGCGCAAGCAGCTGGGCAAATATGTGAAAACCGGGGACATCAGCTTTGACGATTACCCGTGGGACATGAATTTCTACTGCTGCGCGATCTTCCTGTTCGACCGGTTCTACTTCATCCCGTACAGGTGGGGCGATACGCCGGCGGCGTGGCGCAACAGCGGCACGGGCGAAGTCATTGCCATGTGGAAGGGCGGCGAGCGCGTACGGCGCGACGGTCAGCTCGACGGCGTCAACGGCGTGCATGACGTGCAGGCGTTTGCCACTGTATACGAAGAGGACGCACAGAACGTATACGCCAATCCGGTGCTGCCGGAAGGCGTGATCGCGCGGGAGCCTGTGCGCCTTGCCAAGGGCGAATGGACGCAGATCCTTGACGAGGGCGACTACCTGCTGGCGCTGCATATTCCGGGCGGCGAGGGCTACACGCCCGAGCGGGTGAAGAGCAGCTGCGAGCTTGCGCTGGCTTTCTATGCGCAGTATTATCCGGAGCTCCCCATCAAGGGATTCTGGAGCGAGAGCTGGCTGTACGATCCGGGTCTGAAGGCGCTGCTTCCGGCGGACAGCCGCATCATCCGCGTACAGCGGCAGTTTTACTGCTATCCCACGCCGGAGGGCGAGGAAATGATCGGGCTGGAGGTATTTGGCGATCGCCATGTAAATCCGGACACCGCAAAGCCCGAAACCTCGCTGCAGCGGGCGCTGATCGCTGCATGGAAAGAAGGAAAACACTTCCACACCACGGGCATGTTCCTGCTCAGCAAAGACGTGCCGAATGTGGGTCATGACCCGTATTGGAAGGAGGAGTGACGGATGGACAAGACAAAGGCCATAAACCGCCATGGCTTTCTGTGGGAAATCAAGCACAACCGCACGCTCTATCTGATGTGCGTGCCGGGCATCGTGCTGCTGATTATGTTCTGCTACATTCCCATGGGCGGCATGTACATGGCGTTTACCAAATTCAACGTCGTGGACGGCATCTTCGGCAGCCCGTTTGTGGGGTTGGATAATTTCGGGTACTTTTTCAAGGGCAACCCCTATGCGTGGAACGTCATTGCCAACACGCTGATCATCAACTTCTGGGGTCTGATTCTGGGCACGATCATGCCGGTTGCGCTGGCGATCTTCATGAACGAGATCCGCAACGAGCCCTTCAAGAAGGTGACGCAAAGCGCCATGTTCTTCCCGTACTTCCTGAGCTGGGTGGTCGTGGGCGCGATTCTCTACGGCTTTTTTACGGCCAATTTCCGCATCGACCGCCGCACGGGCGAACTGATTACAACGGGCGCTAACGGCGTGGTCAACCGCCTGCTGATGACCTTCGGTCAGACGCCTGTGCGCTGGTACGCGGAGCCGAAATACTGGAAGCCCATCATCATCATCGCTGACGTCTGGAAGTGGGCGGGCTACAACTCCATCGTGTACATGGCGGCGATGGCGGGCTTTGACGGCTCGCTCTACGAGGCGGCGACCATCGACGGCGCGAGCCGCTTCCAGCAGATCATGCACCTGACCGTGCCCATGCTCAAGCCCACGGTGGTCGTGCTCTCGCTGATGAGCATCGGCCGCATCTTCTACGGCGACAGAGGCATGATCTGGGGCGTTGTCGGCAACAATGCCGCCATCCTCGACGCGGTCAACGTCATCGACACCTACGTGTACAGCTCCATGCGTTCCATGGGCTTCGGCTTCAGTACGGCGATCGGCCTTTGCCAGTCGGTGATGGGCCTCATCATGATCCTGTTCGCCAATGCAGCAGCCAAGAAGATCAATGACGGGGAGGGATTGTTCTGATGCGCACCAAGACTTCCGAAGGCCGTATCCGCCAGAGCGCGCAGGACCGCTGGGTCGGCGTGGTGGCGCACCTGTTCGTGGGCATATTCGCGCTGATGTGCCTGTACCCGCTGCTTCTGACCGTGTCCGTCAGTTTCACGCCGGAATCGCTCATCGCGCGAAACGGCTACCGGCTCATTCCCGAGTTTTTCTCGCTGGACACCTACCGCTATATTTTTGCGCACAGCGGCAAACGCATCCTGCTCAGCTACGGCGTCACGGTCTTTATTTCCGTCGTCGGCACGCTCTGCGCCATGCTGGTCACCTGCATGATCGGCTATGCCATCTCCCTCAAGGAGCTGCGCTACCGCAATGTGATCGCCTTCTTCTGCAATTTCACCATCATCTTTTCTGCGGGCCTTGTGCCGTGGTATGTGGTGTGCGTCAACTGGTATCACCTGCAGAACAACATCCTCGCGCTGATTCTTCCAAGCATGTTCAGCGTGTGGAACATGTTCCTGATGCGCACGTATTTTTCCGCCATCTCGCCAAGCCTGTATGACGCGGCGAAGATCGACGGCGCGGGCCAGCTGACCATCTTCTTCCGCATCGCGATGCCGCTGTCCAAGACGGCGCTGCTGACCGTGGGCCTGATGTACGTGCTCAGCTACTGGAACGACTGGTGGAACGCGCTCATGTTCATCACCGAGCGCGACCTCTACCCGCTGCAGTACTACCTGTACTCCATCGTCTCCAACGTCAACGCGATTTCCTCGGGCCGCATTCCTGCCGGCGCGGCAGCAAACATCCGCCTGCCGTCGGAGACGGTCAAGATGGCGGTGACGCTCATCACCATCGGTCCGATCATTTTCCTCTATCCGTTCGTGCAGCGCTACTTTGTGCGCGGCATTATGACCGGCTCCGTCAAGGAGTAACCATGTGAATCATCGCGGATGCGTCCGCGTGATCAATAGAAAAAGGAGGGTATCCCATGAAGAAAATCCTGTCTTTGGTTCTGGCGCTCGTGCTGATGATGAGCCTTGCGCTGGCAACCTGCGCCTGCGCGGAATCCGTGGAAGAGATCACGATCCTCTACCCCGGCGAAGAAACCGACGAAATGGCCGCGTTCCTGGAGGGCCCGTTCGCTGAGAAGGTGCTCGAAGAGCTGAACATGAAGGTCAACTTCCTTTTCCTGTCCTGGGACAACTACTGGGATCAGAAGAAGATCATGCTCGCCGCCAACCAGGAGATCGACCTGTATTGGGACGGTCTGCCGGATCTGGCCAGCTTCGTGAACAACAAGGAAGCCCAGCCGCTTGACGAGCTGATCGCCAAGGTCTGGGGCGACGACCTCAAGGACATCATGCCCGACAGCCAGCTGGCCGGCGGCAAGGTAGATGGCGTGCTCTACGGCATCCCGTCCGCGCTCTCTCCGTCCAGCGCGATGTTCCAGTTCGTCTGTGTGCGTCAGGATCTGCTCGAGGCCGTCGGCATGACCGAGATCAAGACCGCGGATGACCTGCGCGAGTTCGCCCTGCGCGTGCAGGAGCAGTTGCCCGAGTTCCGCGGCCCGGCGGACATCATCTTCAAGCCGCTGACCCGCAACTTCGCCGACGAGCAGTATACCTGGATCGCGTATCAGGATCTCGTCGTCTTCGGCGAGGAGAGCCACAAGGCTTACGCTTACGCGGAGACCGAAGCCTTTGAGAAGGTCGCCCGCTTCAACCGCGAGATGTATCTGGACGGCCTCTATGGCGATGAGCTGTCCATCAAGTACAACGAGCGCGACAGCCGCATGCAGACCGGTCTGTACCTGTGGGTGGAAGGCTCCCTGGGCAAGGATCTGGAGATCGCCGGCAGCGTGAAGACCGCCGACCCGAACGCGAAGCTGGCCAACTACCTGCTCGCGCCGGAAAAGAACCGCTACATCAACGCCACCGGCGGCGAAGTGCTCTGCATCCCGTACAGCAGCACCAATCCGGAAGGCGCGCTCAAGCTCCTCAAGTGGATGTGGAGCAGCCAGGAGAACTACATGTTCTGCCTCTACGGCGTGCAGGGTCAGGACTGGGATTATGACGAGAACGGCCGCCTCGTGCAGCTGAGCGACACCGCGCGCGGCGACGGCTACTTCTACGAGTGGATGTTCCGCAACAGCAACTACAAGAAGTTCGGCGCGGACGTGACCGACGAATACATTGCCACCTACGAGACCTGGGACGCCGCGGCGATTCCGTCCGCGATGCTGGGCTTCGCGTTCAACAACAACGGCTTCGAGGCTGTCGAGACCGCGTGTGAGGAAGCCTACAAGAAGCTGCAGCCGATCCTCTACGGCTTCGTGGACTTCGACGAGAACTACGAGTCTGCCATTGCCGAGCTGAAGGCCGCCGGTATCGACGAGTACGTGGCCGAGGTCAACCGCCAGCTGGAGGCGTTCCTCGCCAAGTAATTGAATCATAGGAACCCTATGGGGACGCCGCGTCAATCGTGACGTCCCCTTTTTCTACAATCCGGTTGGGAGGCGCAAACATGCGGTGCATCCGCTGTGAAGGCTGCAAAAGCCTGCTTGGCAATATGGAGATCGCGCTCAACCTCAAGCTGCGCGGCAGGGCTGTCAGCCGCTTTTACTGCCTTTCCTGTCTGGCTCAGCAGCTGGGCTGCACGCGATCTGCGCTTGAAGAGATGGCTGCGTTTTACAGCAGCGGCGGATGCGAACTGTTTGCGCGCGAGTATGTCTGTGAGTATGAAGGAGGCGACAGGCCATGCGCTGGCAGATCATCACGGAACCTGTGATTTCACACGCCATACTGACCAACCCGGGCATCGGTTTTATCGCCGCGCCCAATCTGATGGGGGACGTCGAAACAGTCCGCGACAACCGGGGAAAGCCGGTGGAAAAGTACAAATTCGTACCAGAGCAGAAGACGTGGAATCACCCGGATTCCGGCGTATCCTATGCGGGCGCTTCGTGGAATGCACTGGAGCCCGAGGAGGGAAAGTACGACTGGTCCGTGCTGGATACAAAGCTCGAGCGGGCAAAAGCGCTTGGCTGCAATGCCGTTGTGCGCTGCTCGCCCTATTCCCTGACGGAGGATATTCCGGCGTGGCTGCGTGCGCGCAATCCCGATGTGCCGGAGTTCCCGTTCTGGCAGATTGATCCCAATGCCACGGAGTTCGCCGCATGCTGGGCGCGATTTGTCCGCGCGTTCGCTGCGCGCTACGACGGGCATCCGTTCATCTCGTCCGTGGATATGGCGCTGTGCGGCGCCTGGGGCGAGGGCGCCGGCTCGGAATTCGTGGATGAGGAGAAGCTGGATCTCATCATCCGCGCCTATATCGAGGGATTCAGCAGGACGCCGCTGCAGTGCCTGCTGCATGACCCGGTGTCCGTGGCCGCGATACGCAAGTACAGGCGCAATGTCGGCTTCCGCGTGGACTGCCTTGGGGATATGGGCGGCTTCCACGGAGAAAAGTGGAGCCATATGCTCGACTATTACCCGATGAACATTGAAAATTTCGACATGCACGACGCATGGGAAAAAGGCCCTGTGATCTTTGAGGCCTGCTGGCACATGAACGACTGGTATCTCTCCGGCTGGGATATCGATTACATCATTGAAGAATCGCTCAAATGGCACATCTCCTCCTACAACAGCAAGCAGACCACCGTGCCGGAGGCGTGGAAGGACGCCGTTGCGGCATGGGTGAAAAAGATGGGCTACCGCTTTGAGCTGCGCCGCGCCAAAGCTGCCGTGGAGGATGGAAGCCTCGCTTTGCAGCTGCTCTGGTGCAATGTGGGCGCAGCGCCGTGCTACAACCGCTGGCCGATCGTGCTGCGGCTCAGCAATGGCAAGCACGAAAAGATCTGGCGGCTTGAAGACGATATCCGCGCTTTTCTGCCGGACGAGGATCACCTGACGCTCGCGCAGCTGCCGTGCGATCTGCCGAAGGGCGAGTATACGCTGAGTGTCGGCGTGGATACCTGCATTCCGGAAATCGGCAAGCTGAATCTGGCCATCGAGGGCAGAGCGGCGGATGGATTCTATCCGCTCGGCTCGCTGACGGTATAGCGAAAGGAGCGTGCCAGACGGATGGGAAAATACTCTTTAGAAAGCTTTGAACGCTATCCGATGCTCCGGTGCCGTCCAAAGGAAATCCGGGAGGATATTCCGGGTGCAGGAAGGCGCACGTTTGAAACCGTGCGCGTTCATCTGAACGGGGATATGCCAACGCTGCGGATGAATACGCTGCTTGAGGTAATCATTCCCCATGGGCAGATGGAGTTGATGGAAAGCAGCCTTGCAAAGATTGCGGCAAGGTATGGAAATGATCCCCTTGTGCTGGGCGTCGTGCTTGATTCGGGCGCCTGTTTGCCGGAGCGAAGATGGCTTTGGGAGATTGCCGCGAGAGCGTTTGCGCCGAAACGACTTTTCGTTCCGGTGACAGACGGCGAACAGCTCGGCTTTGCGCTGGGACGAGGGTTTGCAGGCGGATTGCTCGCGGATGTGAAAGATCATCCCTATGACGTCTGCGAGGCGTTTGCGCAGCATCATGCGCAGCGGCTTTACAGGCAGATGCCTGTGCTTGTCCGCTTTGCCTGCGCAGATGGGAAGCTTGCTCGGTATGCGCAGCAGTGGCATGCCTCCGCGGTCGAAGGGCTTGACGCAGCGGCGGGCTGGCGCATTGCGCTGCGCAGGATCACCTGCCCGAAGGCGATTTCCTCCGGCGGATATGCGCCGATGCGCTTCTGGCTTACGAACCGAGGCCCGGCTTTCTGCCACGAAAAGGTGCATCTGGCGCTGCGGCTTGCCAAGGATGGACATTATACGCCCATCAGCGTGCATGCTGCGCCGGCGGTGATCACTCTTGCGGACAGCGTGCATAACGAGATCATCAGGATGCCTGCTGTCGAACCGGGCGAGTATGCGCTTGAATTCGCGCTGATCACAGATCGGGGAGAGGCGCTTGTGCTGGCCAACGAGGGGCGCATGGCAGACGGATATTATCCTGCGTGCCGCCTGAGCATCGACAGCATGCCGCGCCCGGAGTATGAGACCATATGGGCCGATTTCTTTCCGGACGGCTACTATCCTCTGGAAGACCCGAAGGAACCTGTTTAGATTGCCGAATCGGAACATACCGGATCTTTGTCACATCAGAAGCAGGCAGGAACCGTTGTTTTCCTGAACTCCCGTGAAAATGGATGGACTTGATTCGGTGGTTATGATATACTTTGCAGAGCAGTTTTTGCCGCAGACAATGCAGAATTTGCTGCATCGGGCAAAGATAAACACACGAGGGTTTAATGATGAGCAATATCCGCGATGTAGCCAGCCTGGCAGGCGTTTCTCCTGCAACGGTCTCACGCATATTGAATAATGATCCGACGTATAAAACGACGCCGGAAACGCGGCAGAATGTTTTGCGGGCCGTGGCTGAGCTGGACTACAAACCACTGGTCAAACGGCGCAAGAAGGATATTTCTGCTGCGGACACGCACAGACTTTCCATTGGCTGCGTGATGGTTTCCACAAAGGGCAAATACAGCGATCCGTACTTCCTTTCCATCCTCAGCGGCATTGAGCAGGAACTGGAAAAGCACGGAGGGCACGTTACCAGCATCTACACCACGCAGGAATTGCTCAATGAAAGCACGATGAATGGTCTGCTCAGCGCAAAGCTGGATGGTCTTGTTCTGATGTGTCAGGTGGAGGAGAAGCTTTTCGAGCTGCTTCACGCACACTTTCCGCATATTGTCGGCGTGGATACAGGGTATGTACCCATCGACAGCGTAGAATACGATCACGCGCTTGTCAGCCGGATGGCTGTGGAATACCTGTATAAAAAAGGACACAGGCAGATCGGTTTCATAGGGGGTGGGCTGTGGGGCAGCTCGCTCGAGCTCTCGCGCCGCTTCCGCAGCTACCGGGAAACCATGCGCGATCTCGGGCTGGAAATCCGGCCGGAGTGGGTGATTGACTGCGGGTGGGATGACAAAACCTGTATGAAGCTCGTAGGCAGAATCGTCCGCAGCAGCCGCATGCCTACGGCGTTTTATGCGGCCAGCGACCTGATGGCGATGGCTGCGCTGCGTGCGCTGTATATGGCGGGCGTTCGCGTGCCGCAGGACGTCGCGGTGATGGGCATGAGCAACATTGAAATGAGCCAATATGCCAACCCGCCGCTGACAACGATCAATGTGCCGACCGTGGAAATGGGAATCGCAGTAGCCAAAGCGCTCATGGGGCGCATTCACGGAGATACGACGCTGCCCAAGCATATTCTGCTGCCGTCCGCTTTGGTTGAACGGGATTCTGTATGAGCACAAAGACCTGATAACCGCCTGCGGATGTCCAGACATGCGCTCGATGCATAGCATTATTGCTCAGGACATATGCGCGTTTTTCCACATGTAGTTTTCGTCATCGGCAAGGATGAGGTCATAGGTATCAAATTCTATCATCAGCTCCAGCTAAAGCGCCTTCGTGAGCTCAACTTGCGAAGGCGTTTTTCTTTTATCTTTTTCCGGTTTCTCTTGCTCTGCGCAGCGCATTGCTGTACGATAGATTCACAATACCAGCGGAGGAATGGATCATGGAAAGATCGCCAATCAAATGGGTCATGAACACCATGCCCGAAACCGACGACAAATGGCTTGACGTAATGAGCCTGAGCGAGGCGCAGAAGGTGCGCGCCTTCCACTGCAGCTTTCCCCAGTATGCGCCAACGCCGCTGAGCGCGCGCACGCACATGGCCAAAAGGCTCGGCCTCAGGGGCCTGTTTGTCAAGGACGAAAGCCATCGCTTCGGCCTGAACGCATTCAAGGTCCTCGGCGGATCATACGCCATTGCCAGCGAAATCGCGCGCAGTGTGGGCAGGGATATTTCTCAGACGGACTATGCCTATCTGACGGGCGAGGATTTCAAAAAGGAATTCGCTCCGGCGACGTTTTTCACCGCCACCGACGGCAACCATGGCAGGGGCGTGGCCTGGAGCGCCCGGGTGCTGGGGCAGAGGGCCGTCGTGCTCATGCCCAAGGGCACCGTGAAATCCCGCTTTGACAACATCGCCAAAGAGGGCGCACAGGTCACCATCGAGGATGCCAACTACGACGAATGCGTCCGCCGGGCCTGCGCGCTCGCGAAAGAGGTGGAGCGTGGCGTCGTCGTGCAGGACACGGCCTGGCCGGGCTACGAGGAGATTCCCTGCCGGATCATGCAGGGCTACGCCACGATGGCAGCCGAAGCCGCCGATCAGCTGCGGGAGGCAGGCGTGGACCATCCGACCCATGTCTTCGTTCAGGCGGGCGTGGGCAGCCTCGCCGGCGCGATCGCAGGCTACTACGCCAATCTTTACGGCGAAAACTGCCCGAAGATCGTGGTGATGGAAGCGGACGCGGCGGACTGCCACTACCAAAGCGCGCTCGCCGGGGACGGCGGCGTGCGCATCGTCACGGGCGATCTGAACACGATGATGGCGGGCCTTGCCTGCGGCGAGCCCAATCCCATCAGCTTTGATATCCTGAAAAACCATGCTGCGTGCTTCGTCTCCTGCCCCGACTGGGTCAGCGCTGCGGGCATGCGCCTGCTTGCCGCCGGGGATCAGGGCGATGCGCCGATTGTCTCCGGCGAATCCGGCGCGATCGGCACGGGACTTGTCCATGCGATCATGACCGATCCCGCATATGCCAATCTCAGGGATGCGCTGGGCCTTGGCAAGGAGAGCGTCGTGCTGCTGTTTTCCACCGAGGGCGCGACCGATCCGGAGAACTACCGGAGGATCGTGGATGTGACGTTGGGGATTTCATCCCCAAACCCCTGACAAGGGATTTCATCCCTTGACCCTTCTTCGCTTCGCGCGGTTTTAAGGAGTATGATTGAACCTCCCCGCTTTTCAGCGGGGAGGTTTCAGATGCGTTGACACTTTTTATGACAAAAGCTATAATATAGAAATTCCAACCGAAAGCACAGGAGGACAGGCTCCCATGCAAGACAATGCACGCAGGCAGATCTTTGAAACCCTGCCCGTTCCGCAGGCTGTGGCGAAGATGGCGCTTCCGGCGATCTTCAGCCAGATCATCGTCCTGATCTACAACATGGCCGACACGTTCTATCTCGGTCAGGTGAATAATCCCTACATGGTCGCGGGCGCGTCGCTGATTTTGCCCGTGTTCAATATCTGCGCGTCCCTGTCCAGCCTGGCGGGCGTGGGCGGCGGCGCGCTGATCTCCCGGCTGCTGGGCGAAAACAGGGAGGATGAGGCGAGGAAAGCCTCCTCGTTCAGCCTTTTGCTGGGCGCGGTCAGCACGGCGCTGTTTTCGCTGCTGATGCTGATCCTGATGCAGCCCCTGCTGCGTCTGCTGGGCGCGAGCGAAAACACGATGCGCTATGCGCAGCAGTACGCGATTTGCGTGATCGTGCTGGGCGGCGTGCCGACGGTACTCTCCAACGTGATGGCGAATCTGCTGCGCAGCACGGGCGAATCCAGGCGCGCGGGCTTCGGCATCGCGATGGGCGGCATGATCAACATCGTGCTCGATCCGCTGTTTATGTTCGTGCTGCTGCCGGATAGCTATGAGGTGCTCGGCGTGGGCATCGCGACGCTGCTGTCCAACTGCATCGCCTGCGGCTATTTCCTGCGGGTGATTCTCAAATCCGGCAGGCAGGGCGTCATCCGCTTCGGCCTTGCCATGCCCAAGGCGCAGAGCATCCGCTCGATCTTCTCGGTGGGCATTCCCTCCGCGGTCGCCACGCTGCTCTTTGACATCGACTACATCGTGCTGGACAAGCTGATGGCCGGATACGGCGACATCGCGCTGGCGTCCATCGGCATCGTGCTCAAGGCGGAGCGCCTGCCGCTGAACGTGGGCATCGGCCTGTGCCAGGGCATGATGCCCATCGTCGCCTACAACTACGCCAGCGGCAACCGCAATCGGATGCTGCATACGATCCGGTTTTCGCTCTGCGCGGGCCTGATCGTCGGCGCGCTGAGCATCGCGATGTACGAGCTGGCAGCGGGCGGGATCATGAGCCTGTTCATTCAGGATGCGCAGACCGTGCGCCTGGGCAGCGACTTCCTGCGCATCCGCTGTCTGGCGACGCCGCTGATGTTTTCCAGCTTCTTCACGGTCTATGTCTTTCAGGGCTTCGGCAAGGGGCGCACGGCGCTGTTTCTGGGCGTGATGCGCTGGTGCGCGTTCAATATCCCGATGCTCTTCCTCCTCAACAGCCTGATGGGCATGTACGGCCTGGTCTGGTCGCAGCTGTGCGCGGATATCCTCACGGTGACGCTGTCGTTTATCGTGTACCGGCAGGGGACGAAACGGTTGTTTGAAAAAGAGTATTCCAAGCGCATCTAAGGGATACGTTGGGCTGCCGCCCAAACCCGCTTGAGGGATTTCATCCCTCAAACTCCCTTCTTCGCTTCGCGCAGGTATAATCGAATTTGAGAATAGTATGACGCAAAAATGGGGCCCGCTTCCCAAAGGAAGCAGGTCCCGTGATTTTTGATTTAGAAATTTCCTTAGAAGCTGGAGATGCCGTGGCTGTTGACCAGCGCATCGAGCTTGACGCCGGCCTTGCACAGCGGGCACTCGCGGGAGGAATAGCTGGCATAGCCGTCCAGGTCGTTCTTGTTGTAGATGCTCACCACCGGGAAGCCCTCGCAGCTGTCGATGCAGGCGAAGATGGAGCACACGCCCGCCGGCGTGCCGCCATAATAGCGGATCGCCTCGATAGCAGCCTGCGCGGTATAGCCCGTGGCGACGGACGCGGCCAGCACGAGCACGTGCTTGCCCACGATCATCGGCGCGGTGTTATCGCGGAAGATCAGCTGGCTGCCGGAGGTATGCTCGGGCGTGGCGACGTAGATGGTGCGGTGCGCGTTCATGTTCATATAGCCGGCGCGGGTGAGCTCGTCGGCCATACAGGCGCCGATGACCTCGGTTCCGTCCAGACAGAGGATGGTATCGATGATGGTCGAGGAGTTGAACTTGCTGCACAGCACGGCAGCCGCCTCTTTCGCCTCAGAGAGGCGATGCTTGGTCATCGTCATGTCGATATAGTAGTTCAGGTGGCTGTGGCTGGTGGCGAAATGTCCGGTCGCCAGACGAAGCTTGACATTGCCGTTTCGATGAGGGAGCTGGATCAATTTGATGGCCATCGCGTTCACTCCTGTCTTTTTGCAAATCGACCGATCCGCCGCAGCGGACTCACTGAATCGTTTGCATAAATTTTTCTATATTTAATTATGCATATTTTCCCACAGTATGTCAATACATGAGCATAAACAGTTTTCAATATCCTGCTCATTTTTTCGCCGAAACACGGGCTTTTCGGGGCTGTTTTCTGTCCTCTTTCCCTCCGGCGCGGATCCGTTTGACTCTGTCCATGGCATACGCTATAATAAAATAAACAATTCCAGTATCTGCATGGAGATTCACTATGGCTTATCATTATCTGGATTACGAGCAGCTGCATGCGTTCTGCTCCGCGGCGTTCCGCTCCTATGGCTTTGACGAGGTGAACAGCCGAGAAATCACCGATATCCTGCTGGCTGCGGACCTCAACGGCATCGAATCCCACGGCGTGCAGCGCATGGTGCGCTATGATTATGAGATTGCCAGCGGCATGGTCGATATGCGCAGCGAGCCGAAGATCGTGAGCGAAACGCCCATCTCCGCCGTCATCGACGCGTGCAATGGCATGGGTCAGGTCGTGGGCCGCATGGCGATGAAGCTGGCCATCGAAAAGGCCAAGACCTGCGGCTGCGGCTTTGTCACCGTTCGCCGCTCCAATCACTACGGCATCGCCGGCTATTACACCGAGATGGCAGCGGCAGAAGATCTGATGGGCCTGTGCATGACCAATACCGAGGCGATCATGGTGCCCACCTACGGCAGGCAGCCCATGATCGGCACCAACCCGATCGCCCTGGCAATGCCGGCGGATCCGGTGCCGTTCTCCTTTGACTGCGCGACGACTGTCGTTCCGCGCGGCAAGTTTGAGGTCTTCACCAAGCGCGGCGATCCCGTGCCCGTGGGCTGGGGCGTGGACGAAAACGGCCAGGACTCCACCGACGCGCCGCGCATCCTGCAAAACATCATCGCCAAGGCCGGCGGCGGCATCCTGCCGCTGGGCGGCTCCAGCGAGCTGATGGGCAGCCACAAGGGCTACGGTCTGGGCGTCATCTGCGAGCTCTTCTGCGGTATTCTCGCCGGCGGCATGACCGCCGAGCGCATCTACAAGACCGAGGACGGCGGCTCCGGCATCTGCCACAGCTTCATCGCCATCGACTACGGCATCTTCGGCGACAAGTCCGAAATCCGAAAAAGTTTCTCCGAGTATCTGCAGAAGCTGCGGGACAGCGACAAGGCCGAAGGCTGCGAGCGCATCTACACCCACGGCGAAAAGGAAGTGGACATGCGCCGTCTGCGCAGGGAAAAGGGCGTCCCGGTCAACGACAAGACCCTCGAGGAGCTGCGCGCCATCGAAAAGAAGCTCGGCGAGTATGCCGTTCCCTTCCCGCAGGAAATTTAATCGTTGCAGGCCTGCCTCTTTCGGGAGCAGGCTGTTTTTCTCTTTATGCGCGCCTGCAAAAGAGGATTCCGCCGGGCGGACAGCCAATTTTATATATATATACTGCATTTTGTGTCAGGGAGGACGAATGGATATGGATCAGCTCTATTTCGGCGTGGACATCGGCGGCACGGCCACGAAGATCGGCGCGTTCGACCAGCGCGGCGCGCTGCTTTCCAAATGGGAAATCAAGACGGACATCAGCGAAAACGGCAGCCTGATCCTGCCCCATGTCGCCGAGGAAATCCTGCACTATGCGCGCAATCTTTCCCGCGTGATCGCCATCGGCGTGGGCATTCCCGGCCCGGTGCAGCGCGGCGGCTATGTCAAGCGCTGCGTGAACCTCGGCTGGGGCGACTTTAACCCCGCGCGCGAACTGGCCTCCATCCTGCGCGGCGTGCCCGTCTTTGCCGGCAACGACGCGAACATGGCGGCCATGGGCGAATACTGGCAGGGAAGCGGCCGCGACGCGGAGAATCTCGTGTTCATCACGCTGGGCACGGGCGTGGGCGGCGGCATCATCCTCGATGGACGGATGGTCTACGGCATGGGCGGCCTGGGCGGCGAGATCGGCCATGTGGTCGTCAATCCCGAGGAGACCATCCCCTGCAACTGCGGCCAGTACGGCTGTCTGGATCAGACGGCGTCCGCGACGGGCATCGTGCGCGCGGCGCAGCGACTGCTTCAGGAGAGCGGCGCACCCAGCACGCTGCGTGCGCTGGAAAATATCACCGCGCGCGATGTGGTCGACGCGGCGCGCCATGGCGATGAGCTCGCCGAAAAGGCGTTCGAGAGCTGCATGTATTTCCTGGGCAAGAGCATGGCGATGCTCACCAACATCATCGATCCCGAGGTATTCATCATCGGCGGCGGCGTGTCCAAGGCCGGCGACTATCTGGTGGACACCGTCAAAAAGCACTACGAGGCCATGGCGACCCTGTCGGAAAACAAGGCAGCCATCGTCCTGGCGAAGCTGGGCAACGACGCAGGCATCTATGGCGCGGCAAAGCTGGCCATGGACTGCGCACACTGATTTTTTCAGGTAATTTATCCACATCTCATCCGTCTCTGTGGAAAAACAGAGGCGGATTTTTTCGTTATCCGACGCTTTTTTGCCTGAAATGATGAAAAATCAACATACAGGCGCAAAATCATCCTGTATAATCAAAATATACAAAGAGAGATCTGCCCACCAATCAGGACATTTTCGGGGGTTTGACATATGATCAGAAAGATTATCCGCATTGACGAGGAAAAGTGCAACGGCTGCGGCGCATGCGCACAGGCATGCCACGAGGGCGCGATTGAAATGATTGACGGCAAGGCAAAACTCACGCGCGAGAACTACTGCGACGGCCTGGGCGATTGCCTGCCGGCCTGCCCGACGAACGCCATCTCCTTTGAGGAGCGCGAGGCGCCCGCCTACGACGAGGCGGCGGTGAAGCGCGCACAAGCCCAGCGGACAGTGTCCGCTTCCACTTCCGAACGAGCAAACACTGCATCGGTATTCGGTGCCCGCAGCAAGCAATTCAGCGGATGCCCCGGCTCGCGGCCAGTGGCCGCCTCCGCTTCCGAACAGGTCGGCACGGAAACGCCGCTCGGTGCTCGCGGCAAGCCATTGAGCGGATGCACTGGCTCAGCTGCCAGGGCGATCGACCGCCAGCAGGCCGCCGCGCCGATTAAGGCTTGCACAAGCCAGCTTCGCCAGTGGCCCGTACAGATCAAGCTTGCGCCGGTCAGCGCCCCGTACTTTGACGGCGCACATCTGCTCATCGCCGCGGACTGCACCGCCTATGCCTACGGCAATTTCCATCAGGACTTCATCCGCGGGCGCGTCGCGCTGATCGGCTGCCCGAAGCTCGACGCCGTGGACTACAGCGAGAAGCTGACCGCGATCATCGCAAACAACGACGTAAAGAGCGTGACCATCGCGCGCATGGAGGTGCCCTGCTGCGGCGGTATCGAGAACGCCGTCAAGCGCGCCATTCACAATAGCGGCAAGTTCCTGCCCTGGCAGGTCGTGACCATCACCACCGACGGACACATCAAATCGCTGTAAATCTTTGCTAATTATAGATCACTACGCAAAATCTGTGATATACTATCCGGCAGGGCGCAAGCATGCGCAGGGCTGATAACATAAAAGAATTGAGGAAAACAATATGCATATCACCAGCGATATCCGCTATGTGGGCGTGAACGACCACAAGCTGGATCTGTTTGAAGGCCAGTATATCGTGCCGAACGGCATGGCCTATAATTCTTACCTGATCATGGACGAGAAAATCGCCGTGATGGACTCTGTGGACGCGGGCTTCACCGGCGAATGGCTGGCCAATCTGCGCGCTGAACTTGGTGAGCGCCCGGTCGATTATCTGATCGTGCAGCACATGGAGCCGGATCACTCCGGCAGCCTGAGCGCGTTCATGGCGGCATATCCTCAGGCTGTCGTGGTCGCCTCCGCGAAGGCGTTCTCGATGATGAAGGCGTTCTTCGGCGAGGAATACGAGGACCGCAGAAGGATCGTCAAGGAGAGCGACAAGCTGGCCCTCGGCCGCCATACGCTCAGCTTCGTCGCCGCGCCGATGGTGCACTGGCCGGAGGTCATCATGACCTACGACGAGACGGACAAGGTCTTCTTCTCCGCGGACGCGTTCGGCAAGTTCGGCGCGCTGGACGTAGAGGAGGAATGGGCCTGCGAAGCACGCCGCTATTACTTCGGCATCGTGAGCAAATACGGCACGCAGGTGCAGGCGCTGCTCAAAAAGGCTCAAAAACTGGATATTTCAATCATCTGCCCGCTGCACGGCCCGGTGCTGAGCGAGAATCTCGGCGAATACCTGCATCTGTACGACGTCTGGTCCGGCTACGGTGCGGAGAGCGAGGGCATTGCGATCGCCTGCGCGAGCATCTACGGCCACACAATGAAGGCGGCGGCGCTGCTGGCAGATGAACTGAAGAAGCGCGGCTGCAAAAAGGTTTCGCTGATCGATCTGGCCCGCTGCGACATGGCCGAGGCCGTGGAGGACGCATTCCGCTATGACAGGCTGGTGCTCGCCAGCGCGACGTATAACGGCGATGTGTTCCCGTTCATGCGCACGTTCATCGATCACCTGACCGAGCGCAACTATCAGAATCGCACGGTTGGCCTGATGGAAAACGGCTCCTGGGCGCCCAACGCAGCGAAGGTCATGCGCACCATGCTGGACAAGCAGAAGAACCTCACATTCACCGAGACGACGGTGAAGATCACCTCCGCACTGAGCGACGACAGCCGCACGCAGATCTGTGCGATGGCGGATGAGCTGATGAAGTAACCCCTCCACCGCCTTCGGCGGTCCCCCTCCCCTTTCAGGGGAGGCTTTTTTTGCGCTTTTGCCGCAGTCGAGCGCAAAAAAGGGAGGAGCAGAGCCCCTCCCCTACAAATTTGGTTTTAAGCATGTTTATAATCATCCGCGGGCGGATCATATCCGCCCCTGTACAGCTGCTTGAAACCGCCGCGAAGCGAAGAAGGGAGTTTGAGGGTTCGGCTTCGCCGAACTGGGGCAGGAGTGAATGACAGCCCTGTGGGCTGTCAGAGCTGCCCTGACCGACGAGCGTCGAGCGAGAAGATAGAAATCCCTCAGGCAGGTCTGGGCGGCAGCCCAGCGTCCCCAGCGTCCCCTGTCCTTAGTCGAACGGATACTTCACGCCCCACTGCGCGCGCAGCTCGTCCATGAGTTCCATGACGCGGATGGTCTCGCTGTGCGGCATCTCCGGGCATTCGATCGCGCCCTGCTCAAGCGCTTTCATGCAGGCGCGCACCTGATACTCGTAACCGCTGATCTGCGCGGGAATCTCGATGTCGTGCGCGATCTTGTGGTCTTCCTCAGTCAGATAGAGCGTGATCTTCTCCGGGTTGTTCACGTTCTCCACGACGATGTAGCCCTTCGTGCCGCAGATAGAACAGCGGCGGTCGCTGCGGCAGGTGGTGCCGGCGTGCATGTGCGCGACGCGGCCATCGGGATAATAGAAGCTGAAACTCTCCGACTCGTCCACGCCGGTATCCATAAGCTTCACAGACGACTCGATGCGCTCCACATCGTTGCCAAAGAACATGGAACAGAAATTGAGCGGATAGACGCCCACGTCCAGCAGCGCGCCGCCGGCCAGCTCGGGCTCGCGGATGCGGCGGATGTGATCGATGGCATAGTGCAGGTTCGCGGTAAGCAGCTTGAGCTCACCGAGCGTGCCGGAGGCAATCAGATCATCGATGATCTTTCGGGAGGGCATGTAGCGCGTCCAGATCGCCTCGGCGACGAGCACGTTTTTCTCCTTCGCCAGCGCAAGCACCTCGCGCGCCTGCGCGGCGTTGCCGGTGAAGGACTTTTCGCACAGGATGGCCTTGCCGTGCTCGATGCACAGCTTCATATGCTCGGCATGATGCGAATGCGGCGAGGCGACGTAGACCAGATCGACATTCGGATCGGCGGCCATCTCCTCATAGGAGCCGTAGGCCTTGACAAAGCCTTCCTGCTCGGCAAATTCCTGCGCGCGCCTCAGATCACGCGAGGCGGCGGCATACAGGCAGACAGCCTCGCCGGCTTCGCGCATGCCGGCAAGGGTTCGCGCCATGGTATGCGCGATGGAGCCGCAGCCCAGAATCGCAATGTTCGTCATGGAGAAATTCCTCCTCTATTCATATTGCATTTGGTTTATTTTAACATACATTTCTCTGGAGAGCAAACCTCGTGCCCGCGTCAGAGCCTGAAAACCTGAACCTCATACGGCGCAAGAACCACATCGCCCTGCATGGTCCTGCCGTCAAAGAGCGACTGCGCCGCCTGGTGCAGCGTAATGGTCATCGCTTTATTCTGATAATTGAGCGCGAAGAGCACTTTCTCTGCGTCCTTTTCGCGCAGGGCCAGCTCAACCTCCTGCGGCGCGGATACGACCGGTGCAAACGGCTCGAGCAGACCCAGATGCTCCAGGATCATGGCCGCCGCCTCGCGGCTCAGCGCGCCGCCCAGATGCAGCACGCGGCCCTCGCCGACGTGATGCTCCGTGAGCGCGGGCTCGCCGGCATAATAGGACGAACCAAACCGGGCGAGCACCTGCGCGCCCTTAAGCGGGGTCAGCACGTCGTTAAACACCGGCATGGGCATGCGCCTGCCGTTCCAGATGGCATACGGCTCCTCCTCCGCCGGGGAGGCAAGGGTATATTCCATCACGTCCGTGGCGGTGAGTTTTTTCAGCAGACCCGGCTGCGGCTCCATCACGCAGCGGCCGTGCTCGTCCTTGTAGCCGCTGCGGCAGCCGACGATGAGCACGCCGCCCTGGCGGACGTAGCTTTCCAGCAGGCCGGCTTTTTCACCCGTCATGATGCTCGCGTGGGGCATGAAGAGTGCTTTGTACTTTTTGAGATCCTCCAGCGACGTATACGGCTGGAGATAGAGCATGTCCATCGGCGTATGATGCAGCTGGGACGCTTCAAAGAGCGCGTCCTCGCTTTGGCGCGTCACGCGGCGATGCCAGTTATCCAGCTCGCTGTCGTAGATGTTGTCGTAATCGCGCACGAGCGCCACGTCCGCGGCATAGTCCGCGCCGCACACAGGCGCAAGCTTCTTCATCTTCGCGGCAAAATCGCGCAATTCGCCCATGCGGCGGTTGTCGCGGTTGTCATAGCCAAGGATGCCGTGCCAGTAGATCTCCGTGCCGAATGTGCAGGTGCGCCAGCGGAAGAAGGACACAAAGTCCGCGCCGTGCGCCACACTTTGCAGCGCCCAGAGGGTCATCTGACCCGGACGGGGCATGGGATTGTCCATGCGGCTGGTCCAGCTGCCCGCGCCGCTCTGCTGCTCCATGATGCCGAAATGCGGGCAGATGGAGCGCACCTCGGTGAGCTTCATGCCGCTCCAGCGGTCGCGCAACAGGTTGTGCTCGATGTCCTTGACGTCCAGCCCGAAGGCGAAATTTGGATAGGAATCGTAGGTGTACAGATCGAGGCTGTTTCTCGTCATGGCATGATTGTCCATATGGCCAAACATGCCGTTGGTGGTGATGAATGCGTCGGGGGAGATATGCGCGCGCAGAATCTTCGCCTGCATCGCGCAGAAATCCAGGCAGCTGCGGGAGACAAAGCGCAGATAATCCAGATGCAGATGCGGATTATACGCGGCATGCGGCGCGGGACGCGGGACAAAGATCTGCGCCCAGTCGGTGTAAGTCTGGCTCCAGAAGACCGTGCCCCACGCGTCGTTGAGCTTGTCCAGCGTGCCGTATCTTTCCTTCAGCCACATCCGGAAAGCGGCGCTGTCCGCCTCGGAATAAAACTCATCCGTCTCACAGTTGAGCTCGTTGTCGATCTGCCAGCCGATGATCGCAGGATGATTGCCGTAGTGACGCGCAATCTTCCCGATGATGATCTCGCATTTTTCCCAGTATACAGGCGAGTTGTAATTGTAGTGCCTGCGCATGCCGTGGCGGTATTTCACACCGGTGATGTCGCAGTTGAGCGTCTCGGGATATTTCTCCGTCAGCCAGGCGGGCGGCGTGGCCGTGGGCGTGCCGAAGATGACCTTCATGCCCATCTTCTCGCACAAATCGAGGAAGGGATCGAAATAATCCAGCGTGAACACGCCCTCCGTGCGCTCAAAGAGGCTCCAGGCGAACTCGGCGATGCGCACGACGGTGATGCCGCTATCCAGCATGCGGCGCAGGTCTTCCTCCCAAAGGGATTTATCCCAGTGCTCGGGATAGTAGCAGACGCCCACGGTCATCGCGGGAAACAAATATTCAGTATTCATGCGTTTTTCTCCTTATGCGCGCAGCGTGCGCCGTCCGTATTGGCCCCAGTCAGAACGCCGCCTCCAGCGGTCCCCGCTGGCCGACATAGATAGGCAGCATGTTTTCCTCGATCACCTCTCCGCTGCGAAGCAGCATGCAGTGCAGCATAAGCACACAGGGATCGTCGGGCAGCTGCGCCTCGATCACGCCGGCATAACCGCTCTTTGTGCAGGACGCCGTCGTGCATGCAAGCTCGCGTCCCTTCTCGTCCTCCAGCACGGCAACCGCATAAACCACCCTGCCGTCCGCCGTCTTCTGCGGAAAGAACGCCTCCAGCGACGCGGAAAAACGCGTTCCCGTCCACCATGCGCCGCTGAGCGGCAGAGCAGACAGATGCACAGGCGAAAACGCCGTACGCAGCGCGTCGCATACGTCGCTGCTTTGGATATCCTCTGCGCTGCACAGCGCGCCCTGATAGCGCCCCTGTCTGGCCGCCTCCGCGCGAAGGCGGATCTGCACGACGCGAAGCCACTTCAGCGTATCGCGCACGCCGACCGATTTATGGTCCAGCCTTCTGCCGCTGACGTCCAGCAGCATCTCATCCGGGGATATCGTCTCGTCAATCGCGCGCGGAAAGGCGACGGACGCCGCCATCTGCCATGCCGCCGCTTCCAGAGAGATCAGATCCTGATTGAGCAGACGATCCGCCAGATGCAGGCAGGGATAGCGCGTAAACGCAGGACGAAGCTGCTGCGGCATATGCTGCACGGCAGGGATTCCCGCGCGGCTGAGCGCGCGATAGAGCCCGTCCGGCGCAGGCGCGGCAAGCATCACGCCGGGAACATGCAGCGCCGAGAGCTTTTCGCACAGCGCATCGACGTCACCCAGGCAATCCTCGTCCCGCAGGGGCAGATACGCTCTGGGCGCTCCCGCGCCATAGCCGCACAGCAGCAGCGCATCATCGCACAGAAGCCCTTCTCCCCTTTGCTTCTCTCCGCGGAAGAAAAGCTGAATCTTGAGCGCAGGCGCGGCATAGGCTTTCCCGGGGATAAACGCAGGCGCATCCACCGCCAGAGAAAGCTCGATGCTCGTCTCCTCGCCGGCGTCAAGCGTCATGTCCGTTTCCCGCGCAGGCTCAACCTGCGCGCCCGCCTCGCCCGGCACAGCCTGCACGCGAAGGACATATCGCCCCTTGGCATGCGCATGCACACGCGCACGCACGGTCATCGTGCGCCGGATCGTATCCGGCTGAATGCTCACCCGGGAAAGATGCGCCCGCTCGGGCACATTCAGAAATGCCGCGCCGCACACGCCCGCAGGACGAGCGGCACTGAAGCGCAGCTCCAGGGTTTCGCTCCTGCCCAGAAGCAGCGCGTCGCTCACATCCACGGCAAGGCGGCAGGGCAAGCCCGTGCTGTCCTGCGCATGGCGCAGCAGTTTCAATATATTCGCGTCAGAATCGAACTTCGCAATCACCCTGCCGCCAAGAAGAATCTCGCCGCTGCCGGCGATCTGCTCAAACGTGATAAGCGCACGCTCGCCCTCAAATGCGCCGAAATCGATCTCCTTTTTCAGCGTCAGCTCTCCTGCAAGATCGTCCTCGAAGCAGCCTTGAAGCGCATAAGGTACGCCCGCCTTCTGCTTCGTTTCGTCTGTTTCTTCTTCTCCGCCGATCAGATCGGCAAACTGAAGAAGCTGATCCGCGCCGGGCAGGGAAAACGACGGCCTGCTGATTCCGCTGAAAAGGCGCTCAGGCAGATGCTCCGCCTCCAGCAGCCACTGTGTCAGAGGGAGGCGCATTACACATTCTCCTTCTGCGCGCGAATCACATCGCGCGCAAGCAGCAGACCGCAGATGGTCTTGCTGTCGCGGATATCGCCGCGCATGATCATGGCGATCGCCTCGCTGAGGGGCATGCGCACCACGCCGAGGAACTCGTCCTCATCCAGATGCATATCGCCCTCGGTGAGACCCTGGGCGAGATAGATGCCAATCTTCTCCGTGCAGAAGCCCGGAGTGGTGAGCATGGAGGTGAGCAGCGTCATCTTCTCAGCGCAAAGGCCCGTTTCCTCGCGCAGCTCGCGGATCGCGCACTCGAGCGGATCCTCGTCCGCGGTGTCGAGCTTGCCCGCAGGGATTTCCAGCGTGACGCGGTCCACGCTCACGCGATGCTGGCGCACCAGCAGCGTCGTGCCGTCCTCATAGACAGGAACGACGGCCGCCGCGCCCTTGTGCACGACGATCTCCCTGGGCGCCGTATGGCCGTTGGGGCAGGTGACCTGCCATTTCTCCACGTGCAGAATAGCGCCTTCGTAAATGCTTTCCCTGGCAAAGGGAATCTCTCTGAGCTCGCTGTAGTCCATGACCGATTCGCTCCTTTTATATTCTGAATGGATATATTACAGATTCGGGCACAAAATTCCATTGTTTTATTCGTCTTTCGCGGGAAGAATCCCTGCCTGCTCTTCGTCTGATATGTGTAAACCCCAGCGCACACCCCGGTTTTGCCGGCAATTGGGCACATCCCTGCGGTAAAAACATCCTCAAGGTTGACAAGGGGAAGCGGCTCGTTTTAAAATGAATCTATACAATGGATGTATAGGACCTATGGGATCAGGTCCAGGTTTACCCGAAAAAGGAGGATAAACAATATGAGAAAAATCACCCGCCGGCTGACGGCTGCGGTTCTCTGCGCCTGTCTGGCATTCTCGCCGCTCGCCGCATTCGCCGAGCCGCAGGATATGATCGCGCAGGTGGAGCTGTCCATGAGCGACGGCACGCAGATGCTCGTGCCCGTTTCGCCGGTGGTCACCTCGATGGGCGAAACCGTTTACTGGCTGGATATCAGCATGCTTTCCGACGAGCAGATTCAGGCGCTTTCCATGGCGCAGATGATGATCTACGACAAGTCGGGTGAGCTGACGGGCCAGTATCTGTTCAGCGATCTTCAGGACGGCGTGGTCGAGCTGTACGACGCTCTCGATCCGGAAATCACCGTTCCGATGATCCTTGCCCCGAGCGCTCTGCCCAAGTCGGCCGACGAAGTCGAGTCCGTGCTCGCCGGGTATGGCTTTGCGGACAGCAGCCATGACGAGGAAGCCGCCCGCATCGAGGCCGAGCGCCTTGCTGCCGAGGAGGCCGCACGTATTGAGGCCGAGCGCATTGCCGCCGAGGAGGCTGCTCGCATCGAGGCCGAGCGCCTTGCCGCCGAGGAGGCTGCTCGTATTGAGGCCGAGCGCATTGCTGCTGAAGAGGCTGCTCGCATTGAGGCCGAACGCCTTGCCGCCGAGGAGGCTGCTCGCATTGAGGCCGAGCGCATTGCTGCCGAGGAGGCTGCTCGCATCGAGGCCGAGCGCATTGCCGCCGAGGAAGCTGCTCGCATTGAGGCCGAGCGCATTGCCGCCGAGGAGGCTGCTCGCATCGAGGCCGAGCGCATTGCCGCCGAGGAAGCTGCTCGCATTGAGGCCGAGCGCCTTGCCGCCGAGGAGGCTGCTCGC
>SVGO01000131.1 GCA_015056305.1 Clostridiales bacterium | reverse complement strand
CAAATTGGAATTGGTAAATTTACAAATTAATCAGATAATATTGACTAATTTTACCTTCTTTATAATTGTCATTTTCTTCTGTCAGTATGCCACCATTCTTCTGAATAGTTTTAGCAGATGCTATGTTGTCTTTATAGCAACCAAGGATGACCTTGGTCATTCCTTTATTTCTGCATACCGACAATGCGTATTGGAGCATCATTGTTGCATATCCCTTGTTTCTTTCGGACGGTCTTACTCCATATCCTATGTCACCATATTTTTTTCTGAGAAATTCGGGCAAATCGTATCGTATGCTTAATAAACCTATCAATTTACTCTTATCAAAGCAAAGATATAGCAAGGATTTTCCCCATTCTTCATCACCAACAGAAGCATTTCTTTGCATCTTCTCCACCCAATCAGAATACTCCGAAGATGACAACCCTAAACTCGCACTAATACTGGTTTCTTTGTTCTCATAATGCTCTTGAACATACTCTTGCAGCATGGCTTTATCATTAATCTCAGGAAGTCGATATATCATTTCATTCACCTGCAAATTCAAGTTTGTCGAATAGATTGTATCAAATTGCTGTGTAAACATCAACCAATATAGAAAAAGCACGATGGTTCAGATGAACCATCGTGCTTTTTTGGTGCGAGAGAGGAGACTTGAACTCCCACGTCGGTTGACACACGCCCCTCAAACGTGCCTGTCTACCTGTTCCAGCACTCTCGCATATTCTTTTCGCGCCGGCATTTCCCAGACGCATGGGCTATTATACCCGCTGCGTCTGGAAATGTCAACACCAAAATGCAAGCTTTATCCGCTTTTTCTTTTTCGCGGGTTTGCGCGCGTGCGCAGAAGGAAAAACAGCTCGACCAAAAGCCAGATTATTGCAAGGATCAGCGCCACCGCGCCCCAGGACATAGGCATCAGGTAACGCCCGCGCAGATAGGCGTGATAACCGAGCAGGGAAGCAAAGGAGCACAGGACCGGAACCGGCAGCAGCTCCGGAATCACGAATGCAACGGCGAAGGAGAGCACATCCGCGCCGAAGAAATAGCGGTCGTGCATATGCGGTAGCAAAAACGGAATGGCAACCACGAGCAGAAGCGCCGCGGTCAGGCCGGATTCGTTGCCGGTGCGCTTGGCCTTGCGGATGAACAGGGCATACACAAGGAGAATGAACGCAAACGCAGCGCCAATGGCGAGTTTGGAGGCAAGCTCCGTGTTCTCCGGCCGCAGCAGAGCAAAGACGGAGGGGGAGTTGTAGTTCATCGCGCTGCCAACCGTGCCCATCTGGCTGAAATACAGCGTGAGCGTCTCCGAAAACGGCTTGCCCAGCAGCACCGCAGGGAGGACGACGACCAGATAGGTCAGCGGGAAAATTGGAAGCTGCCACAGCTTGAGCTGCTTTCGGCACAGGAACAGAAAATAAACCGGCAGAAAGAAGATGGCTTGCAGCTTGAACGAGAAGGACAGCGCGAGGAAAACCATAGAGAGGCAAGGTTTGCCCTTGAAGATAAAGTAGAGCGACCAGATCGCGAGCGCGACGTAAATGCTGTCGCACTGGCCCCAATAGGCGCCGTTGAGCAGCACCGTCGGCAGCAACAGCGTGCCGAGGAAAGCGGCGCGCCGCTTTCCTTCCGATGCGCCGAATACACCCGTCAGGCGGCAGACGCCCCAGGCCAGCAGCACATCGAACAGAATGGACAGCAGCTTGATGAAGCCGAGCGGCTCCATATCGCTGTAAGAAAAGAGCGCGAGAAAATACAGATATGGAATGTTATAGTTGCCGTGATAGTTCACGATGCCGCGAAAGCCGCCGTTTGCGCGGAAATGATCGACCCACTTGACCAGAAAATCCTGATAGTCATAGGTGATGTGGGGCAGGCAGCGGGCGCGCAGCACAAAGGCAAACAGAACCACGCCCGCGGAGATGAAAAGCGCGCTGTTTTTGCGCAGCAGCCCTTCGGTGCGCAACAGAACCAAGCACAAAACGGCGAGCACACAAAGCAATATATAGATGATCAGATCCATGGACATTCACTCCTGGCGTCAAAAAAGCGGCAAAGTGTGATGCACACACCTGCCGCAGACAAAAGCAAAATTTTACGCAAAACGGATAAATTGTCCCTTGACAAGGCTTGGAAGAATATGTATAATAGCTTGACCTGTCTATACGCGACGGGCGGCTTTTCCCCCAGTATCCTATTTCGATTTTGATTGTAACAGGATTTGCTGCGGAATGCAACAGGGAAATGCAAAACGAGCAAAATATGTAACAACAAACCCGGGCGTACAAAGTTGAGTGCCGCCCAATACTTATTATAAGGAGTGAAGTCCGATGCCGAAAGACGTCCTCTACGGGAAGACTCTGCGAAAGAGTTTTGCCCGCAGCCAGGAGATCCAGGACATGCCGAACCTTCTGGAGATTCAGAAGAATTCCTTCAGATGGTTTTTGGAGACCGGTCTGCGCGAAGTTTTTGACGACGTAGCAGCCGTGACCGACTATTCCGGGAACCTGGAACTCAGCTTTGTGGATTACACCATGAACGAGCAGCCGAAGTACTCGGAGGCCGAGTGCAAGGCCAGAGACGCGACCTATGCCGCACCCCTCAAGGTCAGCGTCCGGCTCCGCAACCGGGAAACGGAAGAGATCAAGGAGCAGGAGATCTTCATGGGCGACTTCCCGCTCATGACCGACAGCGGCACCTTTATTATTAACGGCGCCGAGCGTGTCATCGTCTCCCAGATCGTCCGCAGCCCCAGCGTGTATTATGATAAGAAGACGGATAAGACCGCCACGAACATTTACAGCGCAACGGCGATCCCTTACCACGGCGCATGGCTGGAGTATGAGACCGACGGCAGCGATATGTTCTTCGTGCGCATTGACAAGAACCGCAAACTGCCGATCACCTGGCTGCTCAAGGCCGTCGGCATCTACCGTGCGGACAAGCCGCATACCTGGCTTTCCTGCACCGATACGGTTGCCGGCGCGGTCACCAATGAACAGCTCCGTGAGATTTTCGGCGATGACGAGCGCATCGTCTCCACGATCGAGCGCGACACCTGCAAGTCCCGCGAGGAAGCGCTGATTGAGATTTACCGCAAGCTCCGCCCGGGCGATCCTCCGACGGTGGATTCCAGCGAGAGCCTGCTTGACAGCTTGTTCTTCGACCGCAGAAGATATGAGCTCGGCCATGTCGGTCGCTATAAGTTCAACAAGAAGCTCGCCCTCGGCGCGAGACTGAGCGGACACAAGCTGGCCGCGCCCGTGGCCGATCCCATGACCGGCGAGATCCTTGCCGAGGCGGGCGAAAAGCTCACGCGCGAGCAGGCAGAGATGCTTGAGGCCCGCGGCGTCATCGACGCATGGGTGGAAATGGCGGACGGCAAGCACGTGCGCGTTTTCTCCAACGGTATGGTCGATATGTCCAACTTCGTGGACTTTGACCCCGCTGAGGCCGGCGTCAAGGAGAAGGTCCGCTTCATCATCCTGCGTCAGCTTCTGGAGCAGTATGAGGGCGAGGCGCTCATCGAGGCCGTGCGTGAGAATCTGGAAGTTCTCATTCCCAAGCACATCGTTGTGGACGATATCTTTGCCTCCGTCAACTACCTGTGCTGCCTGGCACACGGCATCGGTGAGGCGGATGACATTGACCACCTGGGTAACCGTCGTGTGCGCAGCGTCGGTGAGCTGCTGCAGAACCAGTTCCGCATCGGCTTCTCCCGCATGGAGCGCGTGATTCGCGAGCGTATGACGTTGCAGGATCTTGACTTTGTCACCCCGCAGAGCCTCATCAACATCCGCCCCGTCACGGCGGCGATCAAGGAATTCTTCGGCAGCAGCCCGCTGAGCCAGTTCATGGATCAGAACAACCCCCTCGCGGAGCTGACGCATAAGCGCCGTATGTCCGCGCTTGGCCCCGGCGGTCTCAGCCGTGAGCGCGCAAGCTTTGACGTGCGTGACGTACACTACAGCCACTACGGCCGTATGTGCCCCATCGAGTCTCCCGAAGGTCCGAACATCGGCCTGATTTCCTATCTGGCTTCCTTCGCCCGCGTCAATGAGTACGGCTTCCTCATCGCACCTTTCCGCAAGATTGATAAGGAAACCGGCTGTGTTACCGATCAGGTGGACTACCTGACCGCCGACGTGGAAGATCAGTATATCGTGGCAATGGCCACCGAGCCGCTCGACGAGAACGGCTGCCTGATCAACAAGCGTATCATCTGCCGCCATCGCGACGAGATCATTGAGGTCGACCGCGAGCGGGTGGATTATGTGGACGTTTCTCCGCGCATGATGGTTTCCGTTGCAACTGCGATGATCCCGTTCCTGGAGAACGACGACGCCAACCGTGCCCTGATGGGCGCGAACATGCAGCGTCAGGCAGTTCCGCTGCTGACGACGGAGGCGCCCATCGTCGCCACCGGTATCGAGCACAAGTGCGCTGTGGACTCCGGCGTTTGCGTGCTTGCTGAGGGTGAAGGTACGGTCACGCGCGTGAGCGCGACTAACATCACCGTTAAGTATGTCACCGGTGAGATCAAGGATTACGAGCTGACCAAGTTTGAGCGCAGCAACCAGGGCACCTGCATCAACCAGCGCCCGATCGTCTCCGTGGGTGACCACGTTGAGGCGGGCGATGTGATCGCGGATGGTCCCTCCACCAGCCAGGGCGAGCTCTCCCTCGGTAAGAACATCCTGGTCGGCTTCATGACCTGGGAAGGTTACAACTACGAGGACGCTATCCTCATCAGCGAGCGCCTCGTGATGGAAGACGTGTTCACCTCCATCCACGTGGAGGAGTACGAGTGCGACTCCCGCGATACCAAGCTGGGGCCCGAGGAGATCACGAGAGATATTCCGGGCGTCGGCGAGGATGCGCTGAAGTACCTCGACGAGCGCGGCATCATCTGTGTCGGTGCGGAAGTCCGCAGCGGCGACATTCTGGTCGGTAAGGTCACGCCCAAGGGTGAGACCGAGCTGACCGCTGAGGAGCGCCTGCTGCGCGCGATCTTCGGCGAGAAGGCGCGCGAGGTGCGCGATACCTCCCTGAAGGTACCGCACGGCGA
>SVGO01000019.1 GCA_015056305.1 Clostridiales bacterium | reverse complement strand
AGCGTCGCCTATCGGCTCCTGTTTGATTCCCGCTTATCCTGCGCTTCGCGCATGGGCTACGTTGGGGATTTCATCCCCAAACCCCTGACAAGGGACTTCGCCCCTTGACCCCATGTACGCTTCGCGCGCTCTTACGCTACTTTATCTCCCTTTTTCCCAGCAAAAAAGGAAGACCCTCCGGTCCTCCTTTTATCTGATCACATCAGATCATCCGTCCGCACGCCTTCGCCCAGACGCTTGAGTTCGTATTCGCCGTTTTCGTCCTTCTCATAGTCGAATCCGTAGCTGCCGGTCTTGCCATCGAGCTCGTATTCGATGATCACGATCGTGCGCTCGCCCTTGTTGTCCTTGCTGGCCACGCGCGTGTTGGTGATCGTCGCGCCGGGCACGCCCTCGGTGAACATCGTCGACGCCAGCTCGCGTACCACCGGCACGAAGCTCCAGTCCACGCTGGTGTCTGCCGTCTTCGGCGCCTCCAGCTGCCTCGCCTCGATGTCGTCGCCGATCTTGCCCAGCGCCTGCTCCATCGACGTGCAGCCCGTCATCACAAGCAGCATTGCCGCAAGCATCAGCAAAAGTGTAATCTTCTTCATGACTTTCTCTCCTTATATCCATGCGCGGCGCAGCGCCTCAAGCCCTTCGCCGATCGCCTCTTCATCCATGCCCGCAAAGCCCAGCAGCACCACGCGCTCCAGCTCTTTGCCCGTTTCCATCACGCCATAGTCGCTCAGGCGCGTCAGCCTCACGCCAGCGCGCGCCGCCAGCGGCACAAGCTCCTGCGCGGGCGTCTTTCCGCCTACATGCAAGAGCGCATATAATCCCGCGCCGCAAGGGGCGACCTCGCCAAGACCCAGCTGCGCCGCACTGCGCTCCAGCGCCTGCAGCCGCCCGCGGTAGATCACGCGCATGCGCGACACATGCCGCTCCAGATAGCCGCCTGCGATGAATTTGCGCAGCGTCTCCTGTTCAAAGCCCGGCACACTGCAGGCTGCATGCATCGCGCGATAGCGCCCGATCAGCGTGTGGGGCAGCACCATGAAGCTCAGGCGCAGGCCAGGGGCGAGCGTGCGGGCGAATGTGTTCATGTAGATCACCTGCTCGCTGCTGTCCATGGCCTTGAGCGCCGGCAGGCTCACGCCCGCAAAGCGGAATTCGCTGTCGTAGTCGTCCTCGAGGATGTAGCTGCCCGTTTCCCGGGCCCAGTGCAGCAGCGCTGTGCGCTGGCTTGCGCTCATTTCCGCGCCCAGCGGGAACTGATGCGATGGCGTGACATACGCCGCGCCCGCGCCGCTGGTGTAGAGCGCGCGCACGTCGATCGCTCCGCCCGAAAGCGGCGTCGGCGCGATCCGCGCGCCGCTGGCGACCAGGATCCTGCGCACGCGCGAATAGCCTGGGTCCTCCACGGCAAAGAGCTTTTCCCTGCCTAGCAGCGACACCAGCGCCGTGACGAGCACCTCTGTGCCTGCGCCCAGCACGATGCACTCCGGCGCGACCTCGATGCCGCGAAGGCGCAGCATCATGCCCGCAATCTCGCGGCGCAGCTCCGGGGAGCCCTGCGGATCGCCGGAGAGCAGCAGATTTGTGTTCTGCTCGCTGAGCACCTCGCGCATCAGGCGTGCCCACGTCGAGAACGGGAAATGCTCCGCATCCGCTGCGCCGGTGGAAAAGTCCCAGCGGATGGGAACCGGCTTGGCGTACCCGGTCACGCCGGCCTGAGGAAGCTCGGCGGCGGCGTACATGCCGCTGCGCGGACGGCTCTCGCAGTAGCCCTCGCTTGCCAGGCGGCCATACGCCGACTCGACCGTTGCCGTGCTCACATGCAGATGCTCGGCGAGCTGGCGCTTGGAGGGCATTTTTTCGCCGGCAGCAATGCGCCCGCTCATGATCTCCTCGCGCAGCGCGCTGTAGAGCTGATCGGTCAGCGTCGTGCGGCTGGCGGCGTCAAGCACACAGGTGAACACAGGCTCCCTCCTTGATGACGTGTGACAGATAATGGTCCAAGAATCTTGCTGCGAGCACGAAGCGGCGCTCTCATGTCAGTTGTTCGGAAATGGAAGCGGCCATTGGCCGATTATAATTCCACTTCGCAGTGCGCCGCTGCGCGCACCTCGTCCCACGGGACGTGATAACCCGCGCCGTGGCTGCAGAATACGCTGCCCGGCGGATTTTTGACGTCTGCCAGCGCGCTGTAGCCGATTTCGGCCACGATCTCGTCCTGATTTCTGCACGGGGCATAGCACGCGAATTCCGAGCGGATGCGCCCGTGGCCGCGCGTCGTCGCGGCAAACTTCTGGGGATAATCCCAAAAGGACGCGGCGGTGCATGTGCCGCAGAGGAGCACCTCGTCCTCATCGTATTCCGGCGCGTCCATGTGTGCGCCCATGCGCAGCAGCTCGCCCGTCACGCGGCTGAGCAGCTCGCCGGCAAACGAGAGCTCAAAGCGAACCACCGGCTCGAGCAGCACGTTTTTCGCATGCATGAGCGCATTGCGGATCGCGCGGTACGTCGCCTCGCGGAAATCGCCGCCCTCCGTGTGCTTGAGATGCGCGCGGCCTGCGATCAGCTCCACGCAGACGTCGGTGAGCTCGCTGCCCGTGAGCACGCCCGGATGTTTGCGCTCGTGCACATGCGCGCTGATGAGGCGACGCCAGTTCATGTCCAGCAGATTGGCCGGGGTTTTGTCGGCGAACGTGACGCCGCTGCCTTCCTTCGCCGGCACAAGGCGCAGCCAGCATTCGGCATAATGGCGCAGCGGCTCGTAGTGGCCGATGCCGATCGCCGGTTCTGCGACTGTCTCTTTATAGATGACCTTCGGCGGCAGGAACGTAACCTTATCGCCGAAGCGGCTCTCCAATACGCTTCCAAGCACTTCGATCTGCACCGCGCCCATAATGCCAACGGACACACGGCCGTTTTCAGCGCGGACGCTGAGCAGCGGGTCTTCTTCCTCCAGCTCGCGAAGATGCAGCAGCAGCTTCGTGGGATCCAGTCCTTTTTCGCCCTGCACGTCCACGCTCATCAGCGGCACAAGCTCCTGACCTTCTATGCCGGCCTGTGCGCCGATCAGCTCGCCCGGCCTGCAGGAAAGGCCCGTCACTACCGCCGTCTGTCCAGCATCCAGCGCCTGGCAGACCGTGAGCTTCTGGCCTTGCGCGGCGTAGAGGGCGTTTACCTTCTCCGCGCCGCGCAGGGTATTCACTTCCTCGCGCGCGCTGAGCCTGCCGGACAGCGCTTTGATATAGCTGTAGCGCATGCCGTCGCGATGGGCCACGCGATAGACCTTCGCACGGAACGGCTCATTTGCTTTTTCTGCGTACTGAGTATCGGCAAGCATGGCGATCGCGTCCATGAGCGTGTCCACGCCCCGGTTTTCCAGCGCGCTGCCAGAAAAGATGGGGTAGAGCTGGCAGGCCTTGACGGCCCGGCGCGCGCCGAGCAGATAGTCCTCCCGGGCTGCTTCCTCCATCAGGTGCTGCTCCATGAGCGTATCGTCGCGCATGGCCAGCTCCTCGCGCAGGCTCTCTGTCTCCTGTGCCATGAGTACGCAGTCGCTGGAGAGCAGGTGCTGCATCTGTGCCGTCACGCGCAGCACGTCCGCACCCTCGCGGTCGGTCTTGTTGAGGAAGACGATCGTCGGGATATTTTTCTTTTTCAGCAGCCGGAATAGCGTCACCGTATGGCTCTGCACGCCCTCCGCGCAGGAGACGACCAGCAGCGCCATATCCAGCACGGACAGCGCGCGCTCCATCTCGCCGGAGAAGTCGACGTGTCCCGGCGTGTCCATAAGCGTGACGTGGACGGTTTCCCCGTCTTCTCGCGTCAGTTCCAGACTGGCCTGCTCGCTGAAGATCGTGATGCCGCGCGCTCGCTCGAGCGCATGGCCGTCCATGAACGCGTCGCCGTGGTCCACGCGGCCGCCCTTGCGCAGCACGCCGCTATGGAGCAGCATCTGCTCGCACAGCGTCGTCTTACCCGCGTCCACGTGCGCGGCTACGCCCAATGTCAGTTGCATGCAGTTCTTACTCCTTCCACCATCCTTCGGATGGTCCCCCTCCCTCAGGGGGAGGCATCAAAAGACAGATCAGAGATTGCTTTTCTTGTTTCTGATCAGCCGTGTTGAAGGCGCCCTCTTGAGGGAGCTGTCAGCGCAGCTGACTGAGGGGGTGAATGAATCGTTGCTTAATCGTCAGGGTTCCCGCAAGAAGAGAGGACTTCATCCTCTTTCCTGATCCGCTCAAACACCGCGTCGACCACCTTCTTCTGGTGGCGGGTGAATTTTTTGCCGGCAAGGAACTTCTGCGCCATCTCCGGCCTGCGGCGCAGGGTGATATACAGCGATTCGCTGAGCTGCCAGTCCGCAATATGCGCGTGATTGCCATTCAGGAGCGGTTCAGGCACGGTCATTCCCTCGAACTCGCGCGGACGGGTGTACTGCGGATGCTCCAGCAGGCCGGAGGAGAAGCTCTCCGTCTGCGCGCTCTCCTCGCAGCCCAGCACGCCCGGCACAAGCCGCGCTACGCTGTCCACGAGCACCATCGCGCCCAGCTCGCCGCCGGTGAGGATATAATCGCCGATGGAGATCTCCTCGTCGATGCACAGATCCAGCGCGCGCTGATCTACGCCCTCGTAATGGCCGCAAAGGAGAATCAGTTCCTCTTCCTTGGCCAGTTCCTCGACCTTTTGCTGCGTGAGCGTCGCGCCGCGGGGGGAGAGGTAGATGCGCTTTCCCTTAAAATGCTCCCCCTGCACGTCGCGGATCGCGTCCACGATCGGCTGGGCGAGCATCACCATGCCGGCGCCGCCGCCGAAGGGCGCGTCGTCCGTGTTGTGGTGTTTGTTTTTCGAATAATCGCGGATGTTCACCTCGCGGATATCCAGCAGGCCTGCCTTCTCTGCGCGGCCGAGCATGCTCAGATGCAGCGGCGCAAACATTTCCGGAAAAATCGTCAGAATCGTAATCTTCATATTTAGTCGTTTGCCTCTTCGTTGGACGGGAGAAGCTGCATGCGCTGGCGCTCCATCTCCTCGAGGATGCCGTACATCTTCTCCTCCTGCGTGTCGATCTCCAGAATTTCGATTTCGCGCAGGGTCACGGTCTCAATCTCCGCCTCCCTGCCAAAGAAATCGAATATCCGGATCTTCACGCGCAGGCCGTTGGCTTCTGTCACGCGGCCGGTGATCATCTCGTTGCCGATGATCACGCTCACGATCTCATTTCTCGCCTTGCACTCCAGCAGCACGCTGAGCAGCAGGTCGGTATCCTCCGCCGGATAATCGGTGAAGAACGGGCGATGATGCTGCTTGTGATGCGCCATGAGCATGCCCAGGCGCTGTTCGTATTCCTCGCCGGAGAGGATCTGGATCACGTCGCTGTTGCGGCGCACGCGCCAGCCGTCGATCTGGCCCCACGGCGTCAGATCGCACATGAGCACATGCTTGCCGTCCACGGCCTCCACAAAGCCCGCGCAGAATCCGTCCGGATCATTCGGGTCGGTATAGATCGAGGCGAGCGCGCCCTGCGCAGCCAGAATCCGCAGCAGATAAACCATATATCCATTGGGAATTGCCATTGCTTAATATCTCCTCTTGGGCAGATAGAACCTTCTGTTGCCCCAAATATCCACAATCATGATGCACGGCTCGCCTGCCTGAACGGGCATCTCCATCGCCGTGGCAAGCGCGGGCGTGCCCACCGTGCGCACGCTCGCCACGCAGGAGCGATACATGTCGCCCTGCACAAAGCCCGCGGACCACTGATCCACGGCGTCCATGCCGGGGATGCCCGCCTCGCGCGCGGCGACGCAGTCAAAGCTCTTGAGATGAACGGTATAGCTGGTGATCGCCGGGAAGACCTCGGCCTCCACAAAGCAGTCGTCCTCGGCGCTGGGCGCTTCCACGTCGTAGCAGATGCCCATGGGCTTGCCGGTCGTCGTCTGACTCAGGCGCTTGCCCGCCACGGCGATGGCCAGCGGGCTCTGATCCACACACAGGAAGCGGCGATTAAGATTGGCCGCGGCCACAGCCGTCGTGCCGCTGCCGCAGAACAGATCGCACACCAGATCGCCCTCCTGCGAGGAGCAGCTGATGATGCGCTCGAGGAGTTTTACGGGCTTCTGCGTGTCGTAGCCGGTGCGCTGGGGATCCTTCTGCTGAAGATGGCTCACGTCGTCCCAGACGTCGCCGGGATACGTCGGCTCGTCGTCATAGTATCTGTATTCCTTGCCGGCGGAGATGATGGAGCGGTATACGCGGCCGTCCTCGTCCACGCTGCGCTTCATGTGGTTGCTGCGCGCCTCGCTGCGGGCGATGGGCACGGATTTCAGGCTGAAGTAATACGAGCGGGACTTGGCATAAAAGAGAATGACGTCGTGCTTTCTGGGGAAATACGTCCTGGCGCGGCCGCCGGACTGATACGACCAGATGATCTCATTGAGGAAGTTATTTTCGCCGAAGATCTCGTCCATCAGCAGCCGGATATGCGCATGCATCCGGCAGTCGATGTGCACGAAGATGGTGCCTTCCTTCTTGAGCAGGTCGCGGGCGAGCACGAGCGTCTCGCGCATCATGGCAAGATACGCCTCGCGGCTGTCCCAGTGATCGTCATAGGCGGGCAGGGACAGCGACGGCGTGCCGTCCTTGTAGCCCTTCTCGCCGATACGCACCTTCATGTCAAAGCGCTTGCCGGTATTAAACGGCGGATCCAGATACATGGTCTGCACGGTGCCGGCCCAGCGGGCGAGCAGCTCCTCGCGGCATGCGGGCAGGATAGCCTGCTTGAGCACGCCCATGCTCTCCTTGCCCAGATGGCGCTCAGCGCCGCAGCGGATATAGGTTGCACACATCTCGATCAACCGTCCTTCTCTCAAAGTATAAGAATTGCCAATATAATGCTACAGCATATATTATACTGTTTTTGGCCCGCATTGACAAGTCAAACGCGCGCTGATATGATAATCTCACCGGCATGCTGTCGGCGGCAACACCACAAAGGAATGAAAATCTCTTTCTTTGGCGCACGAGGCCGAAGCTTAGAGAAAAGATTTACATAACAAACAGGAGGAAACGCCATGTCCGCATACGACGCCGTGCTCGATGCCAGAGAGCTTCTTGAAACCCTCACGCCGCTGAAGACCGACTGCGGCCGCCTGTGCGGGGGCGCATGCTGCCAGGGCGACGAGGGGACGGGCATGCTGCTCTTCCCGGGCGAGGAAGCCTTCTACGAAAACTGCGCCTTTGCGCGCATCATCCCGGCGGACTTTTCTCTCGGCGGCGAAAAGGCGAAGCTCTTTGTCTGCGGCGGCACATGCGAAAGAAGCAACCGTCC
This sequence comes from Clostridiales bacterium, assembly GCA_015056305.1. GTDB lineage: Bacteria > Bacillota > Clostridia > Christensenellales > Aristaeellaceae > Ventricola. The sequence continues at coordinate 24,447 of SVGO01000019.1, read as the reverse complement.
GCTGGCGTGCAGGCTCTTTCCGCTGTTCCTCAAGTTCAAGGAAGAGGGCGTGACCAAGCTGCGCATGGACGTGCGCGCAAAAGCTGTCTGTCCGCTGACGGACTATGGCATCAAGGCGCTCGACCCGGATTTCAAGCAGGCCGCGCGAAAGGCGTACGACCGTCTGCTGGAGGATGAAACCTGCGCCGCATATCTCAAAGATCTGGACGAGGCGTTTTCGCTGTGATGGGAGGCATGCATATGACGCGCGGACTTTTCGTGCAGGCGATGGCCAAGTTCTTTTCGGGCGTGATTCTGCTGGGGCTTTTGCTGTTTCTGCCTGCGGGCACGCTGCATTATTCCGCCGGCTGGCTTCTGATGCTCGTGCTGTTTGTTCCCATGTTTCTGGCCGGGATTGTGATGATGATCAAAAGCCCCGCTCTGCTTAAAAGTCGCCTGAACATGAAGGAAAAGATGGGCGATCAGGTTCAGGTGGTCGCGCTCAGCGCGGTGATGTTTGTGCTGGGCTTTGTGCTGGCGGGGCTGAGCTTCCGGTTTGATTTTCTGCTGCTGCCCGAGTGGGTTTCATGGGCGGCGTGCGCGGCGTTTGTGCTTGCGTATCTGCTCTATGCGCAGGTGCTGCGGGAAAATGCGTTTCTCTCCCGGACGATCGAGGTTCAGGAAGGACAGCATGTGGTGGATACAGGGCTCTACGGCATCGTGCGCCATCCGATGTACAGCGCCACGATCCTGCTGTTCCTCTCCATGCCGCTGATCCTGCGCTCGCTGGCAGCGTTTGCGGTGTTTCTGGCGTATCCGATCATCATTGCAAAGCGCATCCGCGGCGAGGAAGCGTTTCTTCGGGAGAACCTCGAGGGTTACGGCGCATATATGCAGAAGGTCCGCTGGAGACTGATTCCGTTTGTGTGGTAAAAGGGAAATTATATAAAGAAAAACCGTCTCGAAAGAGACGGTTTTATAATGCAAAGAACGGATATTATTCTCAAAGCAGATTAAATCCGTGCGAAGCAAAGAAGGGAGTCTGAGGGATGAAATCCCTCAGGCAGGTTTGGGCGGCAGCCCAACGTAAAACCTGTTATCCGTATCAATAAACCTCGCCGTAGCCGTTGGCGTCCACGTCAAAGGGCAGCAGATCCAGAATATCCTTGTGCACATCCACACCCGGGAAGACCTCCAGAATCTTGAGGCCGCGCGCGGTGAGGATGAAGACGCAGCGCTCGGTGATATAGAGCACCTTCTGGCCGTTGTCGATCGCCTTGCGCGCGGAGAAGCTGACGGACTGCACGCTCTGGACGAACTTGGGGATCGAGCCGTTGCGCTCGATGGTCACGTTCTCGCCGTCTTTGCTGACCTGCAGGCCCTTCGTATTGAACGTCAGGCAGAAGACGACGGTCGGCGTCTGCGCGGTGATGTTGGCGAAGCCGCCGATGCCCGCATAGGCGCCGGGGCCGCGGTGCGCGTTGACGTTGCCGTAGCGGTCGACCTCCAGCGCGCCCATGAAGCAGATGTCCAGACCGCCATTGTTGTACAGATCGAACTGGTTGGCCATGTCGTAGACGGCCTGCGCGCCGATCATCGCGCCGAAGACCTTGCCCGAGGCCGGGAAGCCGCCGATGCCGCCGGATTCGACGGTGAGCGTGATATGATCGAGCATGCCGCTTTGGCGGGCGAAATGCGAGATGGTCTCGGGAATGCCGATGCCGATGTTGACGATGTCTTCCTTGCGCAGCTCGCGGGAGGCGCGCTCGCCGATGATGTGGCTGGCGAGGTTCCTCTGGCGGTTGCCGGAGGTGACGGCCTCCAGCTTCTCCGTCCAGCCGGTCCACTCCTCGAACGGGATCTCAAAGCTGCCGGTCAGCGCGGTGAAGGCCTCGTCGCGGGGCTCCGGCTCTGCGACCACGATCGCGTCCACCAGACAGCCCGGAATGATCGTATTGCGAGGACGGGAGGGCATATCGACGATGCGGTCGACCTGCACGATGACGATGCCGTTGTTGGCCTTGGCCGCCTGGCAGATGGACAGCGCATCGCCGGACATGTACATGTCGTCAAAGGAGATGTTGCCCTTGCGGTCGGCGGCGGTGCCCTTCATCAGGGCGACGGTGATCTTGGGCAGCTTGTAATAGAGGAATTCCTCGTGATCGACGGTCACGACCTTGACGAACGAGGAATCTGTGGAGATCTGATTGATGCCCGGGCCGTCGCGGCGCGGATCGACGAAGATATCCAATCCAACCTTCGAGAGCGCGCCCGGGATGCCGCCTGCCTGCGCGCGGATGGCATGGGAGATGCAGCCCAGCGGGAGGTTGTAGGCCTCGAATCGATTCTCGAGGATGATCTTCTTCGTGCTGGGCATCGAGCCGAAATGGCCGCAGATCAGGCGGTCCACAGCGCCGGCGCGGATATAGCCCTCGGCAGCCTTCTCCTCGTCCCAGACGCCGAAACCTGCGCTGGAGACGACGGTCAGATGCTTGGGAGAATGAGTCTTTTCGTAGCGGCGGCCGAGCGCCTCGTGCAGCTCGACCGGGTTTTCGATGCCGACGAAGGAATTGACACAGATGCAGTCGCCGTCGCGGATGAGGCTGATGGCCTCGTCCGCCGTCATAATACGGTACATATCAGTAAAACAGCCTTTCTGTTGTAGGGTCTGATTTCAGTCCGCCGAGGCGGTAAGTAAAAAGCATTATAGCACAGGAAGTTCTCGGCATGCAAGAGCGCCGGACAGATAATGCATTTATCGGGATGGATTCGTGGTTGCCCTGCACGCGCAAAGCGCGTATAATGAGCGTATATTCTGCTGGAAAAATGCAAAGGAGAATCCATGAACAGGATCAAACAGACATTTGAAAAGGGCACGGCGTATAAGGCGCTGCTGCTTTCCATTCTGATCACAGGTCTTTCTTACGGCCTGTACAAGGGCATGCTGGATAACTATCTGGCGGAAGTGGTGCGCATGGGCGAGATGGATCGCGGCGTGACGGAATTCTTCCGCGAGCTGCCGGGCATCGCGCTGGTGTTCATCCTTGCCGCGTTCTATATGCTCTCGGCGGAGACGATGTACAAGGCCGGCGCGGTCATCATGCTCGCGGGCATGGCGATGCATGCGCTGCTGCCGCCGGACAAGGCGCTGGTGACGCTGGCGATCTGCGTGTATTCTCTGGGCGAACATATCCAGCTGGGCATGAAGAGCACGCTGATGATGGGCTATGCGCGCGCGGGCAAGGGCGGCGCAGCGCTGGGCGTGCAGAGCTCGGTCAGCCAGATCGGCACGCTGGCTGGTTATCTGGTCATCGTGGGCGTGTTTTCCCTGTTTGCCGCCAATCAGCCATACAGGCTGTTTTTCGGCGCGGCGGCGCTGCTGGCAGCGCTGAGCGCGGTCTGCTCCATGCGCATGAGCGGCAGCAGCGAGCCGGACGCCACGAAGCGCCGCTTCTATTTCCACAGGAAATACGGCAAGTATTACATGCTGGAGATGTTCTACGGCGCGCGCAAGCAGGTGTTCCTCACCTTCGGTCCGTATGTGCTGATCCTCTTCTACGGCGCGAACGCGGCGACCATCAGCCTGCTCTTTGCCGTTTCGGCGATCGCCTGCTTCTTTGCCTCGCCCGTCGTCGGCAGGATCATCGATCGCCTGGGCTACAAGGTGGTCATGGTGAGCGACACGCTGATTCTGGTGATCGTGTGCTTCTTCTATGGCTTTGCCCATCATATCTTTCCGCGCGACGTGGCGTTTATCGTCTGCTGCGTGAATTACGTATTGGACGCCGTCATTTCGCTGGCGTCCATGGCGGCCAACGTATACGTCAAGGATCTGGCTTCCAGCGAGCAGGAGGTCAAGGCGACGATCTCCACCGGCGTGTCGATCAACCATGTGATCACGATCTTCATCGCGCTCTTTGGCGGATGGATCTGGGAGACGCTGGGCATCGAGACGCTGTTCATCGCTTCGGCCGTGCTGGGCCTGTGCAACAGCGCTTACGCGGCGACCATCCGCACCGCAAAGCAGCTTGCACAGAAAAATAACTAAGCGCAAACAGGCTTCCTGCCAGGAGGCCTGTTTCTGCATATATGGCTTGTTTGAAAGAAACGGATCGTATATAATGAATATAACAAACCGGCATGCTGCCGGCGGCATCGCCGACAAATTGCCCTAAATCTTCTGGCCTGTCGGACGAGGCCGGTACTCAGCAGAAAGATTTACATAACAAATTCGACCGATTCCAGCGAAAGGAGACTGAAGCGATATGAAGGCGTTGTTTATCGGAGGAACAGGCACCATCTCCATGGCGATCACGCGGGCGCTTGCGGCCAATCCCGACTGGGAGCTGTATCTGCTCAACCGCGGCACGCGGAACACGGAGATCCCGGAGGGTGTGAAGGTCATCACCGCGGACGTAAACGACGAGGAGCAGACGGCCAGAGCTCTGGAAGGCATGCGCTTTGACTGCGTGTGCGATTTTATCGGATTTGTGCCCGAGCAGCTGGAACGCGACTATAGGCTCTTTGCCGGCAGGACGAAGCAGTTCATGTATATCTCTTCGGCCTCTGCGTATCAGACGCCGCCGGCGGATTATCTGATCACCGAGGGCACGCCGCTGTGCAATCCGTTCTGGGAGTATTCCCGCAACAAGATTGCCTGTGAGGAATACCTGCTGAAGCTCTATCGGGAAAACGGCTTCCCGATCACCATTGTCCGTCCCAGCCATACCTACGACGAGCGCAACCTGCCGCTGGGCGCGCACGGCGATAACGGCTCCTGGCAGATCGTAAAGCGCATGCTGGAGGGCAAGCCGGTCATCGTGCATGGCGACGGCACCTCGCTGTGGACGATCACGTTCAATACCGACTTTGCCAAGGGTTTCATCGGCCTGATGGGCAATACGCATGCCATCGGTGAGGTCTATCACATCACCAGCGACGAATCGGTTACATGGAATCAGATCTACGCCATCGTCGCCGACGAGCTGGGCGTGCCTTTCAAGCCCTACTACGTGCCGTCCGATTTCCTGCACGACGTCGGTCCGTATGATTTCCGGGGCGGTATGCTGGGCGATAAGTCCAACACGGTCGTCTTTGACAACAGCAAGATCAAACGCGCTGTGCCAGGCTTTGTCTGCACGGTGCGCGCAGATCAGGGCCTGAGAAAGACCGTGCGCAATATGCTCGCTACGCCTGCATTGCAGAAGGAAGATCCTGATTTTGACCAGTGGTGCGATCGGGTGATCGGCGCGCTGGAGGCGGCGAAGGAGTCGCTGCGCAAGGGATAAGCGAAAACATAAGGATCATAAAAACCCCCGCTTTATTGCGGGGGTTTTCGTATCGTCAGGATTTACTTTTTGCCGGCAGCGCGAAGACCAAGGCCCAGCGCAAGGCCGACGATTGCGGGGATCACCCAGCCCATGCCGATGGAAAACAGCGGCAGATGCTGCGCGACGGCGATAACGGCGTCGCCGTGGAGGATCGCCTTTGTGCCTGCGGGCAGGGCATTGATGAAATCGAATAGAGCGGGCACAAACGTGAAGACCGTCACGCAGACGAACACGCGCCTGTCGTAATCGAAAAGATGGCCGAACAGGCACAGCAGGATCAGCGTGATTGTCAGCGGATAGAGGAACATCAGCGCTGGCAGAGACAGCTCGATGATGCGGCTCAGGCCGAAATTCGCGATGCCGAAGGAGAACAGGCAGAAGAGGATCGCATAGGCGCGATAGCTCAGAGAATTGGGGAAGATCTCCACAAAGGCAGTCGCGCAGGAGGTGATCAGGCCGATGGCGGTCTTCAGGCAGGCGAACGTGACGATCAGGCCCAGCAGGACGCCGCCGAACGTGCCGAAGTAATGCGAGCCGATTTCATACAGCGCCGCGCCGCCGTCGCTGCTGATGCCCACAACCGACTGGGACTGCGCGCCAAGGACGGTCAGGATGCAGTAGATCGCGGCCATGAGCAGCGTGCTCAGGATGCCGGAGAGCAGCGTGCTGGCAGAGATCGCCTTGGGATCGTGGATGCCCAGCGAGCGGACGGAATTTACCAGGATGATGCCGAACACCAGAGACGCGACCGCGTCCAGCGTATTGTATCCTTCCAGGAAGCCCTGAAAGAAGCTCATCTCCACGTACTTGCCCGTGGGCACGGCGGAGGAGATCGGGCTCATGGGATTCATGAGCGCGGTCACGGCCAGCACGGCAAGGAACGCGAGGAACAGTGGATTGAGCATCTTGCCGATCCACGTCATGATGCCCGACGGGCGCAGCGAGAAAAACAGCACCGCCGCAAAGAACAGCGCCGAGAATACGCACAGCGCGAGGGACACGTTGCCTGCGTGGATCACGGGCTGAATGCCGACGCTGAAGGAGACCGTGGCCGTTCGCGGGATGGCGAAGAGCGGGCCGATGGACAGATACAGCAGCATCGTGAAGAAATATGCGTAGGGTCTGCCGATGCGCAGGCACATGTCAAACAAGCCTTCGCTCCTGGAGATACCCATCGCGGCGATACCCAGAAGCGGAATGCCCACGCCCGTCAGGCAGAAGCCTGCGATCGCCGGCCAGAGGTTTGCGCCCGCCTGCTGGCCCATGGACACGGGAAACACCAGATTGCCGGCGCCGAAGAACATGCCAAAGAGCATCGAAGCGAGAATGATGTATTCCTTTGCGGTGAGTCTGCGTTTCATAGGGCGCCTCCTTTTGTTATGTAAGTCTTTTTGAAAAGCATCGGCCTCGTGCGGCAAAGCGTGAGATTTACAATGCTTTGTCGGCACCGAAATCGAGCGTGTCCAGTGGACACAAAGAGCGAGATGAAGCGTGGGAAATCGCAAGGAGCGATGGAACATCACGACTATGCGAGTTCTCCGGGTGCATTGCGACTATGCGAGTTTCCCGGAGATGCTGCCGGCAGCATGCCGGTTTCGTATGCAGGAACGTTCTGCGGCATTCAATACAATGGTGAATTTTGTTCAACTTTGATGATATAGAGTTGCTTTTTTATATTGTATCAACAAATGCATGAAATGGAAAGAAAAATCATGCATGCAGGCTGTATTGTTTTGCACGTGGAAACAGGCATATTGTGCGCGGGGGAAAGACGCGCTATAATGGAAAAAGAAGCGCAAGGAGGCAGACGACGATGAACGAGTTCAGCAAGGTATCCCTGGGCATATTCCCCACGCCGATTCACAAGATAGAGAACATCAGCCGCCTGCTCGGCACGCAGGTCTATGTCAAGCGCGACGACATGACTGGCCTCGGCCTTGGCGGCAACAAGGTGCGCAAGCTGGAATACCTGCTCGCCGATGCCAAGGCGCAGGGCGCGCAGGTTGTCTTCACCACCGGCGGCGCGCAGTCCAATCATGCGATGCTGACCGCTGCGGCGGCCAGAAAGCTGGGCCTGACGCCGATCCTGATCCTAAAAAAACGCGGCGTGACGGCGCGTCAGGGCAATCAGCTGCTGGAGCATCTGATGGGCGTGGATGTGCGGTTCATGGATACGGACAGCTATGCCGATATCTACGCCGAGATGGACCGCGTGGGCAAGGAGATGGGCGTGCCGTATTATAAGATTCCCTGCGGCGGCTCCAATGCGCTGGGCACGCTGGGCTATGTGGACTGCGTTCGAGAGATCAGCGCGCAGGGCATGCAGTTCGATCACATCATCTGCGCGGAAGGCAGCGGCGGCACGATGGCAGGCCTTGCGCTGGGCGCGAAGCTGCATATGCCGCGGGCGCGCGTGACCGGCATGATGGTGGATACCGATCCGTTTGATCAGATCACGCTTGAGCTGATGCGCGAAGCGGCGGCGCTGCTGGGCGCAGATGTTTCCGTCACCGCAGAGGATTTTGATTTGCGCGACATGTGCGGCCCGGGCTATGCGATCCCTTCCGAAGATGGGAATGCCGCGGTGAGTATGATGGCCGCGCAGGAGGGCTTGTTCCTGGATCCGGTTTACACGGGCAAGGCGTTTGCCGGCCTGATCGCCATGGCAAAGAAAGGCGTATTCAAGCCCGCGGACCGCGTGCTCTTTCTGCATTCGGGCGGCGCGGGCGGATTGTTTGCCGTGGGCGTCTGATCGCATGCATATAAAAATGCCGCAGCTTCCCGAGGCGGGGAAACTGCGGCGTTTTGCTGTGTTTATGCGTCCTGATCCGGCTTCTGTCCGTCATGCGCAAGCCATTTGCATTCGGTCATCGCCATGCCGGTAAAGGTGGCTTTGAAGGAGGAATCCTCCGGGCTGCAGGCATAGACGCCGAAGCGGATCGTGCCGCCGCCCTGATGCATATGGCAGACGCGCATCTGCCTGAAGGTGACGCCGTCCTCGGAGCATTCGATGCAGTAATCGTCCTCGCGGCGGCTCAGACGATACCACATGGATTTGACAGAGGCGTCGATCTCGGTCGTCGCCCAGTCGGAATAGCCGTTGTTGGTGACGACGCTGCCCAGATGCTGGAAGCGATCGTTTTCGTATTCGATGGAGCCCTTGAGCCAGTTTTCGCTGTCCAGATACATGACCACGCCGCACTGATCGAAGCGATGCTTGCTTTCAAAGGCAGTCCTGACGACAAAGGAGAAATACTTTTCGTCCGTTTCCATCTGCAGCACGGGCGCATTGTCATTCCTGAAGTGATAATAGGTTCTCTGCCACAGATCGGTGTGGGGTTTGGTCACGACTTCGATTCTGTCGCCGTTCATCAGGCAGCTTTCGGGCTCTCTGGTCCATACAAGCCGGTTGATATCAAACTTCATGGCAATCCCTCCGAAAGGTTCTTGTGTATTCAGTATAGCGAAGCATACAAAACATGTCAATCGCCTGAATGCATGAGAATGCGCAACGCCTGTACACCGGCGGAAGATGATGATATAATGAAACGGGCAAAGGGGGAGATGATATGCGCGTACTGGATCTGGACATGGATTTTTTCCTTTCGGATCCCTGTCCGCTGGCGCCGCTGGGCGAGCGGCCGGACGAAGGCTGCGCCCGGGTCTGGCGCGATGAGGATGTGATCCGCTTTCTGGAGGAGCAGTGCGGCCTGAGCCGCAGGCATCCTGTTCCCGGCGCGATCTTTGATACGCACGACAAGGCGCTGGATTTCTGGCATGCGCGCATGCAGGAGGGAAGATTGACCACGCCGTTTGAGGTTGTGCATGTGGATACCCATTCGGATCTGGCCTTTGGTCCGCCGGGCACCAATTTTGTGCTCAATGTCGTGCTCTCGCGCCTGCCGCAGCAGCGGGCGGCGATCGATGACTATCACAAAGCGGTGGAGCTGGACGAGGCGAATTATCTGCTCTTTGCGCTCGCCTTCCGCTGGATCAGCCGCCTGACCTATGTGCGCAATCCCAGGTCGCATCAGGATATTCCCCGGCAGCTGCTGGACAGCGACGGAAACATCCATCTGCGCAGCTTTATCTCGCAGATGATGGAGGGGAAAAACGGCAAAGAGCCTGTGGTCCCGTTTGACGTGTATGACGATTACCGCCAGTTTAAGCAGACAGGATACGACTTTGTGACCATGGCGCAGTCGCCGAGGTACGCGCCTGAGTCCGCCGACAGAATCATGGAGATCGTGCGGCAGTATATTCGGTTTTGATGAAAACAGAGAGTCTGGCAATTGCTGCCAGACTCTCTGTCTGTTCATGCGGATTATTTGGCGACGATTTCGCCGGGCCATGCGTTGATTCCGCCAAATTCCACGATGTTGGTATAACCGAGCGCGGCGAGCTTGCCGGACGCCTGCTTGGAACGGTTTCCGCTGCGGCAGTAGACGAGGATCAGCTGATCCTTGTCGGGCAGCCCGGGGATATCCGCCGTTCCAATGGTTTCGTTGGGGATGCAGATCGCGCCGGGGATATGGCCGCTTTCGTATTCCGCTTCGGTACGCACATCAAGAATGATATAGTTTTCTTCAGTCGCCATCATCTCGACGGCTTCCTGCATGGTAATCTGCCGGTAATTGCTGGCGCTTGCTCTGGGCGCGGCGCTGACGGTCAGCCCCAGCAGGAGCACCAGCAAAAGGGAGAGGACAGTTTTCATGCGGATCCCTCCTGTCGGAATTGTCACACGGTCAGTTCAGTTCGGTCTTCCACAGGCCGTGGAGATTGCAGTAGGCGTAGACCGCCAGCGGCTTCTCTCCGCAGAGTGCGAAGGTGATCTGCGGCGCATCGCCGGGCTTGAGGTACTTGCGCTGCAGGCCGTTTTCGGTGGAGAGCTGTACCCACTCGATAAAGTGGGCAGTCTGCATCGGGTGATCCACGCTGCCAACATTCACGGTGACGATGCCGTCTTCGACGGTTGCAACCGGGATATGCTTTTCGCCGCTGGCTTCAACGGTGTTGGGGATCAGCTCGTCCATCTTCATGCCGCAGCAGGAAGGGGAGATGCCGGAGTCATGGATGGATTCGATCACGAGGCCGCAGTCGGGGCAGATATAGAACTTGGTATTCATCATATTGTTTTCCTCCGTTTCGGATGTATTGTTTTCTTGTTTGTAAGTGTATTCTAACATGGTTGCGTGCCGTGTTCCGTGATAAAATCACCATACGGAAAAGAATTGTTATTTTTCTTTTCGTGCGGTACAATCATAAAAGAAACGAAACCTGAGGAGGCAAGCGCGCGATGAACGCAGAGGAAATCCGGGAGATGATCGAATACTACCGCGCTCAGGGTGCGCCGCAGGATCAGCAGATGCTCATCGCGCTTCTGCGCGAGGCGCAGGAAGCGGCGGGCGGCGTGCTTGCGCAGGGTATGCTTGATGAAATCGCGCAGGCATACGGGATGAAGAGCACCATGCTTCAGGCGATCATCCGCCGCGTGCCGAGCCTGCGCTGCGAAGCCGTGCCCCACAGACTGGAGGTTTGCGGAACATGTAAAGCGGGCGCGCAGCTGCGGGACGTTATCGAACGGACGTATGACGTGAGAAGCAGGTCCTGCAATGAAGCGCTGGGTTTTTCCTATTGGGTTGTGCCCTGCATGAAGAACTGCAAAAACGGGCCGTCCATCCGCTGGGATGGCCAGATATACGGACAGGCGGACATGGAACTGGTACGTCAGCTGGTGGAGAGAATTAAGCGAAAAACGGAATAAAAATCCTGCACCAATGTGCAGGATTTTTGTGTAAGTGGAAAACCAAAGAATTGATATTGGGATACTGCTCTGAGTGTGAGGCTTGGTGACGAGGAGCATGCGTCAATCCTGGATGCGAAAGAGACTGACCAGGATGTGATACGGTCATGTTTTCCGCAGGGGTTATTCTCTCGTTTAAGCAGAAGATGTTTTGAACGAAGCAAAATGGAAGGGTGAACTTATTACTCCTCACACTTCTGTGCTTCTTTCAATCTCTGATGGTCTTTCTTTGTGGGAGGGATCAAAAGTGCAAGTTTTCTTGTCGGAATATCAACATTCATGGCGCTCTTGATTGCCTGAAGGAACAGAAGAAGCGTAAGTGCGGGGATAATACAGCTTGTGATGAGCAGGATGGCGATTGCATCAACGAGCGTGCTGAGCATGTTTCTGGCAGCATCGGCAAGAGAAATAACATTGTCTGCCAGACCGGAGAAGAACGAAAGGATCGCATTGGAATCTTCGTCTTCTTCAGAAATCTCAGAAACACTTGCGATATGGGATGCAGCGTGAAGCTTCTGATTTACGGTTTCGGAAAATGTATCTTCAATTTGTACCGTAATGGTTGCGCTGGCCGGAATGATCATAATCAGCGCCAAGGCCAAAACCAGAATTCTTTTAATCCACACGAGAAGAAACTCTTTGCGGCAAAGCACAAAAATGATCATCAGAATGCATGCGGCTGGGAACAAAAACGAGGAAGATATCCAACCAAATGTCGTAAGCAGGAAGATCTCCAGATAAATAACTGCGACAATCAGAAACAGGGGAAGGGAGAGGTCTGCGAGTTCGTCTGCGATTGGAGAAGCCGTATCGTTCGGAAGCGTGGATAGCGCTGTTGAAGCTGCGGTAACTGCGACACTGAGTGTAAGCGCGTCCTGCTTTTGCTCATTCAATATGCTGATGGTTCTGGAATGGAATGAGGGGGAAGAGAGATGATCATTGACAATCGTGACAGACAAGACAGCGAGAAGGAGCAGTACGATGATCAGAATGATTTCGGCAATTATTCTTTTGTGTTTGGTCATGAAGAACATCCTTTCTTGAATAGCTTTGCGTAGATTAGAATGAGAGACACATATTGTTCTGCTAACAACAGTATAGCATGCATTGATAGCTTTACAAGTAATGATCGATGCTTATACTGGGTTGTTTTGCGGCGGATCCGTGCCGTTTTCTTCAATCTGATCTTCAATCATGCGAATCAATTCGCTTAGGCGTATATTCAGTGCGGATGTGATTCTCCAAAGTGTTTCGACATTTGCGCTTTTGCTTCCGTTTTCGATCATTGCTAAGTGACTTCGAGCGATACCGGCAAGCCCTGAGAGTACTTCTTGAGACATGCCGCGCTGTGTACGGAGTTTGCCGATAAGCTGTCCTGCGATTTGGCTGTTGTAAAGCATGTATTCTGCTCCTTTTTGTATGATAGGCAGAGCCTTCACAACAGGAGTTGTTATTTTCGCGAACAGAATATCAAGAGCCAATCAGGAAAGTGTCTACGATGATAGACAGATTTTTAAGGTTGTTTAGGCAGAATACACTTCTTAATCGTCTGACAGAAAAGACAGAGAATACGGGATGTTTTCAGATGTGGTATAAGCTTACTTGGGGCAATAAAAAAATCCGCACTTGCTGTGCGGATTGGTGGGGCATGCCGGATTCGATACTGATGACCGCTGCAATGCGAATGCAGCGCGCTGCCAACGACATGGTATCATGGGGGAAAAGCAGGAGGGAGTCTGCTTAAAACAGCGCCCAGATCACCGCGATAATCAGCGCGGGCAGATAGTTAGCGACCTTGATCTTTTTGCCGAAGGCAAGATTGATGCCCACGCCGAAGATGAGCACATTGCCCACGGCGGAGAGATTCGCCAGCGCGGCGCCGGACATCAGCGGGCCGACAAAGGACGCCAGCACGGTCATCAGGCCCTGCCAGATCGCCATGGGAATCACTGAGAAGACCGCACCCTTGCCCATGGAGGCGGTGAGCGCCATGACAATGATCATGTCCAGGATACCCTTGGTGGTCAGGATCGTGTAGTCGTGATAGAGCGCATCGTTCATCGGGCCGATGATCGCCATCGCGCCGATGCAGATGGTGAAGGAGGCGGAGGTGAAGCCGTCGATAAAGCGGGAATCGCCTTCGGAATGGCTCTTGATCTTCAGCCACTCGCCGAAACGCTCGAGATTGCCCTCAATATCGAGGATCTCGCCGGCAAGGCCGCCCAGACACATCGAAATGACCAGCAGCATTTCGCCCGTCGTGCCCAGCGCACCGCCCTCGATGGTGAGCATGTGCTTGAATGCGCCGGATGCGCCGATGAAGATGGTGCTCACGCCGCAGGCTTTGACCATAATGTCCTGATAGCTGTCCTTGAGCGCCTTGCCAAAGAGGAAGCCCAGCAGGCCGCCGGCAAGCACGAATGCGGAATTGATGATGGTACCCAGTCCGATCATATGTATACGCCTCTTTTATGCGCATGAAAGCGCGGAATGAAAAGAATGGAAGTATTATAGCATGATCAAACGGCCAAGGCAAGCTGCCCGGGCCGTTTGCATGCTTATGATGTTCAATCGGTTAAAACCGCCGCGAAGCGAAGAAGGGGTTCGGGGACGATGTCCCCGAGCGGGTTTTAGGGCGGCAGCCCTAACGTATCCTTGCGCTCAATTTCCGCACTCGATGGAGATCGCGTTGAAGCGCTCCAGCAGATGCTCGACCTTCAGGTCCTTGCGCGCCTCGCCGCTGAGATCCAGCTCGAGTTTTCCCTGATGCATCATCAGCAGACGATCGCCGTATTCGACGGCGTAGCGCAGGTTGTGCGTGACCATGATGGTGGTCAGCTGCTTTTGCGCAACGATCCTGCCGGTGAGCTCCATGATGATCTCGGCCGTCTTGGGGTCGAGCGCAGCGGTGTGCTCGTCGAGGATCAGGAATTCGATGGGCGTCATCGTGCTCATCAGCAGCGCCATCGCCTGACGCTGGCCGCCGGAAAGATTGCCGACCATCACGCCCATCTTGTCCTCCAGGCCAAGGCCCAGCTGCGCGAGCATGGCGCGGTATTCGTCGGTCTTTTTGCGGTTGACGCAGGGCATAAGGTTGAACGGCTTGCCCTTGTTGTCCGCCATGGACATGTTTTCCAGGATCGTCATCGAGGGACAGGTGCCGCGCGCAGGATCCTGATAAACGCGGCCGATGCGCCTGTGGCGCTTGTGTTCGGGCATGCGGGTGATGTTCTCGCCGCCGATCAGGATTGCGCCGTCTTCAATCGGAATGGAGCCGCAGATGATGTTGAGCAGCGAGGTTTTGCCCGAACCATTGGAACCGACGACGCAGACAAACTGCTTTTCCGGAATGGTGAGATTGAATTCATCGAACAGACAGGTTTCGTTCACCGTGCCGCCCTGATAGATCTTGACGATGTTCTTCAGTTCAAGCATGGCGCTTCACCTTCTTTCTGCCCTGTCCGCCGAAAATGATGATCACCAGCAGCAGCACGGCCGTGACGAGCTTGAGATCAAACGGGGACAGGCCCAGGCTCAGCGCTAAGGCCACGCAGCCCTTGTAAAGGATGGAGCCCAGCACCACGGCGGTCGTCGCGCCCAGGAAGCGGAAGCCGCGCAGCAGCTGCGTGCCCACGATGACGGAAGCGACCGCCAGCACCAGCGTGCCCGTGCCCATGGAGATATCAAAGTAGCGCTGATACTGGCACATGATGCAGCCGGAGAGCGCGACCAGCGCGTTGGCGATGGACAGGCCCAGGATCTTGACCTTGCCGGCGTCCTTGGCGAGTGTGGCGACGAGGGTTGCATTGTCGCCGGTGGCGCGCAGCAGGAAGCCGGAGCGCGTGGCAAGATAGGCATCCATGAGCAGCTTGACCGCAATGGCGATGATTGCCAGAATGATCACCGGTACATAGGGCTGCATGGCGGCGGGAAGAGATGCGACGAGCTCATTCTTGAAGATCGTGCTGAAGGAGAAGAGCTGCACGTTGGCGCGGCCTGCGATGTGCAGATTGACCGAGTAAAGCGCGGTCATGACGATGATGCCCGCGAGCAGATCGCGCACCTTAAGCTTGACGTGAATGACGCCGGTAAGCACGCCGGCGGCAGCGCCTGCGAGCATCGACACGGGCAGCGTCAGCAGGGGCGAAATACCCGCCTGGATCATCAGCGCGGTGACGGCTGCGCCCAGGGGGAAGGACGAATCGACGGACATATCCGGGAAGTCCAGGATTTTGAATGTGATGTACACGCCCAGGGCGAGGATGGCGTAGATGAGCCCCTGCTCCAGGACGCTCAGAAGAAGATTCATAAGGATTCCTCCGGCGATGAGAGTGAAGAAATGAAAGAATGAAGGAACGAAACACCTGCCTGCGGGCAGGGACCTCATCCGTCTGCCCTGCGGGCAGACACCTTCCCCATGGGGGAAGGCTTATTTACTGCGCGAAGCGAGGAAGGGTCAAGGGATCAAATCCCTTGCAGGGGTTCGGGGACGGCGTCCCCGAACGTTTCCCCTCCCGAACGTTCTCCCCGTTACTGCACCTCGTTGGCTCTCGCGGCGAGCTCATCGCTGAGCACGATGCCGAACTTCTCGAGCACGGCGGGATTGACGTACAGGCCCGGCTCGGTAATGATCTCGTAGGCGATCTCGCTGGCCTTGGCTTCACCCTTGAGGACCTTGGCAGCCATCAGACCGGTCTGGCGGCCCAGCGCGATGTAATCCAGGCCTTCGGCGGCGACGCAGCCCAGCTTGACCTGCTCGATTTCGGAGCCGAAAACCGGCTTGCCTGCGGCGTTCGCCTTGTCCAGCATCAACGCGAGGGCGGAGACGACGGTGTTGTCGGTCAGGTTGGTCAGGCAGTCGACCTTGCCAAGCAGCGCGTCCAGCGCGAGCGGGATGTCGGCGATGGTGGAGATGCCGGATTCGACGATCTCAAAGCCGTAGTCGGGGGCGAGCTGCTTGTACTCTTCGATGGCGGAGATGGAGTTGACCTCGCTGGTGGTGTAGAGGATGCCGACCTTCTTGGCATCCGGGAGCATGGCGCGGATGGTTTCCAGCTGCGCCTTGATCGGCAGCGCGTCGGAGGTGCCGGTCACTTCACCGGCTGCGTTGCCCTGCGCGTCCGCAAAGCCCGCGGCGACGGGATCGGTGACGGCGGTAAAGATGGTGGGGATGGAGCCGGCGGCTGCGTTGTAGCAGGCCTGCGCCATCGGGGTGGCGATGCCGACCATCAGATCCACGCGGCTTGATGCGAACTGCGCGGCGATCTGCTGGGCGATGCCCATGTCGGCCTGTGCGTTCTGCAGATCCACCTTGAGATTCTCGCCTTCGACGATGCCAGCCTCGGCCAGACCTTCGATAAAGCCCTGATAGCAATTGTCCAGAGAGCCGTGCTGGGCGAACTGACCGATGCCGATGGTGTAGCTGCCTGCAAAGGCGACGGCGGCGGTGAGGATCAGGGCGACGGAGACGATGATAGAAACGATGCGCTTCATAGTGTGTTCCTCCTGAGATTTTTTGTCGTTGGGGGAATCGGTGACCAGTCGTGGGTGTGAAGCGCCGAGACCAGAGAAAACCGGCATATTGCCGGCGGCATTGCCGACAAAGCATTGCAATCTTCCGATCCGGAGATCGAGACCGGAGCGTTGATGGGAAGATCCGCAAAACAAAACGCCTCACATTCCTTACGGAACATGAGGCGGAAAATAGCAATTTCCCGTGGTGCCACTCAGTTTGGCCTTTCGGCCCGCTTTACCCCGTACCAACATACGGTGCAGCCTGATAACGGGTCTGCGTCCCGTCCCTCTCTAATAAGGCAAATCAGGAAAATGCCTGTTGAAAGGGCCCTCAGGAAGTCCATTTCAAAACCTCTCCGTGCCGCATTCACAGCTATATGCAGCTCTCTGAAACGGGATCGGGCTTTTACTTCTCTTCCCTCAAGCGGTTTGCGTTTTTTGATTGAGTGGATTATAGCGCGGATTGCCAAATTTGTCAACGAGTTGCTGAGAAAAATGATCAATTTTTGTTCGCGATTTTCGGCGCTGTGACAAAAAGGAGATGTTATATCGTCGAGGGATTAAGAATTGATGTATTGTTTGTGAAATGATGATGACGAATTGTATCCGTGCTTGAAGAAAACTGGCGTATGTGCTATAATGACGCTATCGGATTATGCCCTGATTTGGGGCGAAAGAGGTTATAGTTATGAGCGATTTCAAGGTGAGAGACGACTGGATGTCGTTTTGTCTGCCGGATATCTCCGAGGCGGAGGTCGATGCAGTTGGCGCGGCGATCCGCTCGGGCTGGTGGGCAAAGGGCCCCAGGACGATTGAGTTTGAGAAGCGCTTTGCCGAATATGTCGGCGCTAAATATTGTGTGGGTGTGAACTCCTGTACGGCTGCGCAGCATCTGGCGCTGCTGGCCAAGGGCATCGGCCCCGGCGACGAGGTCATCACGACGCCGCTGACGTTCGCGTCCACGGCCAATACGATTCTGCATGTGGGCGCTACGCCCGTGTTTGCGGATATCGATCCGGATACCGGATTGATCGATCCCAAGGAGATTGAAAAGAAGATCACAGGCAAGACGCGCGCAATCGTGCCGGTGCATTATTCCGGCCTGGCAGCGGATCTGGATGCGATCGGAAAACTCTGCGACAGCTACGGCCTGTTCCTCTCTGAGGATGCGGCCCACGCTGTGGAGACCCGCTATAACGGCGAGCTCATCGGCCATCAGCCCAAGGGCGCCGTGTGTTACTCCTTCTATGCGACCAAAAACCTTGCCTGCGGCGAGGGCGGCGCGCTGGTGACCAACAATGAGGAGCTCGCTGCAAAGGCGCGCGTGCTCTCCACCCACGGCATGAGCGCCGGCTCCTGGAATCGCTACGGCAAGGGCGGTTCCTGGCGCTATGATATCGAGGAGCCGGGTTACAAGTACAATATGTTCGATATTCAGGCCGCGCTGGCACAAGTGCAGCTTGCGCGCATGGACGATATGCAGCGCCGCCGTTTTGAAGCGGTGGAGATTTATGAGCAGGCTTTCAGGGACGTGCCGCAGCTGCGCCTTCAGAAGACGCCGGAAAACTGCCATCACAGCCGCCATCTGTATATCCTGCGCATTGTGCCTGAAATGCTGACCATCTCCCGCGATCAATTCATTGAAGAGCTCAAGATGCGCAATATCGGCGTGAGCGTGCATTTCATCGCGCTGCATACCATGAGCGCTTATGTAAAGCGCTACGGCTTCAAACCCGAGGATTTCCCGAAGGCGTATGCCTTCTCCGAGAGCGAGATTTCTCTGCCGATGTATTCGACCCTCGGCAAGGAAAAGGCGCAGTATGTTGCCGATGCGGTGCTCGATGTCGTGGCCAAGTACAAGAAGTAAGATCATCGATCCCCGCCGGGATTTTTCGGCGGGGATTTTTTCGCATCTGTGGACTTTGACGAAGCTTTTCGTTATAATCAAGAGGATAAGCCCTGCGTCATTGGCGCGGGGGAGAAAGAAAGGATGCTTGTGTCATGGAACCGACGACGGACCGCACCATCTATATGAACCGCGAGCTCTCCTGGCTCAAATTCAATGAGCGCGTGCTCGAGGAGGCGGAGAGCGATCTGACGCCCCTTTGCGAGCGGCTGAGCTTCGCGTCGATTTATCAGAGCAATCTCGATGAATTCTTCATGGTTCGCGTGGGTTCACTGGTGGATCAGGAGCACCTTTCGCCCAAAATCCGCGAAAACAAGACGCACATGACGCCCGCCGAGCAGCTTCATGAGGTGCTGCGCACGGTGCGCAGGCTTAATGAGCGCAAGGATTTCATCTATGCCAAGCTGCTGGGCCGCCTGGAGGAGGTCGGCGTGCGCCTGGTTGATTTCAAGAAGATCGGACGTCAGGAGAGCGAGCGTCTGGAGCGTTATTTCGACTGCGAGATTGCGCCGCTGATCTCGCCTGTGATCGTCGGCCGCCGCCAGCCGTTCCCGTTCCTGCGCAACAAGGATATCTATGCCGTCGCCGTGCTGGAAAGGAAGAACGGCAAGCGCAGGCTGGGCATCATTTCGTGTTCGTCCGGCGTGTTCCCGCGGCTGATCGAGGTCAGCGCGAGCGAGAAGACATATATGCTCGCCGAGGAGCTGATCCTGCATTTCCTGCCGAAGGTGTTTGCCGGATATACCGTGCGCGAAAAGTCGCTCATCCGCGTGACGCGCAACGCCGATATCGATGCGGATGCGCTCTATGAGGAGGATATCGATTATCGCGAGTTCATGGCGGAGCTGATCAAGAAGCGCCGGCGTCTTGCGCCTGTGCGACTGGAGCTGTCGCGCGAGCTGGACGGCGATATCGTGCGCACGCTGTGCAAGTATATGGACGTGCGCCGCGAGCATGTATTCAAGAACAACACGCCGCTGGATCTGTCGTTCCTGTATCAGATTGCCGATACCCTGCGCCAGAGGAGCGAGCTGTTCTATACCCGCAGGATTCCGCAGAAGAGCCCGGCGCTGGAGGCGGGCAGGCCTGTGCTTGATCAGATCCGCGAGGAAGATAAGCTGCTCTCCTATCCGTATGAGAGCATGCGCCCGTTCCTGCAGATGCTCCATGAGGCGGCCAACGACGAAAGCGTCGTATCCATCAAGATGACGCTCTATCGTGTGGCGAAGCAGAGCAAGGTGGTCGAGAGCCTGATCGAGGCCGCCGAAAATGGCAAGGATGTGCTGGTGCTGGTGGAGCTCAAGGCGCGCTTTGACGAGGAGAACAATATCGAATGGAGCCGCCGTCTGGAGGAAGCTGGATGCACGGTGATCTACGGTCTGGATGGATATAAGGTGCATTCCAAGCTCTGCCTGATCACCCGCATGGAAGACGGCATGCCGAAATACTACACACAGATCGGCACGGGCAACTACAATGAAAAGACCGCCAGACTCTATACCGACCTGAGCGTGATGACGCATGATCAGGAGATCGGCCGCGAGGCGGCGGAGGTCTTCAGGACGCTGTCCATGGGCGAAACCGTGCAGGAGACGAAGCAGCTGCTCGTCGCGCCGCACTGCCTGCAGGATAAGGTGCTTGCGATGATCGACGGGGAGATCGCGCGCGCGCGCCAGGGCGAGGATGCGTATATCGGTGTAAAAATCAATTCACTGACCGATAAGGCAATCATCGACAAGCTGGTGCAGGCCTCCTGCGAAGGCGTGAAGATCGATCTGATTGTGCGCGGCATCTGCTGCCTGATCGCCGGCGTGCCGGGCATGACGGAGAATATCCGCGTGGTGAGCATCGTCGGCCGGTTCCTGGAGCATTCGCGCATCTATATCTTCGGCAGGGGCGAGCGCGCGAATGTGTATATCGCCTCGGCGGACTTCATGACGCGTAATACGCTGCGCCGGGTGGAGGTGGCTGCGCCGATTCTCGACAAAGCAATCAAGGCGCGTGTGATCGAAATGTTTGATCTGATGCTCAGCGATAACGTGCAGGCGCGCTTGATGCGCCCGGACGGCAGCTATTCCCGCCGCGCGCCCGGCGAAGAAGAGGCGCGCAATACGCAGGAGATGCTCTATCAGCTTGCGTATGACGCCGTGGCGCCGAAAACAGTATAAAAGCAGCAAGGGACGAAGCGCGGGCTTCGTCCCTCTTAGCGTTTATGGATGATTGCTTTCCCTTCAGCGAACGAAGTTCGCTGTGCCCGGCAGCTTGAAGCCGCCGCGAAGCGAAGAAGGGAGTTTGAGGGACAACGTCCCTCAAGCAGGTTTTAGGGCGGCAGCCCTAACGTAATCCCTTATTCCGCGTAAATGATGTCGTCTCTCAGGCGATAGATCGTCGCGCCGTATTTGCTGCGGCAGAAGGCGTCCACGAACCAGTCGATCTTCTTGACTGCATCGTACTGAACGTAGGCGTAGCGCTCGCCGTTTATGCTCTTGCCCTTCATGTTGGAATCGGCCCAGTGGACGGAGTCCGTTTCCGGGTCGTAGTCGGCGATGAACATCATGGAGTGCGCACCGACGCCGTAGTAGTAGTTGGCCGCCATCTGGAAATAGTCGCCGCGCTTGACCTGCATGAGGAACTCGCGCGCGTTTTGGCGGTTTTCTTCTTTAGAGAGGCTGCTGTCGTAGCGGAAGGTCGCCGCCGCGTAGAAGGGATTGCCCTCTTCGGCGGGCACGTCCTGCCACTTGACGCCGTAAACATAGGGCGCGCAGTCGGCCTTCTTTTCGTTGTTGGGGATGATGAGCGGGGCGTCGGGATATTCGGCCATGCGGAAATCGCCGCAGTTCTCCCGGAAGAGATGGACGGTGAAATTCTTGCAGACGTAGATATCGCCGCTGTACTGCGCGCGCTGGGCGCGGCCGCCGGCCTGATCGTAAAGCGATTTGGCGGTGGCGATGATGCGGTCGATGAAGTCCTCGCGTGCGGCGGAGGCTTGCTGTGTATCGATATCCTGCCCGGCGATCATGACGGCTTCCTCGGCGGCGAGCATCTCGGCAAGAGACAGCGTATCGCCGAGCGCGGGAAGAGCCGCCGCGCACATGAGCAGAAAGAGGACAATAAAACGTTTCATGGATGTACCTCGCAGGGATTGATATCTTATTGTATCATGCGCCATACTGCGGCGCAATCGCGTTAAGCATGCGCGCAGATGTTTTTTGCATGAAAAAAGCATTGGATATATTTTGTGTATTTTATACATATATTGTGCGCATGAAATTCCTAAAAAAACCAATTCCTGCCTGCGTTTGTACACGAAAATTTGTGTGCAAAAGGATGCGTTGACGGCATTATGCTGCTTCGAAAACGTCGGAAAACTTGGTTGACTGAGCCTAAAGAATATGATAATATAAACTGAAATTGTGGGTGCACGTAAGCAGAGTTTTATCATATCACGACAGGAGTGGAATTATGCCGCCGAAACAGAGAATTACCCGAGAAATGATCCTGGAAAGATCATTCGAAATGTTCTGCCGCGAGGGTATGGAAGTGGTCAACGCGCGTTCCGTCGCCAAGGCGCTCAACTGTTCTACGCAGCCGATTTTCAGCTATTTCTCCGGCATGGAGGATCTCAAGAATGCGCTGGAGGAAAAGGCGAAGGAGCTTTTTGCCCAGGCGCTTCAGGTTGATGATCAGCCGGGCGATCCGGTGATCAACATCGGCTGTGCGTACACGCGCTTTGCGGCTGAGCAGCCCTGCCTGTTCATGCATCTGTTCATGATCAATAAGGACGATCCGCTCTATCCGTTCATCAGCGAGGAAAATCGCAGCCTGCTGGTTCAGCGCGAGGCAGAACATACCGGCCTGACGCTCAAGGCGGCGTGGCATCTGTATGTGCATATGTCTGTGTATATCCACGGCCTGGCGGCTACGCGTGCGGCGCACAAGTGTGATTTCACGCCGGAGCAGATGAGCGAGATGATCCAGGTTTCCCATGGTCTGTACAAGCGGACGCTGGAGTACCTGATCGCGCATCCGGAAGAGCAGTGCGGCCATACGCCTGAGGTGTAAATCAAATCCCTGTCAGATATCCACCCGGACGGATATTTCCGTCCGGGTTTTTGTATGCCTGCAGGCGCGAAAAAGGAGCGGATTATGCCGCTCCTTTCCTTATATACATATACGGAAGATTGCGCAACGCGCGCTTATTCGATGACGATATCGCCGTCAGCGCCGATGACGACATTGTGGCTGTAGAGCGAGGTAAGCGCGCGGACCATGTATTCCGCGTCCGCGCAGCCGGCGGTCTCCACGCAGGAATGCATGGCCAGCTGGGCCAGACCGATGTCCACGGTGTTCATGGAAGTGTGCGTGTTGGCGATGTTGCCCAGCGTCGAGCCGCCCAGCACGTCGGAGCGGTTGGCAAAGTGCTGCACCGGAACGCCGGCCTTTTCGCACAGCGCAGAGAAGATCGCACAGGAAACGGCGTCGGTGGTGTATTTCTGGTTCGCGTTGTGCTTGATGACCACGCCGCCGTTCATGAAGGTGCGGTTCTGTGCGTCGTATTTCTCTGGGTGATTCGGATGCACAGCGTGCGCGTTATCGGCGGAGGCCATAAAGCTGGAGGCGATCGCCGCGCGGATCTCGCTGTCCGTTGCGCCAAGCGCAGCGCCCACGCGGGCGAACACGTCAGACAGGAACGTGGAATCTGCGCCCTGCTTGGAGGAGCTGCCGACCTCTTCATTGTCGAAGACGGCGAGCACATTGATATGGCCCACGGCTTCGCTCTGAAGGAAGGCGGCCGCGGAGGTGTAGGCGCATTCGAGGTCGTCGATTCGCGGGCAGGAGAAGAACTCGTTCTTTGCGCCCCAGACGCTGCCCGGCTGGCGCGCATAGAGGAACAGATCCTGGGAGACGATGTCCTCGGCAGTCACGCCGGCAGCCCGGGCGATCTGTGCCCTGAGCATACCCTTGCAGTCCTTGCCGCCGTAGAGCGGGAGCAGATCGACCTGCGCGTTGTACTTGAAGCCATCGTTGATTTCACGGTTGAAATGAATGGGCATGTTGGGAATGAGCACCGCGTCGCGGCCGAGATCGACCAGCCTGGTGTGAAGCGCATTGCCCTCGCGCACCAGCACGCGGCCGGCGATGGACAGCGGACGATCGAACCAGGTGGACATGATCATGCCGCCGTAGCGCTCGACATTCAGGCGCAGATAGCTGCCGCTCTCGTCCTCGCAGCTGTGCTTGAGCTTGAAGGTCGGGGAGTCGCTATGGGAGGAGACGATCTGAAAATGCGCAAAGCCGGTCTGCGGAATCGCAAAGGCGATCACGCTGGAGCGGTTGCGGGTCACATAGTATTTACCGCCGGGCACAAGCGTCCATGCCTGGTTTTCGGAAAGAGGCGCATAGCCGCCCGCGTCGAGCATTTCGCACAGGGTCTGGCAGGCATGGAATGCGCTGGGGGATTTTTGGATGAAATCGCAGAAAAGCTGAACATGATCGGCCATGGTGGAACCTCCTGGTCATTGGAATCTCGATGGATATCATTATACATGCTGCCACGCATGGCTGTCAAATCATACGGAAGAGAAGGGAAACTTGGGGGAGATGGCGTTAATTAAGGAAAGGGAGAGGATGCGCAGGAAGGATATAGGCGGAATTAAACTGAATAAGCAACTTCAGCGCCCGCGGGCTCCCTCAGTCAGCTTCTCTGACAGCTCCCTCACGGAGGGAGCCTCCTCGTATACGCTTCGCTTATAAATCAGCGCTGCTGATGCGCAAAAGATTCTTAGAGTCTGAGCCTCCCTCCGGGAGGGAGGTGGCTGCCGAAGGCAGACGGAAGGAGCCGGCGGGCGCAACCGTTGCTTTGCGCGCAACGCTTCGTTCTCTTTGGCGCTTCGCGCACAGGAACGTTGGGCTGC
>SVGO01000130.1 GCA_015056305.1 Clostridiales bacterium | reverse complement strand
CTGCACAAACCACCAGGCAGCATCAGCTGCTCAGTGAGCTTCAGGTTCGCAATCGTGAGCTTGAAGCCATGAGCGAGCGTATCCGAAGCTACGGCGAAAAGGTCGATGAATACATCACCGCTCGTGAACGACTCGATACCCGTGTCAATCTGCATGGCTTTCTTGGTCAATCGTTGCTGATGACCCGCCACTATCTGCAAAGCAAAACCGGAGACCGGCAAAGGATTCTGGACATCTGGCAGCACAATGTCGATATCCTGCGCCTTGAAGCCGATCCGCAGCAGGAAGCCGACTCCCTTGCCAGCCTTAAAAGCGCCGCACAGGCAATCGGCATGCAGGTGCATGTTCATGGCAACCTTCCCCTGGATCCAAGTTACAGAAAGCTCATCGCTTCCATTGGCGCAGAAACACTGACAAACGCCGTCCGCCACGCAGGGGCGACGCAGCTGTTCATCGATGCGCAGGAATCAGAAAATGCTTATGTGATTCGCTATACCAACGACGGCGTTCCACCAGACCATGCGGTTTCTGAAGGCGGCGGCCTTGGCAGCGCCCGCAGAAAGATTGAAGCTGCCGGCGGCGCCATGCAACTCGAAGCCTCGCCGCGCTTCGCCCTGATACTCTCCTTTGATAAGAGGTGATGACCCATGTATAATGTACTGATCGTCGAAGATGATCCCATGGCCAGAAAGCTCATGGAGATTTTCGTCAGTTCCAGTGAAGGATATCAGCTGGTTCCGTCTCTTGACAGCGCTGCTATGGCTGAGCTTTACTGCATGACCAATCCCGTGGATCTGATCCTGATGGACGTATGCACGGCCATGGACGCCAACGGCATTGATGTTGCCGGGAAACTCAAAAAGCGATTCCCGCATATCAAGATCATCATCATCACCAGTCAGCCGGAATACAGCTACATCGACCATGCGCAGCAGATCGGTGTAGAAAGCTTCTGGTACAAAGAGCCCACCTCCGAAGCGCTGCTTGATGTAATGAACAGAACGATGGCAGGGGAATCCATCTATCCGGATTCAGCGCCTGTTATTCGCCTTGGTGCCGCGCTGAGCAGCGACTTTACCGATCGTGAGCTGGAAGTCCTGCGCGAGCTGGTCAGTGGCAAAACAGACGCTGCGATTGCTGAGGTGCTGCATATGTCTGTCACACGCGTCAAACAGCACATTTTGAGAATTCGCGAAAAGACACAATTTTCCAATAGGACTGAGCTTGCTGTTCGTGCCAGAGAAAGTGGGATTGTCATCGGAGATCACAAAGCGCAATAATAATCAGAAAAACGGGCAGGATCGTCATTCCGCCCGTTTTCCTTTATATTACGCGTACTTCCGCCTCGTATTCGATATGATGAATTCCTCGTCCGATGGCGTCTGTCCTCGCAAATTCGAACCTTCTTCCGGGTAACATGGCCAAGCGTCTGATTGAGCAGGCCGAACGCGCGATGAGCAATCAGGGCTAAGCCAGGACAAGCCAACGCTCTCATGAAAACAGCTCAGTAATAAAGCGCCAGTCAGGCACTTACCACCAGCAGAAAATAAACCTCTGCGAATGTTCATTCTTCGCAGAGGTTTCCTTTATTTATGTTTATATGCTTGCAGATCATCCGGCGTATTGAGATTGTCAAACACCCGACCATTCAGATAATCCGGCAGCGCAATCTTTTTGAGCCGCATATCCTCAAGCATCCGCATGATCTTGAGCTTGTCGTTTTTCAGATGCGCCTCCAGTACAGGCAGACAACTTCTGCTATATACGCCGCTGAGGGGCTGCGCTCTCCCCTCGCCATCAAGCAGCACCAGCGCATCCAGTTCCGGTTCATATTGATCCGCCAGAAACTGCGCCAGCTCTTTACAGTAGTGCGGCGCATCGCAGGGCGCGACGACCAGCGCATCGCAGTCGGTCATTGCAAGCGCCGCATGGATGCCCGCCATGGGACCGCAGCCGGGATAGATATCCTCGCAGCGAACATAACCCTTCGGCGTGGGAATCGCAGGATCATTGACAGAAAGAATCCGCTCTTCAAAGCCATCTCCGGCCAGCGCTACCGTCTCCAGCAGCGTTCTGCCATCGATCTCAAGCAGCGCCTTGTGGCTGCCCATCCGCTTTGAGCGCCCACCGCTGAGCAGCAGAAAACCAATTCTCGCCATGATCCGTCCTCATTTCTTTTTCTTCTGCCGGCAGGCAATGCAAAGCGTTTCGCTGCCGGCCGGATTGATCGCCTTTCCGCAGCCTTCACAGGAGCGCGACGTCACCTGCGCAAGCATCACGGAATCCAGATGCGGCACATTCACTGCGCAGATATCTTCGATGCAGCCGTCCCTGCATACCGCCTTACATACGCCGCAGCCGGTGCATTTGTGCGGCGTAATCATTACGCTGCGCATACCGTCCTGTTCTTCGCCGATTTCAAGGGCGCCATTCGGGCACAGCAGCGCGCAGATCCCGCAGCCATAGCAGCTTTCTTTGATCCACGGAAGGTTCATCCGACAGGAAAACCGCTCGTCTTGCAATGCAAGCTCACGCACGCGCCGCGCAAGCATCCGCCTGTAAATCATCGCGTCGACCTTGCTGCCCACGACGTCACTCAGGACAAGCGCAGTTGTTTTCTTTCCGCTCAGCGCCATGGAGCGAAAGAAGTCCCTGCGGCTCACGCCTTCTGTCGGAGCATCTGCCTCATCTTCCAAGCAGACGCTTACATACTTTGCATAGCCATCTTCGCCAAGAAAACACTTGAGCTTATACAACTGATCCTCCAGCAGTTCAAGACAATCCTCATGCGGACAGTCTTTGCACGATTTCAGATTGAGAATCAGTTTGCCGCCCAACGCCAGATACGCAAGGCATTCCCACGGAAGCAGCGCAAGGCATTCCTCGATATGTCCCGTCAGCTTTTCAGAGCGCGAACACGAAAGAACAACCTCTCCCTGTTTTTCAGCCAAGAGCAGATGGCGCTTGCTGTTTGCCGGAGAAGGCGCGATGCATCTGGTTGGACATGCCGCCACGCACAGGCCGCAGCTTTGGCATTCGTTCCACTTGGGTTTCTCCTTCTGCGTGCGATCATACACGCCTTTAGGGCATACATCCATGCAGGCACTGCACACCAGGTGTTTCTGATTGCGGTTAACACAGCGCGAAAGGCTCAAATACGGATGGTCGTCCACCGCATTGGTTTTGATCACATCCAGCAAAAGACCCAAATAATCACCTTCCCCGCTCGTCATCCAGCCGCCCTGCGCGGCGGAAACTCATCCGCCCTTCGGGCACCTTCCCCACAGGGGAAGGCTTATCTTGTAAAAAGGCCCGCAGCACCACATGGCACTGCGGGCCTTTGTTATGTTCAGTTCACTTCCGGCCTCGTCCGCCAAATCTGTTTTCTTCGACAAACTTCGTCGGAAGCGGGTGCGGGCGCCGCCCGCTCGGAAGCGGGTGCAGGCCCTGCCTGCTTAAGTGTTCTTTTCTTCGAACTCCGCATTGAACGCGCATTCACGCGCATTGATGAGGAAGTTCGGCGCGGTACCATTATCCGCAAAGCAGTGCAGCGCGGTCACGACGTTATCGCCATACTTTGCCTTGAGCTCGTCGATCGGACCGAACTTGAGCGCGCGCATCATGCAGCTGGCCACACAGGCCGGCTCGCCGCCGGCAGCCACGATGTCCTTGCACATGTCGCACTTGACGACCTTCTTCTCCTCCGCCTTGTAAACCGGATGATGATACGGGCAGGCCTCTACGCAGCGCAGGCAGGCTTCGCCGGCGCACACACCATTCGGATCATGATAGACCACGCCGGTCTCGGGATCCTTCACCGTACGCTTAGTCGGGCAAGCTTCCACGCAGGCCGGATAGGTGCAGTGCGCGCAGCTCTCGGCCATGTGATAAATACCCACGTTCGGGAACTCGCCGGTTTCATAGGTGCGCACCTTGCGCAGCAGCTCGCCGATATCTAGGCGGTTCTTGTCCTTACAGGCGATCTGGCAGGTGTGGCAGCCAGCGCACGCCTTCTGATCAAAATAGAATCCATACTGTGCCATGGTTGTCTGCCTCCTTACTCAAAAAGAATCGTCTGCGGAACGTCGCAGTCCGCCGGGAGCGGCTCTTCCGTCCACTTGCTGACCTGAACATTCAGGGAGTTGTAGCCGTCGATGCCCAGGCCGGTGGCGACGTTGCCGGTGATGTAGTTTTCGGAGCCGCTCTTGTCGACGCCGTTCTTCTCATCGACACTGACCCACGGACCATGCGGCAGGGCGACGACGCCCGGATACAGGCGCGCGGTCACGGTGGCATGGCGCAGGGTCTCGCCGTACTTGGAGGAAACCTTCACGGTGTCACCGTCCGCGATGCCGCGCTCGGCAGCATCGTACTTGGAGATGAACACAGGGTTGGTGCAGGCCTCACGCAGCCACGGGATGTTATCGAAGACGGAGTGCGCGCGGCGCTGATAGTGCGGGTTGTAGCACTGGAGCGGATATTCGCTCTTGGCGCCCTTGATATCGCCGTCCACGAAGGTGGCCTCGTAGCCCTGGGCGATCGGCTGATACTTCGGCAGACCATGGTATTCCGCCTCGGAGAAGCCGTGGCTGTTGATCATATCGGCATAGGTCTGGCAGTAGAACTCAATCTTGCCGCTGTTCGTCGCGATCGGGTTATTCTCCGGATCCTCGCGGAAAGCCTGCTTGTCGATGTAGCCCAACTTGTCGCCCGGCTTGCGGTCGACGCGGTACATGCCGTCCTCGAAATACTTCTTGATGGAGATACGGCCCTCCTGCGGCTGGCCCTCCACGCCCCACTCCTTGATATCATCCTCGGTGATGGAGACGAGGTTCTCCCAGGTCTCGCCGTCTTCCTTGATGACGGTGGAGGTGGCGACGGAGTTGAACAGCTGCTGGGTCGCGCTCATGGTGCCCCACATATCGGCGGAAAGACCCAGCTTCTCGCCGATCTTGATGCTCGCCTCGGTATCGGAGACGGACTCAAAGTACGGATCGAGCACCTGACGGTTGATGAGCAGGATGTCGCGGTTGTAGTAGCCGTCCCAGATATACGCGCCCTCACGCTCCCAGTTGGTGGAGATCGGCAGGACGATATCGCAGTACTTGTTG
>SVGO01000018.1 GCA_015056305.1 Clostridiales bacterium | reverse complement strand
GACGACTTCCTTCTTCTCCATCAGCGCAGCAGTGTCCACGCCGCCATTCTCAAGCGCGTTCTTGACGGCCTCGAGAATGCCCTTGGAGGTGAAGGTCGCGCCGCCAACGGTGTCCACATTGATGGAGTTGAGCTCCATCATCATGGCCGGAACGTTCGCAACGGCCAGATCGCACACGCCGGGGGTATCCTGGCAGCTGTCGACGACAACGTTCACAATGGAACCATCGTCAGCCAGAGTGACGGTCACGGCGATGTCCGCCGCAAAGCCCTTGCCGGTGCCGGTGTAGCTGGTATCAGCCACAGCCAGAACGGCGGTCATCATGAGCGCAAGCGCCAGGATGACGGAAAGAATCTTCTTCATGAGGTTCTTCCTCCTTCTTTTTTGATTGATAGTTAACTATCAATCATCTGCGCGTAGTATACTACACAAAGCCACTTTCGAAGCAAGACTTATTTCTGCAAGTTTTCATTCATTTTATCAACAGAAAACGCAGCTGCATCTCAGACTTCGAAGCCCATATAGGTGTCATAGTAGTGTCTGCGCACGCCATTTGAGCAGTCGACAAAGAGCATCCTTCCCCACATTGTCTCCTTTTGAACAAACCGGTGCTCTTTGGCAAAGGCAAGAACGGGTTTGAAAATCACACCCGGATCATCGTACTGCTCCTCTCCGCACACAACGATGGCATGAAGCGCCATCCCTCCGGGAATTCTATGCACATTTTTGCCGTCCGCCTCAAAGCCAAATTCTGCCGCACGGTCAGCAGGAACGATCAGCGAGGAAACCGCACGGTCAGCCTCTGCCTCCCTGCAGATACTCACGCTGACCGCCGGCATGGCGTCCAGCCAGCAGCGAACAAGTTCCTGTTCTTCCTTATTCAGCGGAACCCGGTTTCCATCGCTGCCGGACAGCCAAAGCATATCCTCCGTATGCCGGATATCCACATTTCCAGTGGCTTTAAGCCCTTCTTCGCTGAGCTGAATCAGCTGATCGATGTCCTGCACCAGTCCCCTGTAAAACGTCATCTTCTGCATCGCTTCATCGCGCTTTTCCCTGATGCGCGCAAGCACCTGCCCACCGGTCATGCCGTCATGCGAGAACTGCTGCGCAATATCGCGCACGGATACGCCCATTGCACGGTATTTTTTGGCGCTGATGAGGCGGGTGATATCCGCCTCCTGATAATAGCGTCTGCCGGACTCCACCTTCGGCGTGTCGATAATGCCTTCCTTCTCGTAAAAATGCAGCGCGCTGGTTGTGATGCCCAGCATGCGGGATACATCGCCGATCGAATAGCGCATAGGAGACACCTCCAAATCAAAAGCCACTTTCGATTTCTTCCATAATTTGCATCCGCGCTTAACAATTCCTTCACGCTCGTTACAAATTTCTCATTGACATATTTTCGCCACGATTCAATTGTACACAGAAAATATGAAAAGATCAATGATTTGCAGACAAATTCCGATTGTTGTGCTATAATATCGTCTGCTTATTTCCCTATCGTTTCGGAGGATCGTATGGATCGTTTTGATATCGTGATCGTCGGCGCAGGCCACGCAGGCTGCGAGGCAGCGCTTGCCTGCGCGCGCATGGGCGCAAAAACCCTGCTGCTGACGCTGAACCTGGACGCCATCGCGCTCATGCCCTGCAATCCGGCCATCGGCGGCACGGGCAAGGGTCATCTCGTGCGTGAGATCGACGCGCTGGGCGGCGAGATGGGCCGGGCGATCGACGACACGTTTATCCAGTCCCGCATGCTCAACACGGGCAAGGGCCCTGCCGTGCATTCGCTGCGCGCGCAGGCGGACAAGCGCGCCTATCAGGACAGAATGAAGCGCGCGCTCTTTGCCGAGAAAAACCTCGAGGTTCGTCAGGGAGAATGCGGCGAGATCCTCACAGACGGAAACGTGATCACCGGCGTAAAGACAACCACGGGCGCGGTAATCGCCTGCCTTGCGCTGGTCATCTGCTCGGGCGTATATATGGACAGCCGGATCATCATCGGCGAATGTAGCTGGCAGGGCGGCCCGCAGGGCCTGCTTTCCTCCTGCCATCTCTCGGGCGCGCTGCGCAAGCTCGGCATCTCCCTGCGCAGATTCAAGACCGGCACGCCGCCGCGCATCGACGAAGCTTCCATCGACTTTGACGAGATGGAACCCCAGCCCAGCGACGAAGAAATCACGCCGTTCTCGTTCATGACGGATGGCACGATGGAAAACCGCGCGCAATGCTACCTGACCTACACGAACGAGGAAACCCACCGCATCATCCGCGAGAATATCCATCGCGCGCCCATGTATCAGGGCGCGATCAAGGGCACCGGCGCACGCTACTGCCCTTCCATCGAGGACAAGATCATGCGTTTTGCCGACAAGGACCGTCATCAGCTGTTCCTGGAGCCGGAAGGCCTGTCGACCAACGAATGGTATGTGCAGGGGCTTTCTACCTCGCTGCCGGAGGACGTGCAGATGGCGATGCTGCACACCATCCCGGGCCTGCGGCGCGCGCGCGTGCTGCGGCTTGCCTATGCGATCGAGTACGAGTGCATCGATCCGCTGCAGCTGCGCGCGGATCTGTCGCTGCGCAGTCACAAAGGACTCTTCTTTGCCGGACAGATCAACGGCACCAGCGGCTATGAGGAGGCCGGCGCACAGGGCATCCTTGCCGGCATCAACGCAGCTCTGTATATAAACGGAAAAGAGAGCGTCATCCTCGGCCGCGATCAGGGCTACACCGGCGTGCTGGTGGACGATCTGACGACCAAGGGCACGAACGAGCCCTATCGGATGATGACCAGCCGATGCGAATACCGCCTGCTGCTGCGCCAGGACAACGCTGACCTTCGCCTGACGGAAATCGGCCATCGCGTGGGCCTCGCATCGGACGAACGCCTTGCGCGCATGCAGGCAAAGCGCGATCAGACCGACGAAGCCATCGCAAGGCTCAAAAAGACCTGGATCTCCAAGAGCGAAACGTTGGACAGCTGGCTCGCCCAGCACGGACAGGGCGAAGCGAGCGGCAGCGTATGCGCGGCAGATCTGCTGCGCAGGCCGGGCATTGTATACGCCGATCTGAAGGACGTCGATCCCGCCTGGCTGCCCCTTCCCCGCGCCGTCGAGGAGCAGGTCAATATCTTCCTGCGCTACGAAGGCTATCTGGACAAGGAGCGCAAGCAGGTCGAGAATTTCCGAAGGAGCGAAAATATGCTCCTGCCGCAGGATTTTGACTATATGACGCTGGACACGCTGCGCATCGAGGCGCGCCAGAAGCTGACCGCCCAGCAGCCGCGCTCCCTTGGCGAAGCCAGCCGCATCTCCGGCGTATCCCCCGGAGACATCACGGTGCTCATGGTCTGGCTGGAAAAGAGAAATCGCGAACAGCGCCTTGCCTGATTTGCACAGGGAAACGTTGGGCTGCCGCCCAAGCCCGCTTGGGGACGTTGTCCCCAAACCCCTTCTTCGCTTCGCGCAGGTTTAATCTATTTTGCAAGCATCACAGGATCGCCAAAAGAGGCGGTCCTTTTTTCGTTTATGCTCTTGCAATATACCCCCATAGGGTATATAATCAGGATACATAGCAAAGGAGTGAGATCATGAGCGAAACAGCCTGCTGCTGCCACAAGACCAAGGAACGCACAGAAAAAGAAGTCAAAGACCTGATCACGCGGCTCAACCGCATCGAAGGCCAGATCCGCGGCATTCGCGGCATGATCGAGCGTGATGCCTACTGTACGGATATCCTCACGCAGATATCTGCCGCAAGCTCCGCACTGAACAGCTTCACCAAAGTGCTGCTTGCCAATCACATCAAGACCTGCGTCGCGCAGGACATCCGGGACGGCAAAGATGAAACCATCGACGAACTCGTTTCTACCCTTCAAAAACTGATGAAATAACCGGCATTCCAAAGGAGGAATCGTATGGAGCAATACAACGTAACAGGCATGAGCTGCGCCGCATGCAGCGCGCGCGTAGAAAAAGCTGTAAGCGCCGTTCCGGGCGTGACGGGCTGTTCGGTGAGCCTGCTCACCAACTCCATGGGCGTGGAGGGCACGGCCAGCGCCGAAGCCGTCATCAACGCTGTGCAGGACGCCGGATACGGCGCGAGCCTCAAGGGCGAAGCCAACAGCACAGCAAACCACGCTGCGGCGATGGACGAAGACGCGCTCGCCGATCACGAAACGCCCATGCTCAGGCGCCGCCTGATCGCCTCGCTGGGCTTCGTCATCGTGCTCATGTATTTCTCGATGGGCGCGATGATGTGGGGATGGCCGGAGCCGGCTTTCCTTAAAGGCAATCACATCGCGATGGGCCTGCTGCAGCTGCTGCTCGCCGCCATCGTGATGATCATCAATCAGAAATTCTTCATCAGCGGCTTCAAGGGGCTCATCCACCGCGCACCGAACATGGACACACTGGTCGCCCTCGGCTCCGGCGCATCGTTTGTCTACAGCACCTATGCCCTCTTCGCGATGACACAGGCACAGATGCTGGGCGATCACGAGGCCGTGATGGGCTACATGCACGAATTCTACTTTGAATCCGCGGCGATGATCCTCGCGCTGATCACCGTGGGCAAGATGCTCGAGGCCCGATCCAAGGGCAAGACCACCGATGCGCTCAGGAGCCTGATGAAGCTCGCGCCCAAGACCGCCGTGCTCCTGCGCGACGGGCAGGAAGTGACCGTGCCCATTGATCAGGTGCGCAAGGGCGACGTGTTTGTCGTGCGTCCGGGCGAAAACATCCCGGTGGACGGCGTGGTGCTCGAAGGCGAGAGTGCTGTAAACGAGAGCGCGCTCACCGGCGAGAGCATCCCCGTGGACAAGGCGCCGGGTGACATGGTTTCCGCTGCGACGGTCAATCAGTCCGGCTTCATCCGCTGCGAGGCCACGCGCGTGGGCGAGGATACAACGCTTTCCCAGATCGTCAAGATGGTCTCCGACGCAGCCGCGACCAAGGCGCCCATCGCCAAGGTCGCCGACAGGGTCTCCGGCGTGTTCGTGCCTGCGGTCATCTCCATCGCCGTGATCACCACGGCTGCATGGCTTCTGGCCGGGCAGACGCTGGGCTTCGCCCTCGCCCGCGGCATCTCCGTGCTGGTGATCAGTTGTCCGTGCGCGCTGGGTCTGGCGACGCCGGTGGCGATCATGGTCGGCAACGGCATGGGCGCAAAGAACGGCATTCTCTTCAAAACCGCTGTCTCGCTGGAGGAGACCGGCAAGACCGAGATCGTTGCCCTAGACAAGACCGGCACGATCACCAAAGGCGAGCCGAAGGTTACCGACATCCTGCCGGCAGACGGAATCACCGAGGCTGAGCTTCTCTCTCTCGCCTGCGCGCTGGAAAGCCGCAGCGAGCATCCCCTCGCCCGCGCGATCATGAAGCGCGCCGAGGAAGAAGCCATCCCCGCGCAGGAAATCAGCGATTTCCGCGCGCTGCCGGGCAACGGCCTGCGCGCAAAGCTTGGCGGCGATCTGCTCAGCGGCGGCAGCATGAAATACATGCAGACCGTGGCGGACATCTCTGAAAAGACGCTTGCGCTTTGCGAAGTTCTTGCCTCTCAGGGCAAGACGCCGCTGCTCTTTGCCAAAGACAAGCAGCTGCTGGGCGTAATCGCCGTGGCGGACGTGATCAAGGAAGACAGCCCGGCAGCGATCAAAGCGCTTCAAAACATGGGCATCCGCGTGGTCATGCTCACCGGCGACAACGAGCGCACGGCCCGCGCCGTCGGCGCGCAGGCTGGCGTGGACGAGGTCATCGCAGGCGTGCTCCCCAGCGGCAAGGAGCAGGTGATCCGCAAGCTCAAGCTCCAGGGCAAGGTCGCCATGGTCGGCGACGGCATCAACGACGCGCCCGCCCTCACCCGCGCAGACATCGGCATCGCTATCGGCGCGGGCACGGACATCGCCATCGATGCGGCGGATGTGGTGCTCATGCACAGCCGTCTTTCCGACGTGCCTGCGGCCATCCGCATGAGCCGCGCGACGCTGAAAAACATCCATGAGAATCTCTTCTGGGCGTTCTTCTACAACGTCATCGGCATTCCGCTGGCGGCAGGCGTGTGGTATCCGCTCTTCGGGCTGAAGCTCAGCCCGATGTTCGGCGCGGCGGCGATGAGCCTGTCGAGCTTCTGCGTGGTGACCAATGCGCTGAGACTGAATCTTTTTAAGCTGCACGACGCGGCAAAAGATAAGAAAATCAAGAGAAAACACAAGGAGGTAAAACCCATGACCAAGACGATGAAGATCGAAGGCATGATGTGCAGGCACTGCGAAGCCCGCGTGAAGAAGACGCTGGAGGCCATCGACGGCGTGATCGAGGCTGAAGTGAGCCACGAGGCGGGCACCGCCATCGTGACGATGGACAAGCCGGTCGCGGACGACGTGCTGCGCCAGGCCATTGAGGCGCAGGATTACCCGGTGCTGGGCATCGAGTAACGGTACAAGCTATTTAGCAGCAAGCCATGCAAGCAGCGTGGCTTGCTGTTTTTATATGGCTGTGATACTATGAATGTGATAATCTGTATTTGAAGGGCGGCCGATAGAAATGAGGATGATTTAACTGCAGGGCAAAAAGCCCTGCTCACGAATGCAACAGATTCCAGGAGGGCTTAAAATGAGTTATTTTGTTTTTGACCATAAACGCATGTATTATCATGAATCCGGTACAGGAAAGCCGCTGCTGTTCCTTCACGGAAATACGGCTTCATCCAACATGTATGCACAGATTGCAGAAAAATACAAGGAAGGCCATCGTGTTATACTCATCGATTTTCTTGGGCACGGAAAATCAGACAGGCTCCATGAATTCCCTGTCGATTTATGGTTTTATGAAGCACAGCAAGTAATCGCTTTTTTGAAGGGAAAGCAATATACCGATGTAAGCATAATCGGAAGCAGCGGCGGCGCACTGGTTGCCATCAACGTCGCCCTGGAAGCACCGGAGCTTGTTGGCAGAGTCATCGCCGACAGCTTCGAGGGAGAAACGCCGCATAAA
The DNA here is from genome assembly GCA_015056305.1 of Clostridiales bacterium. GTDB lineage: Bacteria > Bacillota > Clostridia > Christensenellales > Aristaeellaceae > Ventricola. The sequence continues at coordinate 25,286 of SVGO01000018.1, read as the reverse complement.
GCCTTTACTGAGAATCTTCTCGTTGATAGAGCGCGCGCCAAATCCGATCAAAACGCAAGAGCATTTTATGTATATATGCATGGTCCGGATTGGGAAGAGATTGTCGATCATGATACATCTGCAATCATCCGGCATGAAAAAGAAATAGGGTGTTTTTATCATAAACCCCTGCATGCTCTGAAAGCCGATATATTACTGACCGGCAGCAAAAAAGATGAGTTTATGTCTGCCGTATCTGAACACTATCTGGAAAACACCTATAGAGATATGCTCCGCTGGATCGGTCACGGAAGAATCCATCTGTTTGATTCGGGCGGTCATCCCGCTATGATAACCAATCAGGACGAGTTTTTCAGAATCAGCACGGATTTTCTCTGTGCCCCAAATAATGCGGGGCAAAGCGCGAAATTGTCAATCAACGATTGAAAAAAAAGCGCAAGTATAGTATACTGCTTTATTATGGATACTAGGGCAAATCATACCCACCCTGTATACCGAGGAGGGATTCCCATGGCGGAAGAAATCAAAGAGAGAAGCAATTTTATCTGGGAAGCGATCAAGGCTGACCTGGCCGAAGGCAAGAACGACGGCCGCGTCCAGACCCGTTTCCCGCCCGAGCCCAACGGCTATCTGCATATCGGCCATGTGAAGGCGCTGACGGTGGACTTCGCCACCGCCGAAAAGTTTAACGGCGTCTGCAACCTGCGCTTTGACGATACCAACCCCACCAAGGAAAAGGAAGAATTTGTCGAAGCCATCAAGGACGACATCCACTGGCTGGGCTTTGAATACGGCGGCGTGTACTACGCCAGCGAGCAGTACGACCAGATCTTTGAGTATGCCTGCGATCTGATCCGCCGCGGCCTGGCTTATGTCGACGACCTGACCAAGGAAGAGATGCGCGAGTATCGCGGCACGCTCAAGGAGCCGGGCAAGAACAGCCCCTACCGCGACCGCACGCCGGAAGAGAACATGGATCTGTTCCTGCGCATGAAAAACGGCGAGTTCCCGGAGGGCAGCCGTACCCTGCGCGCAAAGATCGACATGGCCTCCCCGAACATCAACCTGCGCGACCCGGCGATCTACCGCATCAAGTATGCCACGCATCACCGCACCGGCGACAAGTGGTGCATCTATCCGATGTACGACTTTGCCCATCCGATCGGCGACGCGCTCGAAGGCGTGACCCATTCCCTGTGCTCCCTGGAGTACGAGATCCATCGCCCGCTGTATGACTGGGTGGTCGAGGTCTGCGGCTTTGAGCAGAAGCCGCGCCAGATCGAGTTCGCCCGTCTGAACCTGACCAACACCGTCATGAGCAAGCGCAAGCTGCGCTATCTGGTGGAGAACAACATCGTTGCCGGCTGGGACGATCCTCGCATGCCCACGCTCGCCGGCATGCGCCGCCGCGGCTATACCTCCGCCGCTGTGCGCGATTTCATCGATCGCGTCGGCGTGGCGAAGACCGACTCCATCGTCGATCACCGCATGCTCGAGTTCTGCGTGCGCAATGACCTGAACGAGGTCGCCCCGCGCGCGATGGCCGTGCTCGATCCGATCAAGGTCGTGCTGACCAACTATCCGGAGGACAAAACCGAGATCTGCACCATCGAGAACCATCCGAAGAAGCCGGAGGTGGGCACGCACGACGTTCCCTTCACCCGTGAGCTCTACATCGAGCGCGAGGACTTCATGGTCGACGCGCCGAAGAAGTACTTCCGCCTCAAGCCGGACGGCGAGGTTCGCCTCAAGGGCGCTTACATCGTCAAGTGCGATTCCTGGGACGTGGACGAAAGCGGCAACGTCACCTGCGTCTACTGCACCGTCGACTTTGACACCAAGTCCGGCATGCCGGGCGCGGACCGCAAGGTCAAGGGCACGATCCACTGGGTCAGCGCGAAGGAGAATATGCCCTTCGAGGCGCGCCTGTATGATGTGCTCTTCCTGGACGAGGACACCGCCGACGAAGCCGAGGAGACCGAGGACGAGGCCGAGAACGCTGCCTTTGGTGGCCAGAAGCTCAATCCGGAATCCCTTACGGTTGTGCGCGGCTATGCCGAGCCGTGGCTCAAGGAGGCTAAGGTCGGCGAGAACTTCCAGTTCATGCGCACCGCCTACTTCAGCAAGGACAAGGATTCCACCGACGAGCTCGAAGTCTTCAACCGCGTCGTGACGCTCAAGGACAGCTTCAAGCTCGACTAAGTGGGCAGCGAGGGAGAACGTTGGGGACGCCGTCCCCAACCCCCTGCAAGGGACTTCGCCCCTTGACCCCATGCGCGCTTCGCGCCTGTTAAAAGCATCTATTCATGGGGCGGCAATAGCCGCCCCTCTCCCAATATCTTAAAACTGCCGCGAAGCGGAGGAAGGGTGCAGGGACAATGTCCCTGCCGGGTGCGGGCAGAGCCCGCATCGTCTCCCTCGTTTCCCCCGTCTTCGCAAGAAAGAGAGAGCATCCATGTCTAACGAAGTCCGCACGCGCTTTGCGCCGAGCCCGACCGGCTATATGCATCTGGGCAACCTGCGCACCGCGCTGTATACCTATCTCTGGGCGCGCCGCAATGGCGGCAAGTTCATCCTGCGCATCGAGGATACCGATCAGGAGCGCGAGGTGAAGGGCGCTGTCGACGTGATCTACAATTCCATGAAGACCGCCGGTCTTCTGCACGACGAAGGCCCGGACGTCGGCGGCCCGTGCGGCCCGTACGTCCAGTCCGAGCGCAAGAACATGTACCTCCCCTACGCCAAGGAGCTGGTCGAAAAGGGTGGCGCCTACTACTGCTTCTGCACCAAGGAGCGCCTGGACGAGGAGCGCGCCAAGGCCGACGCCAAGGGCGAGACCTTCAAGTACGACAAGCACTGCCTGCATCTGAGCAAGGAAGAGATCGAGGCGAAGATCGCTGCCGGCGAGCCCTACGTCATCCGCCAGAACGTTCCCACCGAGGGCAAGGCGGGCTTTGACGACGTGATCTACGGCCATGTCGAGGTCGACTGCGACACGCTGGATGACAACGTGCTCATCAAGGCCGACGGCCTGCCGACCTACAACTTCGCCAACGTCATCGACGACCACACCATGGGCATCACCCATGTCATGCGTGGCAACGAGTACCTCTCCTCCGCCCCGAAGTACAATCTGCTCTACGAGGCCTTCGGCTGGACTCCGCCGACGTATGTGCATCTGACCCCGGTTATGGTCGAGGGCACGCTGCGCGACAAGAAGACCGGCGTTTACACCATGGAGACCGACGAAAACGGCAACCTCGTGCTGGACGAAAACGGCCAGCCGAAGAAGGCGATCGTCAAGCGCAAGATGTCCAAGAGCCAGGGCGATCCCTCCTTTGAGGACCTGATGGCCGACGGCTACCTGGTCGAGGCGATCATCAACTATCTGGTTCTGCTGGGCTGGAGCCCGCGCGGCGAGCGCGAATTCTACTCCCTCAAGGAGCTGGAAGAGATCTTTGATCTCGAGGGCCTGTCCAAGAGCCCGTCCTTCTTCGATTACGACAAGATGAAGTGGTTCAACGCCGAGTACATCCGCAAGCTGACCCCGGAGCAGTTCCAGGAGAAGGCTGCGCCGTGGCTGGCGAAGGTGCTCGATCCCCAGAAGTTCGACTTCAAGCGTATTTCCGAGCTGCTGCAGGCGCGCACGGAGATCTTCTCCCAGCTGCCGGGCATGGTTGACTTCCTGGCCGAGATGCCGGAGCTGGACGTGGCGATGTTCGTCAACAAGAAGAGCAAGTCCACGCTGGAGACCAGCAAAACCGCGCTGGAGTTTGTGAAGCCGATCCTCGAGGGCATTACCGACTGGAGCGAGACGACGCTGCACGACGTGATCATGGAGGCCATCCCGCAGACCGGCATGAAGAACGCCACCGTGCTCTGGCCGCTGCGCATCGCCGTCACTGGCCGCACTGCGACCCCGGGCGGCGCGTTCGAGATGCTCTATCTGCTGGGCAAGGACGAAGCCATGAAGCGCCTGAATGACGCGATGGCGAAGCTCTGATTCCCGATAACGAAAAAACCGCGATCTTTGCAGAACAGAGACCGCGGTTTTTTGTTATTCCATTTATGCCACAAACACGGCGATCACGCAGAACACCGCAAGGCTGACGATCGTCAGCAGCGAACACACGCCGGAAGCGATCTCCGTCTCCTCCTGCGTCCGGCCCAGCGTCGTGGCGATATAGCTGCCCGGCAGCGTGGTGTACATGAGGATCGCCCAGCGCGTTTCGGCTTCCACATGCGGAATCAGCAGCATGATTCCCTGCATGATCAGGCCTGCGCCTGCCAGAAGAATAAAATGAATAGCGCTCAGGCGCATGATCACGCTTCGATTCCTCTCCGACAGGGAAAGGCTGAAGCCGACGCTGAAGAGCATCAGCGCGCTGACAGGCTGCGCGATAAACTCCGTCATTGCCGTAAGCACATCCAGCAGACCTGCCTGATCCAGCACAACCTTCGCCCCGGAGACATTCAGCAGTAGGCCCGCAGCGCTCATCAGCAGCATCGGCGAGCGCAGCACCTTGCCGGCAATCGCGCCAGGCGTCGGATTCTCTCCGGTGTCCGCCGCAAGGATCGAGAGCGTGGCAATGGACACCAGCGACTGCGCCAGATCCAGCACGCCCATCTTGAACACATGCGCCGCGCCGAACAGCGTCAGATACAGTGGAATGCCCAGCATACCGCTTTCCTGCGCAGCAAAAAGCATGGGCAGATTGTGATAAGGCATTTTCTTTCTGAGCACAAAGAACGCAAAGAGCATGCTCAGCAGAATGGTCGGAAAGACCATTGCAAAGCTGGCTGCCGATTCCGCGCTCATCGCTGCGCCCAGGCAGGAGTTGAACAGCACGCAGGGCACGCCAAAGTTCATCACGTACTGCTGCAGACCCTTCACTTCTTTGAGCGTCAGCAGGCTTTTTCTGCGCGCCCAAATGCCCATGAACACCGCCGCGAAAATCGGCGCAACCACCTGCGCTACGGCGCCCCACTTTTCCATGGCTTATCCTCCGTACATTCCCATCCGGCGCTGCGCAAAACCTTGCCTGCAGCCGGATTTTACAGTTTCGCAATCACACCATCAAGCAATCCCTTGAACTGCTCTTTGACGCGGTTTGCCGTCTCGGTCACCTCTTCATGGCACAGCGGCTGATTGAGGATGCCCGCCGCCATATTGGTGATGCAGCTGACGCCCAGCACACGCATGCCGCCGTGGCGGGCGACCATGGCTTCCGGCACGGTGGACATGCCCACCGCGTCCGCGCCGAGGATGCGCGCCATTCGCACCTCCGCCGGCGTCTCGTAGCACGGGCCGGGGAACTGGCAGTATACGCCCTCCTGCAGGCGCATGCCCTGTTGGGTCGCGCAGCTGTGCGCCAGCGCGCGCAGCTCCTTGTCAAACACACAGCTCATATCCGGGAAGCGCGGACCAAATTCGTCGAGATTCGGGCCCATCAGCGGATTGACGCCGGTCAGGCTGAGCATGTCGGTGATCACCATCAGATCGCCGGGTTTGAAGGACAGGTTCACGCCGCCGCACGCATTGGTCACAATCAGCGTCTTCACGCCCATCTTCTGCATCACGCGGACAGGCAGCGTCACGTCCTTCATCGAGTAGCCTTCGTAATAATGAAAGCGGCCCTGCATCATCACCACGCGTCGGCCATGCAGCTCGCCGCCGACCAGCATGCCCGCATGCCCCGGCACGGTGGACACCGGGAAGCCTGGGATCTCGCTGTACGCAAGTCGCTTTGCATCCCGAATCGTATCGGCATAGTCGCCCAGGCCGCTGCCCAGAATCACGCCGATTTCGGCGCCGCCCAGCACGGAAATCGCCTTTTCTGCCGCCAGGTTGATTCGCTTCATTTCGTCCATTTTGCCGCCTCCTTTGCTTTTGAATCGTACATTTATTCTTGGTTGTTCTACGCATTCGTCTCTTCGGAGGCAGCAGCCGCTACCGGCCGCGCCCAATCAGGATACGCCTCGAAGCTGCGGCTCTTCCCTTTCCACGGGAATGTGATCCGGCAGGAAAAGAGCATCGGCGCGCTTGCCCCGTCGCGCGAGCCGTACTTGTGGTCGCCCACCAGCGGGAAGCCGCGGCTGGAAAACTGCACGCGGATCTGATGGCTGCGGCCCGTATAAAGGCGGATATGTACGAGCGAGGTTTCGCCCTGCGTGAGCCGCCTGTATTCCAGACGCGCCTTTTTCACGCCGCCGCGCATGCGTTTGACCACGAACACCTTGTTCTTGGAGGAATCCTTAAACAGCAGATCCTCCCAATCGCCGCTCTCCGGCGGCGCGCCGTGCACCAAGGCCACGTATTCCTTGACCATCGCGCCCTCCTGAATCGCACGGGAAAGCGCAGCAGCAGCCTGCTTCGTGCGGGCGTAGACCATCACACCGCCAACGTTCAGATCCAGCCTGTGCACGGGATAGAACGTGCCGCCGAGCTGCTTTTCCAGCTCCTGCGGCACCTGCGCCTGCGACTCAAGCCCGACGGGCTTGACAATCACAGCCAGATCCCTGTCCTGAAAGAGAATCTCCATACGCATTCCATCTTCTTATTTCATCTCAGGGAGCATCGACGTACCCTTGAGCGTATTTTCAATGCCAAAGAAATCCAGCACCGTCGCGCTCAGATCGGCGTACGTCTCGCGGATGCCGAGGTTCACGCCGCCCCTCAGCTTCTTGCCCCAGACCAGCACCGGCACATGCTCGCGCGTGTGATCCGTGCCCGTGTGGCAGGGATCGCAGCCGTGATCCGCGGTCAGGATCAGGATATCGTCCTCGCCCATAAGCGCCTTGATCTGCGGGATCTGTGCATCGAACGTCTCCAGCGCCTTCGCATAGCCCTCGACGTCACGGCGATGGCCATAGACCATGTCAAAGTCCACGAGATTGACGAACAGCAGGCCGTCAAAGTCCTCCTGCATGGCGGCAAACGTCGCCTCCATGCACTTGGCGTTGCCCGCCGCATGATTGGACTTGGTGATGCCGCGCAGGCAGAAGATATCTTCAATCTTGCCCACGCCGTAGACGGTCTTGCCGTTTTGCTCGAGCAGATCGAGCATGGTCGTCGGCGGCACGGCGCTGAAATCGCGGCGATTCCCTGTTCGCTTGAACGCGCCGGCCTTCTCGCCCACAAACGGACGCGCAATCACGCGGCCGACCTCCAGATCGCCGGTGAGCATCTCGCGCGCAATCTCGCAATAACGATAAAGCTCTGCAACAGGGACAACCTCCTCGTTGGCAGCAATCTGGAAGACGCTGTCGGCGGAGGTATAGACGATCAGCTTGCCGGTAGCGATGTGCTCCTCGCCCAGCTCGTCGAGGATCGCCGTGCCGGAGGCAGGCTTATTGCCCAGCGTACCGCGGCCGGTCGCCTGCTCGAAGCGCTCGATAAAATCCTGCGGGAAACCATCCGGGAAGGTCGGGAACGGACGGGCGAGCTGCACGCCGGCAATCTCCCAGTGACCGGTTGTCGTGTCCTTGCCTGCGGAAACCTCCTTGAGCTTGCCATAGCAACCCTGCGGCGCAGTCACATCACTGGAAAAGCTGATTGCATCGATATTGCCCAGACCAAGGTTCATCATATTGGGAATCTGCGGATGGCAGGACGCGACAATATGGCCCAGCGTATCTGCCCCGACGTCGCCATACGCGGCGGCATCCGCAAGCGCGCCGATGCCCACGCTGTCCAGCACAATCAGAATCGCTTTTTTATTCATATCCGTTCTCCTTTCAAGGAATGGCAGAATGCATCCAAAAACAGGACAATACCCCACGTTCTTATTATACTGCATCCGGCACGCTTTTTCAATGTGCGCAATCCATCGGCTCGCTCATGGCATGCAGCATCTGTACATTTTTCGTTGACACGCTCATGCAGATCATTTATTCTTAATACACACTCAGCATCCGGAAAAAACGCTGATCCTTCGATACATCAATCACCCTTTAGTCCGCGCGCAGCAACGGTCGTCCGCGTGGCCCACAGAGACGGAGAGTTGAATATGGACAAGAAAGTACGTTTTGGCATCATCGGCTGCGGCGCGATCGCCAAATTTCATGCAAAATCTATCCGCGAAATCGCTGGCGCAGAGCTCGTGGCCGCTTTCAGCCCGCGCAGACCCAGCCTGGATAAGTTCGTCGCCGAATACGGCGTGAAGGGCTATGACACCCTCGAGGCCCTGCTGGAAGATCCGCAGGTCGACGCCGTGAGCATCTGTTCGCCCAGCGGCCTGCACACCAGCCAGGCGATCGCCGCGATGAAAGCCGGCAAGCATGTCGTGTGCGAAAAGCCGATGAGCCTGACCCTCGCCGAGGCGGACGCGCTGATCGCCGCCGAAAAGGAAACCGGCATGAAGGTCTGCATCATTTCCCAGTATCGCTTCGCTGCCTCCACGCAGGAGGTCAAGCGTGCGATCGACGCCGGCGCGTTCGGCAGGATCACGCATGCGAGCCTGTCCATGCGCTATTATCGCGCCAATGCCTACTATGACTCCGGCGCATGGCGTGCAACCAAGGCGATGGACGGCGGCGGCGCAATGATGAATCAGGGCATTCACGGCGTGGACGTATTCCGCTATCTGCTCGGCCCGGTCAAGACGATCAACGGCATTGCGCGCTGCCTGACCCGCGAAAAGGGCGGCAAGCCTCTGGAGGTCGAAGACGCCGCTGCCGCCGTGCTCGAGTTTGAAAACGGTGCGCTGGGCATCATCGAAGGTTCCACCACCTGCTATCCGGGCTATCCGCGCCGCATTGTCATCAGCGGCGACAAGGGCAGCGTCGTTCTGGAGGAGAACAGCATCATCAACTGGGATCTGGGCGATTTCGAGTGCAGGCTGCCGGTCGGCGCGCAGGCGAAGAATTCCGGTGCGTCCGATCCGATGGCGATCGACAACGCCGGCCACGTGCTGCAGATCGGCAACCTGGTTCGCTCGATCCTCAGCGGCGAAGAGCTCCTCGCCACCGCTTACTCCGGCCGTCTGCCGCTGGAGATCATTCTGGGCATTTACGAGTCCTCTGAAACCAGAAAAACTGTCACCCTGTAAAACAGAATAAACGGAAATGCTCACAAAACGCCGCGTCCCATTGGGACGCGGCGTTTTTCATATTGCTTTATTCTTGCTCACTGTTTCCCACCCGCATCTTCTGCGCAAGCAGCGCGATGATCTGCGCATTGGTGGGCTTGCCCTTTGCAGGGTCGATCGTATTGCCAAAGAGCGAATATACGCCCCTGGCCCGCGCCGCGCTCATGGTGCTCTCCACCGCGTGCCGGATGAGGCGCTCGACATTCCCACTCGTCGTGCGAAAATGCTTTGCCAGCGGCGCGTAAAGCCCCTTGCCGATGGCATGCAGCCGCGACTCGTTCTCGCTGGCTAAGGCTGCCGCGCAGGAAAGATAGGCATAGCCTTTGAGCGAGGCATGCATGCCCATTCGCTCAAGCAGCTCTCCTGCCTTTATCCTCGCCGGACGGAGCGCCTCCCAATCGATGCGCTCCTCCCTATCTGCCATCGCCAGCAAAAGAGCGCTTTTCAGTGTCTCTGGTTTCCATGGCGTTGCGACGACCGCATCCGCGCCGCGGCGCAGAAAGCCCGCTCGCCCAAAGCATGTGCGCGAGCCGCCGATCACCCGCGGCATGCGCCCGCCAAGATCACGCCTTAAGCGATCCACCACGCCAAGACCGTCTAGCCCCGGCAGTACAGCATCGATCACCAGGATATCCGGCACAGCCTTCCTGCAGGCCTGCAGCGCCTGCACGCCCGTCGTCACGATGTCAAAAATGCAATGCTCGTCCATATCTCCGATCAGACGCTGCAGACTTCGCCTGTCGCGCACAGCAAAGAGCACATGTACCAGCATGTTCCATTTCCCGCCTTCATAGTTGATTGGATCTGCATCGGGCAATTCCGTTATTCGCCGATCAGCAGATGCAGACGCAGCTTACGCATCAGCCCCGTTGCATAAACGGACAGAAGTATCGCTGCGGCAGATGCAAACACACTCAGGAAAATGGGCGAAATGTCCCGCTTTCCGAGCAGAGCAAACAAGACATAGATGATCATCGGATGAAACAGATAAATACCGAAGGAGTTCTGTTTGATGCGCTTCAGGATCGGATGCCCAAGCACATCCGGGAACCGGCAGAGCAGGGCCCAACAGATGAACATCATCATGACAAGGCCGATTCCCTTGTAAGCATACTCCGTAAGCATATTCGGGTTGGAAACGAACATCATGAGCAAGGCGGCCGGCAGGAGATATCCGATCATGCGAAACTTATGAAACAGCCGTTCGATGTCTGAATAAAAGCGATTAAACAGAATCCCGGCAAAAAAGAACAACTGGTAATTGCAGGCAGCAGACAGCTGAAGCACATTGGGCATACATCCCGAAGCGGCAAACAGCAGCAGACTGACAGCACCGGAAATCACGAGTCCCTTCGTTCCCTTTATCAGCAGCGGCCTCATAAGTATGCAAATCAGAAAAATCCAGAACAGGGCCAGAAGATACCACAGATGCCGGGAATCTTTAGACAATACAATTCCATTGACCACATAGCTCATATACCCGAGATTGGTCAGGCGCAGCATATGCATCACCGGTGCAACATACAGGATTCCAAACGCAGCATACGGAATCAGCAGGCGCTTGCCTTTGTTTTTTACAAACGCCAACACATCGCTGTATTTTCCCCGCTCGATACAGTAACCAAACACGCAGCCTGAAAGCATCACAAACAGAGGCATATGAAACACATATACATAGTTGGTGAAATTCCTCAAAAAAGCAGACTGCTTCGCAGCAGGGATCGCCCCGGCGGGCGTATACATACGCGTTGCGTGTGCGACTACGACCAGAATCGTCGTGATGCATTTAGCGACATCGTAAAGCCGACTTTTGGATACAGACGTATTCATTGGCAGACTCCTTCAAGCCATACTGTTGTATATCATGCTCTTGGTAATGTATACACAGGAAAGCACAGGCAGTGCCCATGCTTTCTCTTCTCATGTCATTTCATCGGAAGCTTTGCGGCAGGAAATCTCAAATCCAGCGGCACGGCAGGTTCCCTTGCGCAAAGGAGATGCTCTATGCCGCGGCGTCGAGCATCGTCTCAATGAAGATCCCATAGCCCATCGTCGGATCGTTGACCAGCACATGCGTCAGCGCGCCGATGATCTTTCCATCCTGAATGATCGGGCTGCCGCTCATGCCCTGCACAATACCGCCGGTCTTTTCCAGCAGGCGTTCGTCCGTCACACGCAGAACCATGCTCTTCTGACCCGGCTTGTCCTGTACGGCGCAGCGAACGATTTCCACATCGTATGCCTGTGGGCCGTGCGCATCCACGGTTGAGATGATCATGGCCGTGCCCTCGTGCACCTGGCTGCGCTCGCCCACGGGAAGCCCCTGCGGATAAAGGGCGTCCTGCGGCGCTTTTTTCATCACGCCGTATATGCCATATTCGCTGTTGCATAGGAGCGTACCGATCTGCCTTCCCTCTTTGAGGAAGCTGCCTTTGAGTTCGCCCGCGCGTCCGCTCTCACCCTTTGCAACGCCGACAATATCCGCCTCCATGATCGCGCCGTCCTTCACGCAGAGCATATCCCCCGTGTCGCCGTCCACAATCGCATGACCGAGCGCACCATATGCCTGCGTATTGGGATCCACATAGGAAAGTGTGCCCACACCGGCCGTGCTGTCGCGCACCCATACGCCGAGCCGCCGTTTCCCATCCGCGCTGCTCACCGGCGACGCAGCCCGCAGCGTGGTCTCCCTGCCGCCGCGAAGAACGGACAGATCCACACTGTCCGCATTGACCTCATTGATCCGCCTGGAAAGCTCCTGCGCACTGTCGATGTCCTTGCCCTGTACGGACAATATCACATCGCCCACGCGCAGCGGGGTCTTCATCTCCTGACGACTGACCCGTGAAACCACAAGCACGCCCTGCGTCTTGAGCGCCACGCCCACAACCTGTCCGCCCGGAATCAGAACCCGTGCGCCGTCTGCCTGCGCGCTTGAAACCTGCAATGCCGTATTCTCTTGCGGCAAGGCATACAGCGCCAGCGCAGCCAGCGCCGCACAAAACACCGCGCCGCGCAATCTCCTCTTCTTCATCGTCCCATGCCTCCATCATCAAGCTACATCAGACAGCATGGGCGCGCACAGCGCTCGTTATTCCGTTATTCCTCCGGCTTATTCTGGGTATCCAGCAGCTGCTGAAGCTCCTGCATGAAGGACTGGACGTCCCTGAACTGGCGATACACCGATGCAAAGCGGATATACGCCACCTCGTCCAGCGACTTGAGGCCTTCCATAATCAGCAGACCGATCTGCTCGCTGGTGACCTCCTGCTCCATCTGACGGCATACGGTCGTCTCCACGTGATTGACCAGCTTTTCAATCTCCTCGATCGGCACCGGCCGCTTTTCGCACGCCTTAAGAATGCCGCTGCGCACCTTCGCGCTGTCAAACGGCTCGCGGCGCTTATCCTTTTTGACGATAAACACCGGCAGCATCTCGATCTTTTCATACGTGGTAAAGCGCCTCTGACAGCCCTCGCACTCGCGGCGGCGGCGGATCGCGCCGTCTTCCGTCGGACGGGAATCGACAACGCGGCTCTCGGTGCAATTACAATATATGCACTTCATGGCAGAATTCTACCTCTTTCTTTAGAAATATCCAATTTCTATTATACCCTTTCTCCCGGCAAACGTAAACTTCTTTTTTCATCGCTTGACAGATTTACAGATCATCGGCACTTGGGCTGTGAAACGAGGATCACGTCGTCGCCGATGCACGCAATCTGCTGCCAGGGAATAGCCGCCTGGCTTTTGTCTCCATGGAAAAAACAGGTCATGCCCGATCCACCCGGTACGATCAGGGCACGAATCTGCCCGACGGATGCGTCGAATTCCAGATCTGCCACCCGCCCCAGAACCCTTCCGTCGCCGATACAGATGACGTCTTTTTTTCTCAATTCCGAAAACGTCATGCGCTTCCCTCCTGTTTTATCCCCAAATTCTCCTTGTGCATATGCCGCTTTCCCGAAATTATGACCATCCTGTCCGGGAATATTTTGCGCCATGCGCCGTCATAATGCGTTTATCTTCACACCACGAGGAGGTAAACCGATGGCGATCGGCAAAGTTGAAATCTGCGGCGTGGATACGTCCTCGCTTCCCGTGATCTCCAATGAACGCATGCGCGAGCTCTTTCCCCTGGTGCACAGTGGAGACAGCGCAGCGCGCGAGGAATTTATCCGCGGCAACCTCAGGCTCGTTCTGAGTATCCTGCAGCGGTTTCATCACCGCTGCGAAAACGTGGACGACCTGTTTCAGGTCGGATGCATCGGTCTGATCAAGGCGCTGGACAATTTCGACGTGACGCAGAACGTCCGCTTTTCCACCTACGCCGTCCCGATGATCATCGGCGAAATCCGGCGTTATCTGCGCGACAACAACGCCATTCGCGTCAGCCGCTCTTTGCGGGATATCGCCTACAAGGCGCTGGGCGTGCGCGAAAAGCTCAGCCGCGAGCTCGGCCGCGAGCCCAGCATTGAGGAGATTGCCAGGAAGCTGGAACTGGACCCGGAAGACGTGACGCTGGCGCTGGAGGCAATCCAGGATCCGATCAGCCTGTTTGAGCCCATCGGTGGGGACAACGCTGACGCGCTGACCCTGGGCGATCAGGTACGCGATGAGAGCGTCAGCCAGGAGAACTGGCTAGAGCATATCGCCATCAGCGAGGCGCTGCGTCGGCTGAGCGAACGGGAGCAGAAGATCATTCAGCTGCGTTTCTTTCAGGGGCGTACGCAGATGGAGGTCGCCTCGGAAATCGGCATCAGTCAGGCGCAGGTTTCCCGGCTGGAAAAAGCGGCGCTAACCCACATGCGAAAGCTAATCTGATCCTTTCGCATGTACCTGCGCGATCGCGCGAGCGATCAATGGGCATGCGGCAAGCGCCTCTTCCAGCGTATTTCGGTTATTGCCCACCTCGATGAGCAGCGCGCCAGCGGACACATGCTGATTGAATCTGCCCGTCTTGATCTTGACCTCGCGCGAGACGCCTTCCAGCTGCGCGTTCAGTCTGTCCGTGATACGCTGCGCGAGGTCGAGGTTCTTCGGCCAGTCCGGCCGTTCGTCAAAGCCAGAATTCGTTGCGCCTGTCCCCTTGCCCACAAGCAGCATCACATAGGCGATCTTCTTTCCGTCCGCCTGCGCGTAGTTCGCCCCGTTGTATGTGCCGCTGTATGCATCCCGGTGGATATCCAGAATATAATCGTAGGTTTCTCCGGCAGCAAGCCTTTCCTCCAGCATTTCCAGAGAACGCGTATAGGCGCTTGACAGATTCGGCGGCTCAAACGCCGTTTTGTCATGGACGACCTCAAAGCCCAGCTGCTCAAGGCATCGCCCCAATTCCTCGCCGATGCGCACCATATTATATCGCTCGTCCTTTGTGCGCCAGGTTTCCGTGGGCGTATACTGTGTATCCTCCGTCATTTCATAGGCTTCCCAGGTATGCGTATGATAGAGCAGCACGCGTGGCCTCGCCTGTGCAGGAACCTGCGAAGCTCCCTGCTGCGCCGGTGCGATGACTTCGATCACCAACGGCGTCTGCCGCTTTATGGCATATCTGCCTGCGCCGCCCAGCAGAAAAAACATAAAGAGCAGCAAAAGCCCTGCCGCGCCCCATCTTCCACGCCGTTGCATCTCATCTCTCCCCTTCTTTTCGGCGCGCATGCACGCACGGCGCTGCGCGGCATAATCTGGAATCGTGAGGAACCTCCTCATCAACGATTTGCCCAAGGAGGCGTGCGCCATGAGCTTTTACTCCTATAAGAACGCCAACTCCACCCATTGTCCGTGCTCCGTCGCCGCAAATGAAGTGCTGACCGGCCTGAACGAACGCGTCTGCATCCAGGTTCAGCGCGTATACGACAGCTGTCTGTATCAGGAGCAGCTGAGCGAGCAGCGCGTCACGCTGGTCAGCTATGGTCTCGTGCCCGGCTGCGGCTGCGAACAAAACGATGGCTGCAACCAGCCGGCAATGCCCATCACATTCGAAAGCTGCCGCTCCACGACGACCGAAGGCACCATCCGCAACCTCTCCGTCGAGCGGCTGTGCGACCGGCCATGCTTCGCCCGCGTGCGCTGCCAGATTGACGTGCCGATCGACATCCTCTTCACCGACGCAAACGGCCGCGAATACATCGGCCGCGGCATCGTCACGATCGACCGCGACGTGCTGCTCTCCATCCCGGATGAATCGATCGTGCCCTACACCATCGAAGCGATGGTCTCTGCGATCTGCGTATCCGGTACATATGTCGGCAACAACATCTTTGAGCTGGAGATCTGCGTGACCGCGATCCTCAAGGTACTCGCCAAGGTCGAGATGCTCGTGCCGAGCTACGGCTTCTGCGAGGTTCCGCCCTGCGAGGAATTCGCTGATTCCGTCTGCGACGAGTTCTTCAGCCTGCCGCTCTTCCCGCAGGCGCTGTGCAATGACGATGCGCTGCGCGCACGCGGCGTCAGCTGCACCTGCGGTAATTACGCCAGCACCACCGCACTGGGCTGCAACGGTTCAACCGCTTCTGTCTATGCAAACGGCTCAACCTCTCCTGCGTATGCAAACGGCTGCACATTCTGCCGCTGACGCCAGCGCCGAATCCCCGAAGACAGAAAAAGAAGGATCGCATTCCTGCGGTCCTTCTTTCTTTATGTCGCTTGGGCATGATTTAGACGTTACTGTGCCGTTCCCTCAAGGGTGATTTTCCGGCCGAAGACGTAGCAGTTAATCGTGTAGGTGCGCGGCGTTTGCGCGCCATCCCCCGTATGCAGGATCGTCGCGGCGATATCGCCCCGGCTTCCGCTGGCAAGCACATTGGCCTGCACGTTATCCAGCTGGAGCACGTCGCCCTGAACAGGCTGCACATCCAGCGAAACCCATTCCGCCGGGAAAAAGCCCTTGTTGGCCAGGCGGACTGTGCAGGTCACGAACGCGCAATCCTGCGCATTCAGCGTGCCCGGCTGGGCAAACACGCGGCCGGTAAACGTGCCGCGGCTGACCTGAGCGAGCGCGCTGTCAAAGATATCCTGCGCCTGCGCAGCCGGCGTCACAGCCATGCTCACCTGCTCCACCACGGGCGAGAGCGTATTGATTCCATAAAGCACAGCGCCTGCACCGGCGATCGTGACAATCAGCACGACAATGGCGAGCACCTTCATCATCTTATACACGTTAATCCCCCCGTTGTCCTTCCAGAATCTCGCTCATCTGATCGATCATCTCCGCATCCTTCATGCGGAATTTGAACACCACGCGCCGGGACGACTCCATGTCCACCGTCCGGCCGTCGGGCATATACACCGGATCGGCAAAGGATCGTCCGTTTGCAGTGAGGATACTCTCGAGCATCTTCTTTTCCTGGCTGCTCAGCGCCGTCATTTCCGGTCCGAAGCAATACTGCGCCACGGCCAGCGCGCGCTCCTGCGAGAGCGCGAGGTTATGCAGATAGGTGCCGGAAGTATCGGTATGGCCTTCGATGATGATCTCGCCGACATAATCCTCGTTTTCCTCGCTCATCAGTGTGCGGATGTAAACCGGAATAAATGCATTGAGCAGCGACTTGCCGCTGTCCTTGAGCGTGTTCTGATTGGTGTCAAAGAGCACAGCGCCGGTAAAGGCGATCGCGCCGGTATTGCGGTCGACCACGGCGTCCAGCCCCGCCCCGCGCAGCTCGTCGCGCAGTTCTTCGATGATGCGCGAGCGCAGGCCGATGAGCTTGTCGATCTCCGTCTGCTGGGCAGCCAGCAGCGCCGCCTGCTCCTCGATCTTGCTCTGCTGAAGGGACAGGCTCTGCTGCGCCGCGGTGAGCGCGGTGCGGTTTTCGTCGAGCTCCTGCTGCTGCTCCTGAAGCATCAGCGTGGTCGCAGCGAGCAGCGCTTCCTTATCCTGAAGCTGCGCCTCCTGATCCAGCAGAATGCTCTGCTGGGTGGAGAGCTGGGCTTCCTTGGTTTCCAGCTCGATGGTCTTCTTCTGCTGCAGATCCACCAGCTGATAAATGGCCATGAACAGAATCAGCGCAAACGTAAAGAGCATGCCGGCCATCATATCGGAATACGAGATCCAATAGCTGCCGTTTTCCCCGCTGCGCCGTCTTTTCTTGCGCATGGGTTACTCCTTCCCCTGATTGGCCGCGTCGGTCACGGCGCTCAGCTTCTCCATGGATTTCTGCAGCTTCACCAGCGCGCTCACAAACTGATCCACCTGCTCTGCGTAGCGCTCGCGGCTCTGGCTGAGCAGCTGCGGCATCACACGCGTCGTCTCGCGCATAGTGTCCAGCGTCTCGTTCATCTGTCGGATCGAAGCAGTGATGCTCTCGTCAAAGAGCGCCGTGGTCTTCGCCAGATTCTCCTGCGTCTTTTGGGTAAACGCATCGTAGCTGCCTGTCAGCGCCTGCGCGCCCTCATGCATCTGCTCAACGATGCGGTCCATCTCCCTGGCGGTGATGCGCGTCTGCTCCTGTGCGCTGGAAAGGAAGCGATCCGTCCACGCGGCATACTGCTGCTGATTCGCTGTCAGCGCCGCCTGATAATCCTGTAGCTTGGCCAGATACATCGCCTGCTGGCCGCTGGTCTTGTTCATCGCGGCAAGCAGCTCCAGCGTCTTCTGGTTCGTCTCCTCCACATGCGCGCGCGAGGCGTCCATGTCCGCCACATAGTCGCGGAAATGCTCCAGCACGCCCTGTGAGAGCTGATGCATATTCACCACGTCCTGCGTCATCTGCGCAACAGCCTCGGCAGCGGCGCGCATCTCCTGCTGCGCCTTCTGCTGCTCGGCGCCCGTCTCACGCAGCACCTGCCTCAGGCGGTCAAATTCGCCCGCCAGCACTGCGTTCATGCGCTGCACAAAGACCTGCGCGATGCGGTCGACGCCCTCGACCTGCGCCTGCGTGGCGGCAAGGATGAAATTATCCATCGAGCGCTGCACAGGCAGCATCGCGCGCAGAATACTCTGCTCCATCTGCACGGCCATCTTCTGGCTGACGTCCTCTACCGCCTGGCGGATATAGGCCGTCTGTTCCTGCTGCAGCGTCAGCATGGCCGTCTCCTGGGAGACGGGCTTGGGCAGCGCATAGAGGCTGAAGACCTCGCAGAAACGGTCGATCGCCTTCTCGCACTTGTTGGTATAGTGCGTATTGAGCAGATTGAAAATGATCGAGGCGATAACGCCCGCGATCGACGTCAGAAACGCCGTGCTCATGCCGCCGATGAGCTTTTCCATCGCGGTCAGCAGCGCGGAGGTATCCGCCGCATTGAGATTCAGGCCGGACAGACCCATGACAAGGCCAAGAAATGTGCCCAGAATACCCAGAGAGGTGAGGATGCCCGGCGTGATCTCCGCCAGGCGCGTACCGCCCGAAGCATAGATCACCGTATCCTCATTGATATACTGCGCCACATCGCAGCTTTCGCCATGCGCATCGCGCATCTCCGCATTCTGCAGAAAATCCGCCCAGATTCCCTCCAGCTTATCGCCGAGGAAATGGATATCGTTCCAGGATTTCTTTTCTCTGTTTTGCTTGTTTTCCGTGATGATCACGCGCGCAGCGCGCCGCAGCTTTCCCGCGAGGGAAGCAAGCGGCAGCAGACAGCGCGCCATGGAAAAAAGCAGCACCAGCAAGATGGCCAGATAGATGAGCGTATCCAGGGAAAAAATCCCTTTGATGAGCATCAAAATGTCCACAACATATTCCTCCCTTTCAGGGCTTTATCTCATTCATCCATGATGATATTGTAACCGATTTACCCCGATCTGTAAAGCGAAGGCAGATCTTCTCATAGGCGCTGCTAGCGGGGATGATTCTGCGATGCATGCACTTTCCTGCCGCACTGAAAACGTTTCCGAATTGAGCTATTTTCCTATATCTCAACAGAAAATGACCATATTTTCATAAGCGAATCCCCCTAAAGCCGCGCGCTTTTTTATGACCATTTCACGAAATACAGAATAATTGTGAAAACATCAGGATTTCCTCTTGCTCTTTCATAATAAAACCTGTAAAATATGTTCGTTTTGATCCGGGATCGCATGGCGTTTTCCCGTAAAATTCAAACTTCCAGGAGTTGCCGCATATGACAAAGAAACGTACGATTGATCCTGCGATGATTGACAACGTCGCACAGAATATGTTCCACATTCTTCCCCTGATCAAGAAGCGTCTGCTGCACATGGATCTGGTGCAGCGCGAGCACGGCACGCCGCTTTCTCATGTGCAGGTTCTGGCCATGCTCAACGACGTGGGCACCATGTCCGTCAGCGAGATTTCCCGCCGTCTGGGCATCGCCAAGCCGAATATCACGCCGCTGGTAGACCGCCTGTATGAATCCGGCTACGTCGATCGTCAGCATGACGAAAACGATCGCCGCGTGGTGAACATCGTTCTGCTTGAGGCCGGCAAAGAAAAGCTCGCCGCCATCCGCGCGACCATTTCCCACCAGATTCAGCTGCAGGCGGACGGTCTGTCTGTTTCTGAGTTCCGCGAGCTCAACGAGTCGCTCTCCAACGTCGTGCGTATTCTCTCTTCCCTGTGATTCCCTGCCGCAGAGCTCAGGC
This sequence comes from Clostridiales bacterium, assembly GCA_015056305.1. Taxonomy (GTDB): domain Bacteria; phylum Bacillota; class Clostridia; order Christensenellales; family Aristaeellaceae; genus Ventricola. The sequence goes on along the minus strand of SVGO01000018.1, from coordinate 5,660 downwards.
TCTGCGGTTTTTCTGTTCCTTAGAATATAAACGAATGATTCCCATACTTTCTTCCCACAAAAAAACGGCGCAGATTGATCTGCGTCGTTTTTTAATCCTTTTGCTCAGCCGGCCGCCTTCTCGCCGCCCGGCTTCTTGTCCTTCCAGGGATGATACGTCGGCACGACGCTGGCAACCGCCTCCACGGCGCGCTCGTCATTGACGCCTACAACCTCCTCCAGCGTGGTCATCATGTGCTCAAACTGCGCATCGTCCACGCGGTCCACGTTTGCCACGAAGATCTTCCTGTGCGCGGTTCGGGTCATCTTGTCGCGCTCAGAATCCATGAGCAGCTCCTCGTAGAGCTTCTCGCCCGGGCGCAGGCCAATGATCTTGATGGGCATATCGACGTTCGGCTCGTAGCCATAGGCACGGATCAGCTTTTCGGCCAGATCCATGATGCGCACCGGCTCGCCCATATCCAGCACGAAGATCGAACCGGACTTGGCAATGCCGCCCGCCTGCAGCACCAGCTGGGCCGCCTCGGGGATGGTCATGAAGTAGCGGGTGATATCCGGATGCGTCACCGTGACCGGACCGCCCTTGCGGATCTGCGCCTCCATCAGCGGGATAACGCTGCCGTGGCTGCCCAGCACATTGCCAAAGCGCACAGCCATGCACTTCATGTCCGTCTTCTCGCCGTAGCGCTGGATGAGCATCTCGGTGATGCGCTTGGTCGCACCCATGACGTTCGTCGGATTGACCGCCTTGTCAGTAGAGAGCTGCACGAGGCGCTCCACGCCGTGGCTGCTGGCGGATTCCAGCAGATTGCGCGTGCCGAAGACGTTATTCTTGATCGCCTCCGCCGGGCTGCGCTCCATCAGCGGCACATGCTTATGCGCCGCCGCATGGAAAACAACCTGCGGATGATACTGATCGAACACCTCGTCCAGACGGCGCTTATCGCGGATAGAGCCGATCAGTGTGACGACCGGGCAGTTCGCGCCGTACTTCTGTCTGAGCTCATATTCCAGCTCGTAGGCGCAGTTTTCGTAGATTTCAAAGATGATCAGCAGCTTCGGCTTGAAGCGCATGATCTGGCGGCAGATCTCCGAGCCGATGGAACCGCCGCCGCCGGTCACCATAACCGTCTTGTCGGTCAGATAGCCTGCGATCGAAGCCGTATCCAGCTCGATCTCGTCGCGCGAAAGGAAGTCGGAGATATTCAGCTCGCGGATGAACGGCGTGCCCTCGGTGCCGGTGGTATCGGCCGGCTCGGACAGGATGCGCGTATGGCAGCGGGTCTGATTGCACAGCTCCAGAATCTTCTGCATGCGCGCGCCGTTGCCCAGCGACGGAATCGCCACGATGATCTCGCGGATGCCGTAGCGCGTAACAAGCCTGGGAATATCCGCCGTCGTGCCGCGAACGGGCACATTCTGAATGCGCAGACCCAGCTTGCCCGGCGCATCATCCACCAGCAGCACAGGCCTGCCCATCTGCTTGGGATTCTTGTTGCAGATATTGACCGCATACGCGCCGGCTTCGCCCGCGCCTACGATCATCACCGGCATCGCATCGCCCAGCCCGCCGGGAATGCGGTCCTTGGAGCACACGCGCCAGAGCATGCGGATACCGCCGATGGCGATGGTGCCGATCAGTGCAATGAGAATCAGCACGCCGCGGAACAGCCCCAGGTTCAGGAACTGATTCGCCGCGAGCGTTATGCCGCAGGCCACGCTGCTGAGCAGGCACAGGCGCGCCGTATCGCGCACGCCCGCATAGCGCCACATGATCTGATACACGCCGCCCATGGCATAGCAGCCCATATAGGCGATCCAGACCACCGGCAGAGCGTCCATCATCGTCTGCGCATGGTGAGACGGAATATACATTTCAAACCTGAGCTCCATGCTCAGATAGACAGAAAGCGTGATGAGCATCAGATCGAGCAAAAACATGCTGATCTTGCGCATCCACATGTGATCTCTAAGCCATTTCATCGTTTGTCCCCCGATGTATCATCCGCCGCAGGCCATCCCATACAAAGCGGCAGGAATAAACATAATCAATTATGTATTATATCATACCCGCGGGATCGATTTCAAGGTTTGCGCATGTGCTTTTCCGGCCATAATACATGCGCCGACAGCGCAAAAAGCGAAGCCATCCATGAGGATGGCTTCGCCAAACAATATGCGATTACGCCTGCATCGGCATCATGACCGCGCCCTCCGGGCGGATCATCAGCGGGGTGCAGCTGCCCTTGCCGAAGACGTCTTCCATCAGCGCGACGTACGCATCCAGGCGCGCCATCGGCACATACGCCTGAATGGTGCCGGCAAAGCCGCCGCCATGCACGCGCTGAGCGCCCTCGCCCTTCAGGAAACGGCGGCTAAGCTCGATGCCCATCGCCATCTGTTCCTGATTCGCACGGGCGTAGACGTTCTGCAGGAGCTTCCAGCTGCTGTCGCCAGAGGCCGTCACGTCAGCAAAGAACTTCTCCAGATTGCCTTCGCGAACCGCAGCAACCTGATCCACCACGCGGGCGTTGTCGTCGAAGAAATGCATCGCGCGCAGCACCGGGCGATCGCCCACAGCAGCGCGGACCTTGGCGACGTTCTTCTCGAATTCGGCCGGGTCGACCTCACGCAGCACCTTCTTGCCGAACTGCGCCGCAACGGACTTCATCTCCGCCGGGATCGCCGCATAGTCGTCGGTCAGGTCGCCGTGATCGCCGCCGGTATTGACGACGCACAGCGCATAGCCCTTGGCAGCAAAGTCGCACGCAACAGCGTCAACTTTGGCGTCGGCGGTCTCGAAATCGAGCGCGACCATGCCGCCGGCAGAAGCCGCCATCTGGTCCAGCAGGCCGCAGGGCTTGCCGAAGTAGACGTTCTCAACCTTCTGCGCGATCACGGCGCGGGTCTTGAAATCGACCACCCAACCGTTATACAGGCCGTCGAGGATCGCCGCAATCAGGATCTCGAACGCAGCAGAAGAGGACAGGCCGCTTCCGCGAAGCACGGAAGAGGAGATGGTAGCCTTGAAGCCGCCAACCTGATAGCCCAGATCCTTCATGACGCCGGCGGTACCGCGGATGAGCGCAAGCGTGGTGCCGAAGTCCTTTTCGCGAATCTCCAGAGAAGACAGATCAACGGTGATCGGCGGGAAGCCTTCGCTGTCCACGACGATGGTGTTATCGTCGGTCTTCTCGACACAGGCGATGGTGTCCAGATTCACAGCGCCCGCCAAACAGCGGCCGTTGTTGTGGTCGGTATGGTTGCCGCCGATTTCCGTGCGGCCCGGCGCGGAGAAGAAGCACAGTTCACCGTGATTCTCACCGAAACGCTTCTCAAAGCGCTCCACCAGCTTGCCGTAGCGGGCCTTCTGGTGTTCAAGAACGCTTTCGCCCGCGCCATAGAGCGTCGCCACGCGGGCGGCAAACGCCTGAGAATTCTGATAAGCGGTCCATTGACTGTTCATCGGATATCCCTCCATTAAATATGTATCAGGTTGTGGATCATACAAAATATGTCACTCTTATTATTGACCGTTTGCGTCCTTTTGTCAAGAGTTCACAGACATTCCAAAGCACAAAAGCAATTGTTCTGCTTGCTTTGCAGATCCTTTTTTGTTATACTTGCTCCGCGAAAGCCGAAACATATCAGAAACATATGACGATTTATCATGACTGGGCTTGACAATTTCCGGCATGTGTTTTATGATGACAACGTCGTTCATTTATTGAACTTTTGCGAAAGAGAGGCCTTGTGATGACCAATATCAGCTACGCCGGAGACAAGCTCCTGGATTCCTGGCTGAACCTGACGAGCACGCTGTGGAATACGCGTCTTGTTTCTTCACTCACATACAACGAAGCACATGTGATGGGTCTTCTTCTGCGCCACAGCACGGACGAAAATCCGATGACTGCGACTGATCTCATCCACCGTACCCGCCTGCTTAAGAGCCAGATGAACAAGATTCTGACATCGCTGGAAAGCCGCGGCTATATCACCCGCACCCGCGCGGAGATGGACAAGCGCATGATCTTCATCCGCCTGACCAAAGAAGGCATGGAGGCCTATGCGCAGGAACACTCGCGCGTGAATGCGATTCTCGATCAGCTCGTCAGCAAAATCGGGCCCGAGCGCGCGCTGTCTATCGCCAAAGAGCTGGGCGAAATCACCGAGATTCTCGACGGCATCGTTCCCAACGAAAAATAACCGATCTGTTTGATTCTATGGAAAGGACTACCTGATGATCCGCATTATCACCGATTCCGCCGCGGATTTTTCCGCCGGCGAACTTCGCAAGCATAACCTAACCGCCATCCCGCTGCAGATTACCTTCGGCACCGATGCCTACGAGGACGGCGTAACCCTGACCCACGAAATCTTCTGGACGCGCATCATGTCCGGCGAGAACCCCAAGACCTCTCAGCCGGCGCCCGACGCGTTCCTGACCGCCTTCGAAGAGGCAAAGGCTGCCGGCGACAGCGTCGTATGCATCCTTCTCTCCTCCGGCCTGTCCGGCACCGTGCAAAGCGCAAACCTCGCCAAGAGCATGGCTGATTACGACGAGATCCACATCGTGGACTCCCTGCAAGCCGCAACCGCAGAAAAGATGCTGGTGCTGCGCGCCTGCCAGCTGCGCGACGAAAACAAGCTCTCTGCCGCCGAGATCGCCGGGGAGCTGCGCGCTTTCACCAAGCGTATCCGCCTCTACGGCTGTCTGGATACCCTGGATTACCTCGCCCGCGGCGGCCGCATCCCGCAGGCTGCCGCCAGCCTCGGCTCCCTCGTCCAGCTCAAGGTGCTCATCACCCTCAACGAAGAGGGCAAGGTGGCCCTGGCCGGCAAGGGCATGGGCCTGCACCGCGCCAGCGCCGGCGTGCTCAAGCTCATCCAGCAGCACAAAATCGACGAGCGCTTCGCTCCCCTGCCGATGTACACCTACAACCCGGACAACTGCCTGAACTTCGTCAAAAAGCTGAACCAGGCCGGAATCGCCTGCAAGGGCTCGGACGCCTGTGCCGTCGGCTCAACGATCGGCACGCATGTCGGCCCGGGTGTGTTCGGTCTGGTGTTCGTGGAGGCGGAGTAACGTTAGGGCTGCCGCCCTAAAACCTGCTTGAGGGATTTCATCCCTCAAACTCCCTTCTTCGCTTCGCGCGGTTGAAAGAATGATATCCGAAAAACGCCTCCGGCAATGCCGGAGGCGTTTTATGATATAGATGCTTAAAACAATCGCGAAGCGTAATAGGGGTTCGGGGACAATGTCCCCGAGCGGGTCTTAGGGCGGCAGCCCTAACGTCCCCTCCCCGTCACCTGCGCGTGCCCATCGCCTTGAGATGCTTCATGACCATCTGGGCGACGACGCCGGTGAGCACACCGGTGACCACGCCGGAGACCATGAGGATCGGCAGATAGGTGAAGATGAGCTGCGGGGTATTGAGCATGAGCACGGCAACCAGAATCTGACCGACATTGAAGAACACCGCACCCAGCGCACTCACGCCGATGATGCTCACGCCCTTCATGCGGCTGACGAGGATCATCACGATCAGCGAGAACAGGCCGCCGCCCAGCGAATAGAACATGGCGTTCATGTTCGTATAGATCAGCCAGCTCATCAGCGCCTTGAGCAGCATCAGCACAAAGGACTGCTTGATGCCC
>SVGO01000129.1 GCA_015056305.1 Clostridiales bacterium | reverse complement strand
GACCACAGCGCCGGCGATCAACTGAAACGCACCTTCGGCAAATGTGCCATAGGGCACCCCTTTCAGGCAATAGACCACCAGCGCCGCCATGATCGCCGGCGGCAGCATGCCGCCCAGCGAAGAAACCCATTTGGGCACGCCGCTCTTTCCGCCGAAGAACATAAATGGCAGCGCACGCAGCAAAAGCGTTACGCCCGCGCAGATGAGCACAATGAAAAGCGCATGCATCCTCATGCCGCCGCCCCCTTTCGCGCAGCATCCAGCAGCATCAGCAGCAGAGCCGTCGCCGCCAGCGCAGGCGCAAGGAACGCATCCGGCCCAAGCAGCAAAAGGCACACGATCGCGCACGCAAAACCCACAGCAACCGGAAGGCGATCCGCCTTGTTCAATGCCCGCTCCAGACAGATGACGATGAACAGCGCCGTCATCGAAAAATCAATGCCCGTCAAATCAAAGGGCAGCTGCTGCGCCAGCGCCGCGCCGACAACGGAACCTGTGATCCAATACAGATGATCATACAGCGCCACGCGCAGCATCACACCGTCGCTCTCTTCGCCCGAAAGACCGCAGAACACAGAATACGTCTCGTCCGTCAGCGAATAGATCATATACGGCCTGAGCCAGCTCATGCGGCGGAAGCGATCAATAAAGCTCACGCCATAGAACAGATGGCGCGCATTGACCATCAGCGCCGTCAGCGCAACCGTGACCAGCGCCGCGCCGGTAGCCATCAGCGGCACCATCACGAACTGCAAACTGCCGGCATACACAAGGCCGCTCATCATCAGCGCCCATGCCGGGCCAAAGCCCGCCTGCGCCAGCGTGGCGCCGAATGCCGTGCCCAGAAACAGATAGCCGCACATCACGGGGATCGTCAGCTTCAGCGCCTTCGCGCGCGCGTTAGATTCCGCCATGGCTGCCCTCCCGGATCTTTTCAAACCGGTATTCCTGCGCAGCATCCGGATATTTATCCCGATCTACTTTTGACAGGAACATCTCCTTCGGGCGCACCCATACGCCGCGCTCGCCATAGAGCGCGCGATAGACAACCATCTCTTCCTGCGTCTCGCTGTCCAGCGCAAAGCACAGGATCTCATATTCGTTTCCCTTGAAATGCCGGACGATATCGCCCGGCGCAATACGGTTTTTCATAAACTCTCCTTTAGGGCTGCCGAGATACGTTGGGCTGCCGCCTTCCTTGGGGACTCCGTCCCCAAACCTCTGGCAGGGACTTCGCCCCTGCACCCCATGCTCGCTTCGCGGCGGCTTTAAGCCAATTGATCTTATTTCCTCCGCTGCGCGCATGCGCGCAGCGAAGAAGGGTCAAGGGATGAAATCCCTTGCAGGGGCATGGGGATGGAATCCCCATACGTACCCCCTCGTCACGAGCGCCCCTCTTCTTCGAGGATGCGCGACAGATTGATCATCAGGCTCAGCATCGGCGCAAACAGCGCATCGTCATCCTCCAGCCCCATCAGTTTCTGGATCTTTGTGAGGCGATAGCGCACAGTATTGGGATGCTGGAACAGGGCCTTCGCCGTCGCCGCGATCTCCATCCGGTTTTCCACATAGACCCTTGCCGTCTGCTCCAGGCTCGTGTGATTCTGCATATCGTATTCGCGGATGCGCTGCAGCTGGCGCCTGCACCGGCCGCAGACAAACGCATTTTCACTCATCGGGAAGAGATACGCATACAGCCCCAGTTCATCAGCGCGCATGGCGTCTCTTCCCGTCATGCGCGCCGCCTTCGCCGCATACACGGCCTCACTGAGCGCCGTGCCGAAAAGCGCCTGATCCGTCATCTGCCCGCTTACGCCCAGATACAGATCCGCCGGATTGATCCCGGCACGCGCCATCATGGCCTGAATATCCGTCAATACCGCTGCGCTGTCTTCCTGCCCATCCTCATGCAGCAGCACGATCAGCATCCGGCGCCATTCCATGCAGATGCATCGCAGCGCCAGTTCTTCGTCGTCGCTCAGCAGCGCATAGAGCTTATCCTCCATAACGCCCAGCCGTTCCCGCGGATACAGCGCACACAGACGATATGCCTTCGAGCCCGTCGGATCGATGCGCTGCACCTTCTCTTTGGCTTGCTCCGCCGTCAGCGTGCCGCGCATAAGCGCATCCAGTTCCTGCTCATAGCCGGCAAAATGCCGCTTTCCGCGGATGAGCTCCGTCACCTCGAGAATCACTTCTTCGATGTATGTCTCATCAAACAAAAACAGCGGCGTACCCAGCTTGTTGGCCATGTTCACCACGCTTCCCGGCAGCTCGCTGAAATACGCCGTCTTCACCAGCAGGCCCGCAATGCCCTGATTCATCAGCGCCAGCAGCGAATTGGCCACAAGCTGATTATCCCCGCGGGCATAGGCCAGCGTGGTCACCACCAGGTCGCCCCGATAAAAATCCGGCAGCTCCATGCGCGAGGAGTCATACTCCAGCAGGACGGCCGCCGTCACCATGCGCTCAAGGCCATCCTGCCCCGCAATCAGGCGCAGTCTCTTCAGGTTTTCCAACCGGAACAGTTCTTTTAAGCGGATCATGCGCACACTCCCTTTAACCGGATCTTTTCCTCATTATTCTATCACTGCTTTGTTCAATTTGCAAGTTCAAGCCCATTCAGCTTGTAATTAATCAAAGAAAAGGCCGGGGAATCCCTTCCCCGGCACGCTTGATTCACAGCACATAGATCAGGATCGCAAGCAGATGCAGCACGCTGCCCGCAACCACACACAGATGGAAAATGCTGTGCATGTATTTCCTTGTGCGGCCCGCGCCATAGAGCACAGCGCCCACCGTATAGCACAGCCCTCCCGCCAGAATCAACCAAAAGCCGCCCCAGCCCACCGCTGCAAGCAGCAGCGGAATCTTGAAAATGATGCACCAGCCCATGCCGATATAGCAAATCATCGAAAAGACAGCATATTTCTTCAGGTCAATCGCCGTCAGCGTGATCGCAACCGCCGCAAGCCCCCAGATCACGCCCAGCAAAACCCAGCTTGCCACCGGGTCGATCGGACGCATAGCGCTCAGCAGAATCGGCGTATACGTGCCGGCGATAAGCAGATAGATCGTGCAGTGATCCAGCACCTGCATCACCCGCTTGCCCGCGCCCTCCTTAAGGCCATGATAAATGCTGGACATCGTATACAGCGTGATCATCGAAATGCCATAGACAATTGATCCGGCCAGACCATAGCCGTTATGGCGCACCGCAGAAAAAATGATGCACAGAACCAACGCCGCAATGCCAATCGCGCCGCCGACAATATGGGAAACCATATTGAAGACCTCTTCGCCTTTGGTATAGCTGGGCAGCGGCCTGTCCTTAAGCTTCGTTCTGCTCCGTCTTCTTTTCTGCTGCATACATCCGCCTCCTTATCGGTTTTTTAAAAACCGATCAAAGCATATCACAAATCCGATTTTGTGTCAATCTTATTTTGGCTTTCCTTTTCTTTCTATTATACCCAAAGAGAAAGAACCCGGCAAGTTTTTCTCTTCGCCGGGTTCCGGTAGGTCAAATTCAGTTCTTGTCGCCCATAGCGCGCTGAATGGCCTTGACAATCTCCATGATCGGAATGATCAGCACAGCCAGGCCAAGGGCAATGGCATACTCCATGAGGCTGATGGGCGTAAAATCAAACGCGGCAGCCAGGAAGGGCACCTCGATGACCAGGGTGGTCAGGATGAGGGAGACGATCATCGCACCATAGAGGAAGTAGTTATGCGTTTTCAGGCTGAAGATGGAGCCGCGGCGGCTGCGCATGTTCAGGGAATGGAAAATCTCCACCATGGAAAGCGTCAGGAAGGCCATGGTCGTGCCGTCGTGGCTGTTGACAAAGGCCCAGTTGCCGCTTTCGATGAACTCGCCGATGATGAAGGAGACCATGACCAGCACGGTGACGATCGCGCCCTGGAAGAAGACGTCAAACGCCATGCCGCCGGCAAAGATGCCCTCGCGCGGATCGCGCGGCGGGCGCTTCATGCTGTCGGCCTCGCTCTTCTCCATGCCCAGCGCCAGCGCCGGGAAGCAGTCGGTGATCAGGTTGATCCACAAAAGATGCACCGGTTCCAGAATGGTGAAGCCAATCAGCGTGGCAAAGAAGATGGAAAGCACCTCGGAGAGATTGCTGGCCAGCAGGAACTGGATCGCCTTGCGGATATTCGCATAGATGCGGCGGCCTTCTTCCACGGCGGAAACAATGGTTGCAAAGTTATCATCGGCCAGCACCATATCGGCCACGTTCTTGGTCACGTCCGTGCCGGTGATGCCCATGCCCACGCCGATATCCGCGCTCTTGATGGACGGAGCGTCGTTCACTCCGTCGCCGGTCATCGCGGTGATCTTGCCCTTTGCCTTCCAGGCAGTGACGATGCGCACCTTGTGCTCCGGCTGCACGCGGGCATAGACGGAGTAATGCTCGATGCTTGCCGCGAGCTGCTCGTCGCTCATCTCGTCGAGCTGCGCGCCGGTGATCGCCTGATCGGCGCTCTCCAGAATGCCCAGCTCCATGCCGATGGCCACGGCGGTATCCTTGTGGTCGCCGGTGATCATGATCGGACGGATGCCCGCACCGCGGCACTCGATGATCGCCGCTTTCACCTCCGGACGGACCGGGTCGATCATACCGGACAGGCCGATATAGGTCAGATCCTTCTCCAGATTCTCCGGCTCCAGATCCTTGGGCATTTCGCTCCAATCGCGCTTGGCGGCGCAGAGCACGCGCAGCGCCTTATCGGCCATGCGCTTATTCGCCGCCAGGATATCCGCACGGATGGCGTCGGTCATCGGAACGACCTTGCCGCCGATGAGCGCATGGCTGCAGCGGCCCAGCACCACGTCCGGCGCGCCCTTGGTGAACTGCACAAGGCCGTCCTTCGTCTCATGGATGGTGGACATCATCTTGCGCATGGAATCAAACGGCGCCTCGCCCACGCGCGGATATGCGCTTAAGAAGCGCTCGCCCTTCATGCCCGCCTTCGCCGCATCATTGACCAGCGCGCACTCGGTCGGCTCGCCGACCGCTTCGCCGGCTTCCTCGTCGAATTTCGCATCGGAGCACAGCGCCATCGCAATCATATGCAGCTTCTCGTCATCGGCGGCATGCTCAACGACGGTCATCTTGTTCTGGGTCAGCGTGCCGGTCTTATCCGAGCAGATGATCTGCGTGCAGCCCAGGGTCTCCACCGCGGTCAGC
>SVGO01000017.1 GCA_015056305.1 Clostridiales bacterium | reverse complement strand
GTCCAGCACGGTGCTGCCGATCACCAGACGCTGCTCCGCCTCGATACGCGCTCGACGCAGAAGCGCCTCAATGCGAAGAAGCAGCTCGTCCACATCGATGGGCTTGACCATATAATCGTCAATCCCTGCGCGGAAGCCACGCTGCTTGGCGGCGATATCGTCCCGGGCAGTCATCAGCAGGATCGGAATCTTTTTATTGACGCTGCGCACGTGACTGACCAGCTCAAAGCCATCCACGCCGGGCATCATGATATCCGATACAATCACATCAATACCGCCGTCAAAAAGCACATCAAAGGCATGCTGCGCACTCAAGCAGCTGTGTGCAGTATAGCCAGCATTATTCAGGCTGGAACAGACAATCTGGTTGAGCTTCACATCATCTTCAACGACGAGCACATGAACCATGGTATTCCTCCCATATTCAGGGCATTTCTGCCGGAAACTGCTTAATTATGGACAGTATAACAGGTAAATATTAAGGAAGTGTTTCAGTCTTGACATTTTGACAAAGACGAATATACTGATGAACAGAAATCAAATGCGTTCATACTCAGATCCACATGATCATTCAGGAGGCTCCATGCGCTCAACACTCCGCCGCGACTCTGGAAGGCTTTTGTCAAGCCTGATCCAGCCTGCCCAGGTACGTACCAACCGTGATACCGACCTGATCAAACTGCTTGCCTGCGTATTCATGTTCATCGATCACGCAGGCAAGATGCTGTTTCCCCAGATCGGAGAAATGCGCCTGATCGGCCGTCTGGCCTTTCCGATGTTTGCCTACTGCATCGCAGTGGGCGCCGTATACACGCGTGATCCCGCCAAATACCTCTCCCGCATTGCGCTGCTGGCGCTTATTTCCCAGCCGTTCTATGCGCTGGGACTGGATCACGCCACCAGTTCCATGTTTTCCATTTCCTTCCATGAGAATCCCTTTGGCGCCACCTATGCCTTTTATACCGGCAGCTGGCAAAAGCCAAGCATCCTGCTTTCTCTGTTTCTGGGCCTTTGCATCCTCATGGCACTTCGCCATAAACGCTGGACGCTTGCGCTGTTTATCTATATCCTATGCACCCGTTTTTCCTCCAATCTGGATTACGGCGTAGCAGGAATCCGGCTGATGATTCTGTTCTATGCGCTGTGCGAGTATCCCGCCGCGGCACTCGCGCTCACCAGCGCATACATGATCTCCTGGTCGCGCGGCCTCGGATATACGTTTTTCGGTTGTTCCTTCGGCATGCGCATCTTTGCGCTTCCGGCTGTGGTCTTCTGCTGCCTGCCTATGAAGAGACGCCTGAAACTGCCGCGCTGGTTTCTGTATGCATTCTATCCTGCGCATCTGATCGTACTGGCTATTCTTACTCGCATCTGACAAACGCATAATTGCACCGCCTTCTTTGCACAATACCGCTGTAAAGGAGGCGTTTTGCATTGCTGTCCATGTCAGGCCCGTATACCCGTCCCGGCGCAGTGCTTTCCGCGCTGATTGTTGTGCTTGGCGTCATCGGCTTGACCATGCACAGGGATTTCTACGCCGGCCGCAGACGACGGGACTTTTTCTGTTTTTATACCAATATCAGCAACCTCGCCGTGCTGATCTACTTTGCTCTCGCCGGTCCCCGGCTCTATGCCGTCCCTTCCCTTCGGCCGCTGATTCCTCACGCAGAATTCGCTGTGACGATGTGCATCACGCTTACATTCTGCGTGTTTCACCTGGTGCTGTATCCCGCAGTGCGCCTGGCTGCCGATCGGATGCCCAAAGGCCGTCAATACTGGATCGTGTACATTGACAACCTCATCATCCATTATCTGGTGCCCATATCGGTCATCATCTACTGGCTGCTCTGCTCGCCCGGCAAACTGGCGCTTCGCGCAGCAGATGCGCTCTTCTGGACGTTGCTGCCGCTTTCCTACATCGGTTGGGTTTTCTTTCGTGCCAGACGCAAGAAGATCATTGAAGAAACCGGCAGCCCTTATCCGTATCCCTTTCTGGATATTCAGGCGCTGGGCAAAGCGCGGGTATACGGCATGTGCGCCATCCTTTATGGCGCATGCGTGCTTGGTTCTCTGGCGTCAATCTTCCTGATTCATGTCCTTCTCCGATAAAACATCCGAAAACGAAAAAATACAAAAAACGAAAAAAAGTGATTGACAAATCTACGCCGGTTCGATATAATACACTTCGTCGGAACGCTCCGGCTCGAAAATTGGGGAATTGTGTAACGGCAGCACCTACGACTCTGACTCGTATTGTCTAGGTTCGAATCCTAGTTCCCCAGCCATAAGCCTCCATGGTCAAGCGGTTAAGACGTTGCCCTCTCAAGGCAAAATCAGGGGTTCGATTCCCCTTGGAGGTGCCAGATGCCCACGCTGAAAAGCGTGGGTTTTTCTTTTTGATGCAGGTGATGATATTCCCGTTGGCAAACAGAGTTTGTCGATGAAAGGCGGCTTGAAACAGGCGCGAAGCGAATGTGGGGAGTACGAGGGTTTGGGTTTTCCGAACTGGGGCAGTAGTGAATGACAGCTAGGTAGGGCTGTCAGAGCTGCCCTGACCGACGAGCGTCGAGCGAGGAGAAGAGTGTCCTTCAGGCAGGGTATGGGGCGGCAGCCCCATAAAGCTTGACAGGAAAAAGCGCAGGCATTACAATGAAACTGATGAGAACAAAGCGAAAGGATGCGCTTAAGATATGAAGATTGCGGTTGCGGGAACGGGCTACGTGGGATTGTCGATCGCGGTGCTGCTGAGCCAGCATCATGAGGTGACGGCGGTGGACGTGATCGGCGAGAAGGTGGAGATGATCAATCGCCGGGTATCCCCGATTCAGGATGCGGAGATTGAAAAATACCTGGCGGAAAAGGAGCTGAACCTGACGGCGACGCTTGACGGCGAGAGCGCCTACAGGGAGGCGGAGATCGTCGTGGTATCCACGCCGACGAACTACGATCCGAAGATGAACTACTTTGATACATCGAGCGTGGAGAGCGTGATTAAGCAGGTGAACTGCGTCAATCCGCAGGCGGCGATTGTGATCAAGTCCACGATTCCTGTGGGTTATACCGAAGAAATCAGCAAAAAGCTGGACGCGGACAACATCATGTTCTCTCCGGAATTCCTGCGGGAGGGCAAGGCGCTCTACGACAACCTCTATCCCAGCCGGATCATCGTGGGCGCGCCGAAGGACAACGAGCGGATGCAGGAGGCGGCGCGGGTATTTGCAGCGCTTCTTGAGGAGGGCGCGGAAAAGAAAGACGTGGACGTTCTGTTTACCAGCCCGACGGAAGCGGAGGCTGTGAAGCTGTTTGCCAACACGTATCTGGCGCTGAGGGTGAGTTTCTTCAATGAGCTGGACACGTATGCGGAGGTGCGCGGGCTGGACACGAAGGCGATCATCGAGGGCGTATGCCTGGATCCGCGCATCGGCAGCCACTATAACAATCCGTCCTTCGGTTACGGCGGATACTGCCTGCCAAAGGACACCAAGCAGCTGCTGGCGAACTACGACAGCGTGCCCAACAACATCATCGGCGCGATCGTGGACGCGAACAGGACGCGCAAGGACTTTATCGCCGAGCGGATTCTCATGCGCGCGGGCTTCCCGGAAAAGGCGCATCCGGTGGTGGGCGTATACCGCCTGACGATGAAGGCGGGCAGCGACAACTTCCGCCAGAGCAGCATCCAGGGCGTGATGAAGCGCATCAAGGCGAAGGGCGTCGAGGTCGTCGTATACGAGCCGACGATGAAGGAAGAACGATTCTTCAACAGCCTGGTGATGCGGAATCTGGAGGAATTCAAGCAGAGGTGCGATGTGATCATCGCGAACCGGTATCACGAGGATCTGAGCGACGTGACGGACAAGGTGTATACGCGCGACCTGTACAGGAGAGACTGATGGTGCTGCGCGCAATGAATAATTCGGGGGGCGGCCAACGGCCGCTCCTTTTTTCGTTTTTTGGGGGTTGACGAAGGGAGGATGAATGGATATAATGAGAACAAATGTTCGTATATAGCGCGAACGAGGATGGGGAAAGGAGACAGAGGATGGCGTTTTCCTGTGTATTGTATTGGAAGGAGGAATGCGACGGATGCGGAGGATGTATGACGAGGGTGAAAAGAGAAGCGCAGGAGGGCGGAGCATGAGCAGGAAGGACATTCTATGCCGGGTGCGCACGCAGGTGATGCTGGTGCGCAGGCTGAACGGGCAGATTCGGGAGGTTTCGGCGGACGGGCTGCGCAGCCTGAGGCTGGACGGTGCGCCGAGGAAGACGAGCGGAATCTATCGCGGGCTGGACGTGAGGATGGAAAAGAAGGAAGCGATGGAACGGATGCTGCGCAGGGAGAGCGAGATCCTGAGGCAGTATGAGCGAGAAGCGCGGCGGGAAATGGACGGCATGAAGCCGGAGCACTATGCGTTCTGCGCGATGTATTACATCGGGGGATTCTCGCTGGAGGAGACGGCGGAGGCGCTGGAGCGGAGCGCGCGCCAATGCGCGCGATACAAGCACGAAATCGAGGCGGCATAAAGTGTCGCAAAGCGTCAGCTTGTCAGAGGGAAACGGGGTATGCTATGATATACTCACGAAATGAAAGGCGGCGGCCCAAAGGGACGCTGTCGACGAACGGGGAATGCGCCGCTTCCGATGGGAGGCGGTTTTTTATATCCCGGGAAGCGTGGAAAGGGGGAGAGTGAGATGGGCAAGCTGCATGAGGATAAGAAAAAGCACATTCTGCATTTGTACTTCGAGGAGTTGATGGCCCCTGAAGAGATCGCAGAAAAAATGGGATTATCAATGAGAACAGTGACGGGCGTTCTCAGTGACAGAAAACTGTTGGAACCATTCAAGAGAAGAAGTGAAGCGGCGAAGTTGAGAGCACAGATCTGCGTCAATGAAACAGCGGAAGAGGCAGTACGAAAGCAGGCAGAACTCATGCGTGCGCAGGAGACAGCGCATAGCGTGACACAGCGAGCGGCAATGGACATCCTGGACCGGGCGGGCGTACGGGTGCCGAAGGAGGAAAAGAAGGACATCCGGATCACATTTGCGGCAGGGATGCCGAAGATCGGGATGCCGAAAAGAGGCGGGGAGACGCAATGAACGTAGAACTGACCTATGAGCCGACGGACAAGCAGAAAGTGTTTCATGCGAGCGAGGCGGACGAGGTGCTCTACGGCGGCGCGGCGGGCGGAGGCAAGAGCTACGCGATCTGCTGGGACGCGTTCATGCGGCTGATGAAATATCCAGGGACGCACGCGTATCTGTTCAGACGGACATATCCGGAACTGGAGAAGACGCTGGTGAAGACGATGCTTTCGATTGTGCCCAAGGAACTGGGGAAATACACGGCGAGCACGCACGAACTGAAGCTGCCGGGCGGGAGCGTGGCGCATTTCTGCCACCTGAGCAACGAGGGAGAAGGGCTGCTCAAATACCAGGGTGCGGAGATTCACTGGCTGTACTTTGACGAACTGACGCACTTTACGAAGGGGATGTACGACTATCTGCGCACGAGGCTGCGCGCGGAGAAGAAGCTGGGGATTGTGCCGTGCGTGCGCAGCGCGAGCAATCCGGGCGGACCGGGACACGCCTGGGTGAAGGCGCGATTTGTGGACGCGACGGACTGCGGGCGCGTGATCCGGGAGATGCCGGTGAAAAGCGAGGTGCTCGGCAGCGTCGAGGTGCGGAGAATCCAGTACATTCCGGCGCTGGCGACGGAGAACCCGAACATCACGCAGGATTACATCATTGAGCTGGAGCAGAAGCCCAGAGCGCTGCGGGAGGCGCTGCTGCTGGGCAGATGGGACGCTTTTGACGGGCAGGCATTTCCGGAATTTACGGACGATCCTGCGCACTACGACGACAGGCGATACACGCATGTGATTCGCCCGTTTTCCATTCCATACCACTGGCCGCGGTACGTGAGCTTTGATCACGGATACACGCGGCCATTTTCATTGGGGGTATGGGCTGTGGACGAGGACGGGAGGGTTTACAGATACAAGGAATGCTACGGCTGCGTATCGGGGGAGCCGAACACGGGCGTGATGCTCTCGCCGGGAGAGATTGCGCAGGAAATGGCGATGCTGCTGGAGAGCGAATTTGAGGACGGCATCCGGCCGGTGGGGATTGCGGACCCGGCGATCTGGGACAGAAGCCGGGGAATGAGCGTGGAGGAGCAGATCCGCAACGGATTCGGCGGGATAACATTCCGCAAGGGCGACAACACGCGCCTGCCGGGGAAGATGCAGCTGCACGAGCGGCTCAAATTCGACGAGGACGGGAAACCGATGCTCTACGTATTTGAAAACTGCCGGGATTTTATACGGACGATTCCGGGACTGGTATACGACAGCCGCAGGCCGGAGGACATCGACACGAGCGGCGAAGATCACATATACGACGAAACGCGGTATTTCCTGATGAGCCGGCCGATCGCGCCGCGGGCGCAGGCGGCAAGGAAGAAAGCGAAGGGGTTTGATCCGCTGGCGGGATGACGGGGAGACGGGGGGACGTTGGGGATTGCATCCCCAAGCCCCAGCCCGGGGCAGTGCCCCGGACCCCATTACGCTTCGCGGCGGTTTGAAGAAAGGGTGCAGGGCGAACTGCGTTCGCCAGAGGAAAAGGGAGGAGCAGAGCCCCTCCCCTACACGGCGGCTTGAGATGAGCAGTAGATCATCCTTTGGCAAACGGAATTTGCCGAAGGAGAGCGGCTTAAAGCCGGCGCGAAGCGGAGATGGGGTTAAGGGGCGAAGTCCCTTGCAGGGGGATTGGGGGACAGAGTCCCCCAAAGAAAGGAGCTTGGATGAAAAAGAGAGAGATCGGCGACGCGCGAGAGAGCGAGCTGCGCGGGATTGAGCAGCCGATGAGCGTGAAAGAGCGGGAACTGCTGCGAAGGGGTTATGCGCTGTTTGAGCATTTTCACGAGCAGCTGCGCGAGGAACACGAGGAGATGCGTGAGGCGCGGCAGATGCGGGCGCTCAGGCAGGACGAGAGAAGCAGAACGAGCCCGACGATGAGCACGCTGAACAGCTGCGTGGACAACGTGGTGGCAGACCAGATCGACAATATGCCGCAGGCGCTGATGATCCCCGAACGCGAGGAGACGATGGAGAGCGCGGAGGAGATGACCGATGTGGTGGGGTTTGTGCTCTATCACGCGGGCTGGCCGGGCAAATACCAGAGGATCATGGAGGACGCCGTGGTGACGGGCACGGGCGTGGCGCAGGTATTCTGGGACGACGATGCGGAGGACGGCGAGGGTATGGCGAGCGTGCTGTGCTGGCATCCGGAGGACTTTTATCCCGATCCGATGTACGAGGACATTCAGGACGGCAGGGCGTGCTTCAAGGCGACGCACACGACGGTCGGCTGGGTGGAGGAGCATTATCCGATTGCCAAGGGATTTGTGGCGAGCGACGAATACGCCAGGCGCGACGAACAGGCGATGATGGAAGTGCCGGGCGGGGACAGCAAGGTGACGCTGATCGAATTCTGGTACAAGCGGTTTGATCCTGTACGCAGGAAGAACGTTGTGCACATGGCGCAGTTCGCCGGCGGGGCGCTGCTGTGCAGCACGGAAACGGGCTTTGGATTTGACATGGAGGAGGGCGAATATGCGCAGGGCGTATACGCGCACGGCATGTATCCGTTTGTGCTGTATCGCTACAGGGACGTATGGCGCAGGCCGTTTGGTTCGGGGTTGATCCACGACTACAGGCAGACGCAGAACGCCATCGACCGATATGCCAAGTACATCGACGATAACGCGCGGGAGAGCAGCGTGCAGCGGCACTTTATCCGCAGGGGCAGCGGCGTGAACGCGGACGACGTGGCGGACCTGAGCCGGACAGTGATCGAATGGGACGGCAGCGACATCCGCGAAGTGCTGCAGACGGTGCAGACGCAGCCGCTGAACAGCCAGGTATATCAGATGATGCAATACATGGCGGACGCGATGAAGCAGGACTGCGGTCAGAACCAGTTTGCACGCGGCGAGGGCGGCCTGAACGTGACGGCGGGCACGGCAATCAACGCCCTGCAGCAGGCGGGCAGCAAGATCGCGCGCTGGCACACGGAGAGGTTCAAGGACGCGTTCCGGGAGATGGTGGAGATGATCATGTGGGTGCTCAGTGAGTACATGGAGCCGGGACGAAAGCTACGGATCGTGGGCGGCGGCATGCGCGACAGGCTGATTGAGCTGATCGCAGCCCAGCAGCCGGCGGACGTGATTCCGCGGCCGGCGTACACGGTACGCGTTCAGGTGCAGCGCAGCAATCCGGACGAGATTGCCAAGGACAATGAATTCCTGCTGCAGGCCGTGCAGATCTGTGCGCAGGCGGGCACACCGCTGCCGGCTGGCGAGGTGATTCGGCTGATGCAGGGTCAGCGGATCAAGGACAGCGTGCTGCGGGCGATTGAAAACGCGCGGGGGAACGAGGAGGACGAAAAGGACGATAGGGCTGCCGCCCTATGACCTGCTCGGGGACATTGTCCCCGAACCCCTGTTACGCTTCGCGGCGGTTTGAAGCGGCGAGGCGTGGGGCGAACTGTGTTCGCCTGAGAAAGAGAAGAATGGGAGATAATCTGGAGAAACTCAGTTGTTTGCAACCGAAGGTTTCCAAAGGGCGATCGGAAAGCCCTTTGGCGGGGAATGGGGCAGAGCCCCATGCTTCATGAGAAGCAATGAGTACGGCAAAAGCCCAAAAGGGATTTGCAATAAAGAGAAAGGAGAAAGACGATGGAAGAGATGATGAAGGAGAATGTGCAGGCACCGCTGAGCGCGCACGAGATCACGGGCGAGCTGATGGAGGACAGCATCGCGCAGGAGGCGCAGGAAGCACAGGAACTGGAAGCGGCCATCCGCGAGGGCATCGGCATGCTCTTTGAGGACGGCTGGACGGGCGAGGAACTGATGGCGCTGTCGCAGGACGAGGGCGTGCGCGGCGACGTGGCGCAGGGCAAGGATCTGATCCGCGCGGCGGCAGCGTATCTGCGCAGGAAGATGGCGATGATGACGCAGGCGCCGCGCAGGCGCGGCGTGCCGGTGACCCGCGCGAGCGCGGCGGGCCAGGTGGCGCAGACGGATCAGATCGACGCGATGAGCGACGCGCAGTTTGACGAGTTTTCCAAGAAGGCGCGCGCGGCGGCGATGATGGGCAAGAAGGTGCGGATGTAAGGCAGAGGGCGCGCCTGTGAGTGGGACCTCATCCGTCTGCCCTGCGGGCAGCCACCTTCCCCATAGGGGAAGGTTTATTTTCTGGAAAGCGGCTTGAAGCAGCCGCGGAGCGAACATGGGGGTTCGGGGGACGATGTCCCCCGAGCGGGTTTGGGCGGCAGCCCAAGAAAGGAGACATGAAGAATGGCGTACACGAGTGAAAACACGAACATGACGGCGAGCGGCGGCCTGACGCCGGGCATGCAGACCTACTACAACAGGGAGCTGCTGCGCACATTTGAACCGGAACTGGTGCACCTGCAGTTTGGCGACGAGCACAGGATGCCGGAGAACAGCGGCCTTGTGATGAACATGCGCAAGATCATTCCGCTGGAGAGCAACACGAACGCGCTGAGCGAGGGTGAGCCGGGCGAGAGCGTGATGCTGACGGAGACGGAAGTGACGGTGAAGCTGGAGCAGTACGGCGAGTATGCGCGCTGCACGGACAAGCTGGATCTGAGCCACCTGGACATGAACATCCTGCGCAAGACCAAGCTCTTTGGCGACGCGGGCGCGCGAAGCATCGACGCGGTCGTGCGCGAGGAACTGGCGACCTGCACGAACGTGATCTATGCGAACGGCAAGACCAGCCGCGCGGATCTGACGAGCGAGGACAAGCTGAGCACGAAGGAGCTGCGCAAGGCTGTGAGGAAGCTCAAGAAGGCGCACGCGCAGACGTTCGGCGGCTACTACATTGCGATCGTCGGCCCGGACACGTTCTATGATCTGCAGGACGACGAGACGTTTGTGGCGGTATCGCGCTATCAGGACAAGGAAGCGGTATACACGGGTGAAATCGGCCGTCTGTTCGGCTGCCGGATCGTGGAGACCACGGAGGCGAAGATCTTTGAAAGCGCGGGCAGCGGCGGCGCGGACGTGGCGAGCATCATTGTGCTGGGCCAGTATGCCTACGGCTACACGAGCTTCAAGGGCGCCAAGCCGCGCGTGATCGTCAAGCCGGCGGGCAGCGCAGGCACGGCCGATCCGCTGGAGCAGATCTCCACCGTGGGCTGGAAGATGGACGGCTTCGGCGTGAAGCTGCTGCAGCCGGAATACGCGGTGCGCATTGAGTGCGGCTTTACGGCGTGAGGGAATGAGCTGCTGATGAATGGGGAGGAGCAGAGCCCCTCCCCTACATAAAGGCTTAAAACAAGGGCGAAGCCAAGAAGGGGTTTGGGGATGCAATCCCCAAGAAAGGAGAACAAAGATGGCGATCAGGACGAACACCACCAAGACGATTGAGCGCGCGAGCAGCGCGCTGGCCGGCAAGTGCGAAAAGACGATGAAGAATATGGACAAGCTGATGGCGCAGGCAGGCTGCACCGGCTATCCGAAGGAAAAGGTGCTGCTGCCGCTGATGCCGGGCAGTAAGGATGATGTGCTGTTTGTGGGTCTGAACGGCGTGGACTTTTACTTCATGCGCGGCAAGAGCGTGGAGATGCCGCAGCCGCTGGTGGAGATTCTCAGGAACACGGGCAACCTGTGAGATGGGCGTGGAGGCGGGATGCACGCAGATCAGCGTGCTCCCGATCCGCTGAGCGGGCGAGGCGAAAAAACGGACGCCGGATATGGACAATGATGCGGGACGAAGGAGAGGGGTGAGCGGATGGCGGGAGAGCGAAGGAAGGCAGAGCGCAGCTATGAGGGGAGATTCACGATTCCCACGCCGAAGGGCGTCTATCAGGCGGCGGGCGACTCGAACGTGAATCCGGACTATGCATACCGCGCGGAAAATATGCGCACACAGCGAGGCGTGCTGGCGACGGCCTACGGCACAAGCCGCGCATTTGCGGCGCTGGGCGAGCCGATCGAGACGCTGACGCGCTTTTACAGGCGAAGCAGACCGGATGATCCGCAGGTATTTGTCGCAGGCGCGGGCGGCGCGATCTATACCTATACGATGGGCACGGAGGGATGGGTCAAGCGCGCGGAGGGATTTGAATCCAACAAGTGGAGCTGCGTGACATACGAGGCGGCAGAGAGTGGAAACACCGTCGACATCCTGATCATGAGCAATGCGCAGGACGGGATGGTGGTGCTCTACGGCAGCGATCTGAGGGCGGAAAAGAAGACGCTCGCCATCGGCGATAACTATGCGGACGTGCGCTTCGCGCAGCTTAGCAGGCATGCGGAGCGGATATGGGGCACAGGCGCGCCGGGATATCCGGACGACATATTCTATTCCAGAGCGTACGACCCGTTTGACTGGACGAGCGTGCCGGATACGCCGGAACTGGGCGGAGGCGTGATCAAGCAGCCGACATGGGACGGCGACGCGTTTATGGCGATTGAGCCCTTTGGCGGATATTTGCTGGCGGTGAAGACACGCACGATCTTTGAAATACGGGGCAGCGATCCGTCGAGCTTCACGATTACACAGGCATATGGTACGGACGGACCTGTGCAGGCGGGAACGATCGGCACGGACAGGATGCAGATGCTCTTTCTGACGGAGGGCGGTCTGGGCATGTACAACGGATCGACGATGGAGATGCTCTCGCGCGATGCGCTGCACGAGACGATGCGCATGAGAATGGCGGGCATGGAAGCGGCGGCGACGGCGTGCGTATGCGGGCATATCTACTATCTGGCGCTGTGCGTGAAGGAGAAAGAAAGCGATGTGCTGACGCAGAACAACACGGTCATCGAGTATGATACGGAACGCGGGACATTCATGATCCGAAAGGGGATCCGGGTCCGGGACTTTTTTGCGACGAACGGTCAGGTGTATTTTACGCAGGCAGATGCGCCGTATGAGGTGCTGCGCTACAACGATGAGAAGGCAGGCAGTTATCTGGACACGGCGATGAAGAGTCTGTGGGAGACGCCGTGGCTTGATCTGGGCAAGGAACTGATCAAGCGTGACTTTGTGCTCAGATTCACGGCGGATGCGGACGAAAACGATGTGCCGGTGCGGCTGACGATCATGACGGACAGAGGGGAAAAGACGAAGACGGTGCTTTTGCGCAGGGCGCGAAAGGACTATCGGGTGAAGATTCAGCTTGGCGGCGTACGCGTGAAAATGAGAATTGAAAGCGGCGCAAGAGCGGCGGGATGGCGGATTTACGGCGGCATCCAGGTGGAATACGGCATGGATGAGGTGTAAAGATGGCGTTTAAGCAGCCGAGAGTGCCGGAATACCGGCAGAGCGATGGAACGGAAGCATACATCAAAGCGCTTATACTGTTTCTCAAGGACTTTTGTCTGGAAGCATGGACGGCGAGCAGAATGCATGACAAGACGCTGAACAGCATGAGGAACAGCGCGACGCTGCAGGCCGCATCTCAACAGGATGAGAAGATGCAGATTCTGAATCTGACGTATCCGATTGACACGGTATATCTGTCCGTGAACAGCGAGAACCCAGCGGCGCACTTTGGCGGTGCATGGGAGCAGATAGAGGATGGGTTTTTGCCGGATGCAGGCGCTGGGCATACGGCTGTATACATATGGAAGCGAGTCGGCTGAACTTTTGCAGGCAGAGTCGGCGGAGCGAGCAGATGAAAGCAGAAAGCCGCGAGGCGGCCGGCAGACAGAAAGGGACGAGCCGGATGAGAGCGGCGCATCAGGCGGAGAAAGGAGCATAAATGGCGAGAATTACGGTATCAAACACCAGTCATGAGAGCACGACGACGAGTCAATATCACAGCGCAAGCCAGAGCGAGAGCAAAAGCCAAAGCCAGAGCGCAACGCAAAAGGTGCTTGACGAAAAGCTGCGCGATCAGATCCTTTCGGGACTGATGGGTTACATGACGGACGAGGAGATTGACGCATATGCGCAGAATCTGCTGCGGCCGCAGCGGGATGCAGAGATGGAAGCGGCGCAGCAGAAATACGAGGCGAGCAGACTGGCGGGCGAGCAGGAAATCGAAAGCCTTGCTGCGCAGCTGGCAAGAAGCATTGACGAGCAGAAGCGCAGCTATGCGCGCAGCGCGGCGGATGTGCAGACGGCGGCGCTGGCGCGCGGCATGGGCAGGAGCAGCTATACGCTGGATACACTGGCGAATGAAGGGGACAGGCTTGCGCGCGCAGTACAGGAGCTGACCTGGGAAAACGAGCAGAAAAACGAGCAGGTCCGCGCGCAGATGGCGCAGGCGGCGCAGCACAACGAGCAGACGAAGGGACGGCTGAACGCGGACTATGCGGCGCAGCTGGCAGCGAAGGTGCAGGAGCTGCGCGAGAGCCAGCGCAAGGAATACAATCAGAATTACCTGACGGCAGTATCCGGAAGCATGGGCACGAGCACGAGCGGACAGAGCAGCACGCAGGGGTCGAGCACAAGCGATACGACGGGCACTTCGCACACATCAGGCACGAGCACAACGGTGACCAAATCCTACAGCACGGGCGGCGGAAGCTCGAAGAAGGCGGATCGGGTCGACGCGGTGAGCGGCGCCGCACAGAGCGTAAAATACCGCTGATTGGCCGAAGGGAGGCGGAGGCTGATGATTGAGGCAAGCTTTAAAAAAAATGCAGAGCGCGGCGCGGCGGCAAGCGGCGCATACCAGTATGACACAGGCCAGCGAATGAGAATGCATGGCCTGCCGTCGCCGGAAGAACTGGCGGAAGGGGACGATTTCCTTTCGGGCAGCATGGTGACGATGCAGGTACACTACGCCCTGAAAGGCGACAGCCAGACACAGACGCGGCTGGCGCTATGGGACGAGGGAGAAAGCTGCTGGACGGCGGCGATACCGGACGAATATCTGCAGACGGCGGAGAACGTATATGCGTATGTCTATGTGAGCTATGGTCTGGACGAAGAGGGGAACGGGCGCACGAAGACGATGTATGAACTGGTATTCAGACCGCTCAGCCGTCCTGCGCCCAACAATGTCGCCACGAGCGAGCAATGGGAAGCATGGGCGGTCAAGCGGGAAGAGACAGAGCTGGTGATGAACGCGGCTCTGGCGGCGCAGGAAAATGCGGAAAACGCGGAGCAGCATGCGCTTGCATCTGCGCTGGCGGCAAGCCAGGCGGCGCAGGACACGCAGGCGGCGACCGAGAATGCCCGGGAAGCAATGCTGCGGATGGAGGATGTACAGACGCGGTGGAATCATATGGGCGTGAGGACGATTCCGCTGGCGGCAGGATCAGAGGCGCTGGCGCAGATCAGCGGCAGCGTGCTGACGCTCGGACTGCCCTGCGGTGCAGACGGCGCGAAGGGGGAGACAGGCAGCACTGGACCGGCGGATCTTGCATTTTCAATGGCGGAGGGAATTCTGACGATCACGCCAAAGGAATGACGGGGAGGAATGGATATGGCAATGAATACTTTTGACGCGCTGATGGCGGAGGTTAACCGGAAAATCGCGGAGACAGGCATGGCGGCGTCGGCTGCGAACGCGGCGGCAGCAGCGGCAAACGAGGCGGCGGAAAGCGCGCAGGACGAGGCAAAGAAGGCGAGCGGCGCGGCGGATGCGGCGAACGAGGCGGCCAAGATGGCACAGCAGACGGCTGCTGACTGGGAGAACGTGACAGCGCAGGCTGAGACCGCCGAAGCAGGCAGCGAAGCGAGCGTAAGCCTGACGGAGGAGGACGGCGAGAGAAAGTTCTCGTTTGTGATTCCCCGGGGCAGGGACGGCGCGGCGGGCGCGAAGGGCGACACCGGCAGAAGCGGCGTGACGTTCACGCTCTCCGGTACGAAGCTCTACATCACGACAGGCTAAGGAGGGACAGAAATGGCGACAAGGGTTCCTTCATTCAGTTATACGGGTTTATCCTCCTCGGAGCTCAAGGACGGATATTGGTATATTTTCCTGAAGGATAGCGGAACGCTGACGCTTGCCTACGCCAAAGCTGACGTGGAGCTGTGCATTGTCGGCGGCGGTGGCGGCGGAGAGGCATACAGCGTTACCCGGGACCGGGGCGGTCACGGCGGCGGCGGCGGCGCCGTGATGAACAAAAACGGCATCATCATTGCGGGCGGAACGGGTTATGCGGTCACGGTGGGCGAAGGCGGGGCCGTTGGCGATTCCGGCGGAGCATCATCCGCATTTGGATATATAGCGGAAGGCGGTACATGCGCCGGCGGCAACTGCGGTCTGGCTGTGGAAGACAGGGACGGCACAAACGGCGGAGACGGCATGTATGCCTTCGGCGACACCAGCCTTACGCGCTGCGGTGCGGGCGGCGGCGGTGGCGGCGCGAACGAATATTCGACGCCCGGCAACGGCGGCAGAGACGGCGGCGGCAAAGGCGGCTACGGCGGAAAAAACGGCGGCGCAGCAGCCATTGCAGGCGCGGACAACACAGGAAGCGGCGGCGGCGGCGCAGGCCAGGATGAAAACTGGACTGACGACAACGGCCAGCACTGGTTGGGAGGCGGCGCGGCTGCCAAGGGTGGCAGCGGCGTGGTGATCATCCGCGGGAAGGAGGATGATTTCCTGCCGGTGTACTATCAGGGCACGCAGCTGCGAGAGGTGTATTTCAACGGAGAAAAGCTGAAAGGCCTGATTTACGGCGGGACGAGAATCTTTGCACGGGTATTTGGGTGGATCAGAAATGTGCGGAGATGCAATCCGTGTCCGGCTGGTGCATAAAAGGGGCGTAAAACGCCCCTGACAGCCGGCTGAGGACGGGCTCTGCTGGATAAGGAGCAGACGGCGGGTTGGACAGGCGAAAGACGGAGGACGGAAGAAGATGAAGCTTATGGGAACGATGATGGAATGGGTTCACAGCTTTTTTACGGATATTTGGGGCTGGTTTGGCGCCTGTATCGGCATGGTGATTGGCCTGTGGACGGGGATGCCCGCATTGGGGCGGGGGATTCTGATTGTGCAGTGCGCCGATATTCTTTCGGGGCTTTCCTGCGCGCTTCTGGGCAAGAGCCAAAAGAGCGAAAGCGGCAA
Source organism: Clostridiales bacterium (assembly GCA_015056305.1). Lineage (GTDB taxonomy): Bacteria > Bacillota > Clostridia > Christensenellales > Aristaeellaceae > Ventricola. The sequence continues at coordinate 16,385 of SVGO01000017.1, read as the reverse complement.
GGTGTCCAGCAGGGTGATGCTTGAGGGCGTGATCAAAAAGGGCGCGGAATGGCTGATTGTTCTGGTGTGCGTATATACGGGGACGCCGCTGGGCATGGAGGGCATCTGCAGCGCGGCGATGACCTATGTGATTGCGACAGAGCTGGTGAGCCTGCTGGAAAACCTGTCGCTGCTGGGTTTGGACGTGCCGCTGCTGCACACGATCCTGGACGTGGCGCATAGCGGACACGGCGAAGAGGCGGGAAAACGCTGAGAGACGGACATGTATTTTATAGGGATTGACTGATCTCGGATGAGACAGGATTTGCGACAATTCCAATTGACATGGGCGTGTTTTCGCGATACAATGGGCGTGCAAATATGGCAGGGCATTTTTTCCGGAAATAACTGGGAAAAAAAGAGCCCGGCGTAAGCCGGGCCATTTTGCATGGTGCTGATGGCGGGACTCGAACCCGCACGCCAGAAGGCAAGGGATTTTAAGTCCCCGGTGTCTGCCATTCCACCACATCAGCGATTTCATTCATTATAGGCGTTTGGCGAGGGGTTGTCAAGGTTGAGCGATGCATTGGGCACAGCGCGCATCGGCGAGGTTGTGCTGGGCGAGGGCATGCCCAAGATCTGCGTGCCGGTCATGGGCAGAACGATCGGGGACATCGCACAGGCGGCGGCGCGGGCGAAAGCGGCGCAGGCGGATCTGATCGAGCTGCGCATCGACAGTCTGGCGCCCATGCCGGACGTGCAGACGGCGGCGGAGGCTTGCCGGGCGGTTCGAGAGGCGGCGCCGGGCATGGCACTGCTTTTTACGCTGCGCACAAGGCGAGACGGCGGCGCAGGAGATCCTGACGCGCAGGCATATGAAACACTGCTGACGGGTATGACGCAAAGCGGCGCATGCGATGCGATCGACTGCGAGCTGAGCGTCGGCAGGGACGCCTTTATGCGGATTGCTGAGCATGCGGAAAATGCGGGCGTGACGCTGGTTGGATCGAGCCATGAATTCGGCGAGATCGGCGACATGCAGCGCGCGGCAGACTGGCTGATGCAGCAGCAGGAACTGGGCGCAAAGGTATGCAAGGCGGCGGTGATGGCCAGGACGCACACGCAGGCGCTGGAAGCTGCGCTGATGTTTGCCAGAGCCAAAGAGAAGCTGACTATCCCGATGATTGGCATTGCGATGGGACAGGCGGGCGCGATTACGCGCATTGGCGGGGCATGCATGGGCAGCTGCCTGACATTCGGCACGGCGGGCGAAGCATCGGCACCGGGACAGATTGAGGCGAAAACGCTTCGGATGGCGCTGGAGATTGTTCACGGCGCTATCGGGAAATAACACCATAAGAAACGGAAGGACTTTGCGATGGACGGAAAGATTCAGAAGATCATCGGCACGTTTGCGCTGCCCGAGGGCAGCGTGGAGGCGGCTCCATATGGAAACGGACATATTAATGATACGCTGCGCGTGATCGTGCATACGGACAAGGGCGATAAGCGATACATCCTGCAGCGGGTGAACAGCTATGTATTCCCCAAGCCGGTCGAGGTTATTGAAAACATCGAGAAGGTGACGGCGTATCTGGGCGAGATCATCGCCAGGGAGGGCGGCGATCCTGCCCGTGAGACGCTGACGCTGGTGGAGACGAAGGACAAAAAGCACTATGTAATCTCCGAGGATGGCGAACTCTGGCGGATGTATCTGTTCATCGAGGGCACGAAGTCTGTGGATCTGCCGGACACGACGGAACTGTTTAAGCTTTCCGGCAGCGCGTTTGGAAAATTCCAGCAGCAGCTGGGCGGCTTTGATGCGTCTGTGCTGCATGAAACGATCGTGGATTTCCACAACACGCCGGCGCGCTATGCGCAGCTGGAGGACGCGATCGCGCGCAACGAAGCGGGCAGGCTGGAGCAGGTGACCGAGGAGATCGCTTTCTGCAAAAAGTATGAGCGTGAGGTGCACACGCTGCTGGACGCGATGCATGCGGGCGAGATTCCGATGCGCGTGACGCACAACGACACCAAGCTCAACAACGTGCTGCTGGACGCCGAGAGCGGCGAAGGCGTTTGCGTGATCGATCTGGACACGGTGATGCCGGGTCTGGCGGCGTATGACTTTGGCGATTCTATCCGCAGCGGCGCAAGCACCGCGGCTGAGGACGAGCGCGATCTGGACAAGGTGCAGCTGTCCCTGGAGATGTTCAAGGCGTTTGCCGAGGGTTTCCTCGAGGAGGCGGGCGCTGCGCTGAACGCGAGAGAAAAGGAACTGCTGCCCATGGGCGCCAAGCTGATGACGCTGGAATGCGGCATGCGATTCCTGGCGGATCATCTCAACGGCGACAAGTATTTCAAGGTACATCGTCAGAATCACAACCTCGACCGCGCGCGCACGCAGTTTACGCTGGTTCGCAGGATGGAAGAGCATTGGGACGAGATGATGGAGATTATCGCAAAAATTGGCTGAGTACAGCATAGAAACAGGGGAATCCGTATGAAATGCGGATTCCCTTTTGCTGTATAAACCGGGGCAAAGAGCAGACACATTGATTTTCATGGATAAATAAGGTATAATATAATATACCATGAATCAGTGGAGGAACAAGAGATGCAAACGCTCATGCAGCCGGTTATCATGCCTGTGCAGGAATTCAGCCAATGCCTGAAGCAGATTCTTGCCGGCAGGAAGATCTCGGCATCGGAACTGGCGCGCATGATGGCCTACAAGAGCCGAAACAGCATATTCCGTATTCTGGACGAGAAGGGCGGACACAGTGCCAGGCAGGCATTCTATGACAGGCTGACAGGCGAGGATCCGCTGGACTTGAGCGAGCAGGAGCGTCAGGCGCTGGGACAGGCGCTGGAGGTTAGCCGCGTGGGTGAGCATGTGTTTATGAGCAACCGCGCGATGCGGGAACTGCTGATGAGCGCCGGCATGGAGACGGAAGGAAAGCGGGTTCGCATTGACGCGTTTAACCGGCCGGAGGATCCGGGTTTTCATATGGGACTGGCAGAGATGGCCAGGAACCGAAAAGCATATATCGCCATCACGGGCTGCTGCGACAGGGCAATATTCAACGCGCTGCGGGAAAGGATATACAAGACGGACGTCACCTGCGATGTGAAGGTGACGCATCTGATCTACACGGGCGAAGAGGAAATTGTCAACAATATCTCGGCGATCCAGCCGCTGCTGTACTGCGATTTCTACACGGCGTACTGCGTGGAGCCGGGCGTATTCGGCAGGGAACGGGAGGCGCTGTACCGGCAGAATTGCATTCATGTCCAGACGTTGGATCAGGACGGCACCTGGTACTGGCAGTCGTTTGCGCTGGCAGACAAAGGCGTATTTATTCCGCTGGGCAGGAAGACACAAGCGCCGCAGGATTGTTTCAGCCGATACTTTGCAGAGGATCTGAAGCGGATGCCGCTGCTGAAGGCGGAATTCAGCGGAAAGAACGGGCTGGAGAACTATCTGAGTTATACGGAAAGCTGCAGAAAGCTGGAGATGAACCGCGCAATCTATACCATCAAGCTGGACGTGCCGTTCCCTTGTATTCATCCGGATATTCTGCTGCCATGCGTGCAGGAAGATTTCTGGAATATGGCAGGAGAAAAGGCCGCGGAGGTTAAGGCGGCATTCAGGCAGATTCATCTGGAAAGATGGGAAAACATATTCGAAAAGAAAAAGTCTACGCACATCATCTGCTCGCAGGAGGCGATGGCGCGCTTTGCCCGATCTGGCAGGCTGTCTGATCACGTCTTCGTGATCAGAACATACACGCCGCGGGAGAGGGTACAGATTCTGATGCACCTGCGTGCGCAAGCGCGGGAGAATCCGAACTTCAGCCTCTATTTCTTCAAGGCGGGCTTTGAACCGATGCTCACGGAGATTGGATTATACGAGGGCGAGGGAACGCTGATCAACAAGCCGTACACACATTACGATCTGGCGGGAGATCACGCAGAGGCAATCATTGCGCAGAAGGAATTCTGCCAGAGATACAAGGAGTTCTTCATCAAGGATCTGCTGGAGAGAAGCGTGATATCGCAGGAAGAGACGCTTGCGTATATGGATGCGCTGATTGAGATGGCACAGAAAGCATAAAAGACAAAACCACCTTCCTCAAAGGGAAGGTGGTTTTCTGCTTATTGCTTTTCATTCAGGGAGAGACCATGCACAAAGCGATGGGCATGGAGCTTGAGCTTCTGCATGGGTTTAAGCTGCGCATAGACGGCGCGATAGGTCCGCTCAGCTTTTTCGGCAGCGGCAGGCTTGATCCGCTTGCCGGAGTAGCGCGCAACACACAGGGCCTTGCCGAGGGTGATGAGCGTCACGCGGGAGGAAAGCGCCTCCTGACAACGCAGCAGATATGTTGCCGGCGCTTCGCCGGGCTGCAGAGGCAGGTTCATGCAGGTGAGCGCCTGCTGACAGGCATGATACCAGACGAGCAGCTGGTCGCCCGGATTGCGATAGCGCGCAGCGACGCGCGAAGGTGCGACGAGAATCAGGCGAAGCACAATCAGCAGCAAGAGCAGGAGCAGCGCAAGGAGCGCGAAGACAAGCGGCGGCAGATCGTGATCGTCCGGATTATCCGGATCGGGCGGAGGCGTAGGCGGAATGGTCGGCGCCGGCGTAGGTGCGGGCGTGATCTCGGGCGTCGGGGTGACGGACGGATCATGGTGCTCGGGTGTGGGAGAAGGAGACGGCGTAGGCATGGGCGTCGGAGACGGAGTGGGCGACGGCGTGGAACCAGCCGATGCATCGTCCTGCGGATCATCCGGCGGCATGCTTTCATCCGGCGTGTTTTCATCTGGAGCGTCCTCATCCGGGGAACTTCCTGCATCATAATCCGGCGCGCCCCCGGCGCCGGGCGTAGGATCAAACGAGAGCCAGCCGAAGCCGGGGAAATAGATCTCTGTCCAGGCGTGTCCGTCTTCCTGCGTGACGCGGGCTATACCGTCGTCATCCGGCGAGGCGGCATAGCCCTCGACATAGCGCGCAGGCAGACCCGCGGCGCGCGCGAGGACGGTCATGCTGCTGGCAAAGGCGGTGCAGTAGCCGCGCTTTTCCTCCAGAAGGAACCAGGAAACATAATCGCGCGTGAGCGGCGGCTCATTTTGCTCAAGCGAATAGGGGAAGCTGCGCTGCAGATACAGGCACAGCGCGCCCGCACGGTCGAAATCGTTGGAAAAGCCTTGCGTGAGCTCACGGGCTATCTGATAAATCTCGGGCTCGACGGCGGCAGGCAGCTGCAGATAGGTATTTTTGACGGTTTCGTAGTAAGGATCCGAAGTATCGTGTGCAGCAAGCACGGAGCGGCGCGCGCCCTCGCCGGCGGCGTCAAGCAGACGGCCGGAGAATGTGTAGCTGTCCCCGGCGGCAAGGCTGCGGGTGGCGAATACTTCGCTGGAGGGGGAGAAATAGCTGACGACGCCCTCGCCCTTGGGCGAGAGAAAGCGCTGGGTGAGAAAGAGCGTGCTGGCAGCATCGGAAAGCATGGAGACTTCCAGCGTGCGGCTGCCGGGAAGCAGCGCGGAATCCGCAGGACGGGCCTGATCAAAGAGATCGCGCCGGAGAGCGGCAAAGCGCGGACTGACGAAGAGGTAACGGCGGCCGGATGTGGTATCCGCCCAGGCAAGGCCGGTGTATTCGTTTTTGATTGTGGCGCGCAGGAGCGCACGCTGAGGGGTTCTGACCTGCATGACGGGGTCGTCCGTGGGCGAGGCCGTGCCGCCCAGACGCTCCGGACCAAAGGGCTGATAGCCCGTCTGGCTGAGGGAGAATGCGGTGCGCGGCTCGGTGAAGAAAAAATAATCATCGATGGCGCGCTGCACCTTATGCGCAAAGGATTCGAGCGCCGGAATGGTTGACGCGGAAATGGGCAGGAGCGCAAGCGTGAGTGCGAGCGCGAGCGCTGCCATGGGCAGCAGGCGAAGAGAGGAGACGCCGGGCGAGCGCGCCGAGAGCAGGAGCGCGGCAAGCAGGGGCACAAGCGCCACAGAGCCGGCACGCAGACCGAGCAGGGAGATGAGCATCAGCTCAAAGACGGTGAGGAAGGCGAGCGGGAAAAAGGCATGATCGCTTCGGGCAAGAGACGCGCCGACGGAAACAAGCAATGTGGAAAGGAGGCTGGCGATCACGCGGGAATAGGCTGCAAGCGCGAGAGGCTGTCCATTCATAAACAGGGTCAGTGCATGGGAAAGCGCCTGCAGATGATCGCGATAGGGCCAGACGACGGCGAGGATCGCTGCAAGCAGCAGCGGATAAACGACGGCACGCAGGCGAGGCATACAATCCAGCAGGGCATACGCCAGCGCGACGGCCGCGCAGCAGGCGGCGCAGAAAGCCGCAGGCACGACCAGATCTATGGCCAGAAGCAGAGGCCATGTACAGCCAAAGCCAATGCACCATGTGACGAGCGTATGCGGAAAAATGCCCTGCGGGACAGAGAAGAAGGGTGTCTTCATGAGCGTTCCTTATCGGCAGAATTCAAACGGAAACATGCTGCGTATTCACGCCGCAGGTTTCCAGCAGATACAAAAGCTGGGACTGCTCCTGCGAAAGATCGCCGGGAGCGACGAGACAGACGCGCATGCGCGGCCCCATGCGGGAGAGCGCGATGATCGCATCGGCAACTGTGGGGGTGAGCGCAGCGGTGATGACGGCGGTGGAGCCGGTGCGGCGCATGCGCCGGGAAGCGAGCAGCAGCACGCGGGAAAAATCGCAAGGACGGGAAAAGCTCTCCTGCGCGAGGGCATGGAGCATGGGCGCAAGCGCCTGCGGCTCCTGACCGCTGAGCTCGCGCGGATGATCGCCGGAGAGCGGCATACGCGCGATGCGATGGCTGTCCAGCAGGGATTTGAGCACGCCGGCGCAGGTTTCGGTGAGCGCATCGATCATGGCGGCGCGCAGCGCACCCTCATAGGGCAGAGGAGCAAGATCGAGCAGAACCAGCGCATCCGGGCGCTGTGGGGTTTCATAGGTGTGCACCATGAGCTCCTGACGGCGCATGGAGAGCTTCCAATGGACGCGCTTGAGCTCGTCGCCCTCCTGCCAGGCCCGGGTGTCGGAAGGCGTGGTGCGGTCGGCTTGCGCGCGCTGGGCACGGGAGCTTTCGCCTTCGCCGGGGCTGGTGGGAAGCGGCTCGGCTTCCCGTGGAATGGGCAGGACGGTGACGGGAACGAGCGGCGTTTTCACCGGATGGGACAGGCGGAAGAGGCCGAAAACATCGCCAATAGCCACGCTGAGCACGCCGACAGGAAACACGCCGACATGTGGACAGGGGAAGAGATTGTCGCTGTCCGTCCGGCCGAACAGGCGGGCGGGGAGGATGAATTCACGCTCTTTGCCGCTGGGCAGAGACAGGCGAAGGGAGAGCGGCGCAACGGGCAGCGGCGCAAAAAGCGCGACCGAGAGCGTATAAGCGCAGGAGCCGCCGCGCTCGGTTTCACAGGATTCCAGGCGCTGGGAGAGACGGCAGGTGAAGCGGGCAAAGAGAACGCTTGCAAGCGCGAGGGCACAGGCAATGAGCGCGCACGCGCCCAGAAGGAACGCGCCCTGGCTGCCGACGGAGAGCGCTGTGAGCATCATGACTGCGCCGAAGAGCAGCGTGTAAAAACCGCGGGCGGTCATTTGAGCCTCACAGGGATGCGGACGCCGGCCATGAGCTCGGAGAGCACCTGCGATTCGGTATAGCCGCGCATGCGCGCATCGGCGGAGAGGACAAAGCGATGGCAGAGCACGGGCGCAGCCATGCGCTGCACGTCCTCGGGGATGATGTAGTCGCGGCTGCACAGCAGCGCATTGCCCTGTGCGGCGCGCACAAGCGCGATAGCGGCGCGGGTGCTGGCGCCCAGGGTCAGATAGGGCGTATTGCGCGTGGCGGCGCAGATGGAGGCGATATAGGCGCGCACCTCCGGGGAGGCGTAGGTATTTTTGACCTGCTGCTGCATGGCGAGCACATCCTCGCTGGAGCAGACGGCGCCGATCTGCTGCATGGGCGTGGATGCGCCGCAGTAGCGCTCGAGAATGTCCATCTCATCCTCGACGGAGGGATAACCGATGGAGATGCGCATGAAGAAGCGGTCCATCTGCGCTTCCGGCAGGGGATAGGTGCCCACGAAATCGACAGGATTCTGCGTCGCGAGCACCATGAAGGGGCGCGAGAGCGGATAGGTGACGCCGTCGACGGTGACCTGTTTTTCCTCCATGACCTCAAGCAGCGCGCTCTGGGTCTTGGGCGAGGTGCGGTTGATCTCGTCGGCGAGGACGATCTGAGAAAGGATTGCGCCGGGACGATACTGCATCTCGCCGGTGATGCTGGGGACGGTGTAGCCGGTGATATCCGAGGGAGTAATATCCGGGGTAAACTGAATGCGCTTGAACGAGCAGGACAGGGAGCGCGCAAGGGCGGAGCAGAGCGTGGTCTTGCCCACGCCGGGCACGTCCTCGATGAGGATGTGACCCTCGCACAGAAGGGCCGTGAGCAGGAGCTCGACGACGTCCTCCTTGCCGACGACAACTTTCGCAATATTCTGCTTGAGCGCAGAGAGAATGGCGTTGGAATGCTGCATACTGATCTCCTTTGGCACTAGGGTAACCAAATTTGATTTCATTATAATGGATATGGTTGGATTTGGCAAGGAGAGGGGCAGGCGCCTTGCAAGCGCCGTGCTTTTTTGCTACAATATGAAGCAGAATATCTGAAAACAGGCGCGAAGCGAAGAAGGGGTCTGGGGATGAAATCCCCAGATGGGTTTGGGCGATAGCCCAACGTACCCCTCTCCCTCGGAGGCGGAAGAAATGACCAAGGAAAAGATTCAGCGCGGCCTTGATGCGAAATGGGCCGGATGCGAGATCGTCTATTATGATGAAACGGACTCCACCAACCGGCAGGCGAGGATGCTTGCGCGCGAAGGGGTCAGGCATGGCACGCTGGTGCTCGCCGACACGCAGACGGCGGGGCGCGGCAGACGCGGGCGCGGATGGATCTCGCCGGCGGGCGAGGGCATCTTCATGTCGCTGATCGTGCGGCCTCAAGTGCATCCATCACAGGTGGCGAAGACATCGCTGATGCTGGCGCTGGCTGTAGCGAAGGCGATCGAAAGGGAGACCGGGTTAGATGCGCGGATCAAATGGCCCAACGACATCGTGATCGGGGGGCGCAAGGTGTGCGGATTGCTGCTGGAAATGGATGCGACGCAGGAGTGCGTGGAGAGCATTGTCGCGGGCGTGGGCATCAATGTGCACCAGACAGCGTTTGACGAGGAGATTGTGCACACAGCGTCGTCGCTGGATCTGCTGACGGGAAGGCGTGTGAGCAGGAGCGCGATTGTGCGCGCGTTCCTGGAGGAATATGAGCGCGCAGCGGCGCTTACGGACGATGAGATGATGCGCGAGTACTGCATGCGCTCGGCGACGATCGGACAGCGGGTGCAGGTGATCGGTCTTGACGGGACGTACACCGGCACGGCGCAGGGCATCACCGAGAACGGCTCGCTGCTGGTGATGGGTGATGATGGCGTGAGCCGGGAAGTGCTGGCAGCGGACGTGTCCGTACGGGGGATTATGGGCTATGTCTAAAATCATCGGCATCGGCACGGATTTATGTGCGGTATCGCGGATGGACAAGGCGATACAGAGAGAGCACTTTTACGAGCGCGTGTTTTTTGAAAGCGAGCGCGCATACCTGGAGAAAAAAGAAAACGCCCGGGCGCAGAGCGCGGCGGCGATGTTTGCCGCGAAGGAAGCAGTCGCCAAAGCGCTGGGCACGGGGTTCATTCGAGGGATCATGCCCTGGACGATCGAGGTGACGCACGACGAGGCGGGGAAGCCGGGGATCGTGCTGCACGAAGCGGCGAAGGAGCGTTTTGAAGCGTTGGGCGGAACAGACGTCCACCTGTCACTGACGCACGAGGGAGATAGCGCGATGGCGTTTGTGGTCATTGAAGGATAAATGATAGTTTGGTAGGGAATGATTTTGCCTGCGGCGCGGATGCGCGCTCCGCTGAGGCCTAGGGGAGTAGGGGGGATTTGGGTTTCCCCCCTTAACTCCCCTAGGAACCCCATAACCCCCTTGAAACCACCAAGGCCTCACGGCCCTGGACCCGGGGTTGTATATGAGATTTGGCGTATCTTTCCTTTTTCTATGGCAAACGAAGTTTGCCATGATTGGTTGCTTCAAGCAGCCGCGAAGCGAAGAAGGGGTCTGGGGATGAAATCCCCAGGCGGGTTATAGGGCGGCAGCCCTATCGTTTTCCCCACAAAGGAGGTTTGCGTATGCTGCACACGATTTCTCCGCAGGACATGCAGGAGATGGAGCGCGCGTTTCTGGATGGAACGCAGTATCCGTCGATCCTGCTGATGGAGCATGCCGCGCAGGCGGTTGTGGACTGCGTGGAGCGCTATGCGCCCAAGGGCGGCCGGGTGCTGTTTATCTGTGGAGGCGGCAATAACGGCGGCGACGGATGCGCGGCGGCGAGAATCTGGATGCAGCGCGGCGGCAAAGCGGACGTATGGCTGCTGTCGAGCCCGGCGAAGATGAAGGGCGACGCGGGAACAAATGCCTGCCTGCTCAATGTCTGCGGCGCGAACATGACGATTCTCTACGGCGAGGCGCCTGAGATTCCGGCGGACTGCGCAGCTGTGGTCGATGCGCTCTTTGGCACGGGGCTGTCGCGCGCGCTGGAGGGCGCGGCGCTTTCGGCCGTGCAGCGGATGAACGAGAGCGGACTGCCGGTGATCGCGGTGGATATTCCTTCCGGCGTGGACGGCGCGACGGGACAGGCGCTGGGAGAGGCTGTGCATGCGGCATCGACTGTGACGTTCCATAGGCCCAAGCATGGCCACCTGCTCTTCCCGGGCAGGGCGCTTGCGGGCGAGCTGATCGTCAGCGATATCGGTATTCTGCCGGAATGGGACGGCGCACAGGGCATCGAGGTGCTCGAACGCGAGGACGCGCGGGCGCTGCTGCCCATTCGCGCGAGGGATGCGCACAAGGGGACGTTCGGCCATGTGCTGCTGATCGCGGGAAGCGAAGGCATGGCAGGCGCGGCGTGCCTGAGTGCGCAGGCAGCGCTGCGCAGCGGCGCGGGTCTGGTGACGGCGGCGTGCTGCGCGCCGGTCAGGCTGACGATGCAGAATCTTGTGCCGTGCGCGATGGCAAAGGTGGTCTGCACGGGCTCGGCGCTGGATGCCGGAGCAGCGATGGAATTGTATCGGCTGGCGCAGGGCAAGCGCGCACTGGCGATCGGCCCGGGCATCGGCACGGACGAGGGCGCGTGGCGCGCGATCTCGCAGCTCGTCGTCAGCGACATCCCGAAGGTGATTGACGCGGACGCGCTGAATCTGCTTGCCAGACATAAAGCAAAGGTTGGTGCGAATACCGTGCTGACCCCGCATCCGGGCGAGATGGCGAGGATGTGCGGTGCGGAGGTCGAAGAGATTGTCGCGTCGCCTGTGGAATACGCGCAGCAGCTCTCGCAGGATATGGATTGCTGCGTGCTGCTCAAGGGCGCGACGACGGTGATCGCACGCGGCGAGGACGTGGCCATGAACGTCACCGGCTGCGATGCGATGGGCACCGGCGGCTGCGGCGATGTGCTCACGGGCGTGATTGCTGCCCTGATGGCGCAGGGGATGACGCCCTATGACGCGGCGCGCGCGGGCGCCTACTATCACGGAATCGCGGGCGAGGACGCAAGCAAAAAACACGGCAGCCGCGCGGTGACGGCGTGGGACGTGTGCGATATGCTTAGGATTGAATGATCAAAGGCAATTGACAGAGCAAAGAGGTTCATGGCCTGACGGAGATGCTGAAGAAACTAAGCCTTCCCCTCTGGGGAAGGTGGCAGTCCAAAGGACTGACGGATGAGGTTCGCTGCGCATAGAATGAAGCAGCGGGGAGCGGCTCCATGATGATTGACTGGGTTGTGAGATCATGGAGGTTGTACGCGGCGATATCTTTATTGCGGACCTGGATCCCGTGATGGGCAGCGAGCAGGGCGGCGTGCGCCCGGTGCTCATCGTGCAGAACGATCGGGGCAACCGGTTTTCGCCGACGGTGATCTGCGCGGCGATGACGTCGAAGCTCAGCAAAAACGACCTGCCGACGCATGTGTGGATCGCGGCGCAGGAGAGCGGGCTCGAGCGGGATTCGCTGGTGCTGTGCGAGCAGATCCGCACGCTGGAAAAACGGCGGCTTCGCGCCAAGGCAGGGCATATCGAGGGGCTTTCGCTTGCACGGGTCAATCGTGCGCTGCTGGCGGCGTTGGGCATGCCGTCATAGAATCAATGAATGCCAGATAGAAGCGGGGATGATATCCCTGCTTCTTTTTGGGCAAAGATAGGACGGGCCAAGGACGGCCCTATGAAAAGAGGAAAACATCATGATGAAACTCCGGGAAATCAATTTTGCCAAAGAAGGCGGACAGATGATCAAGGATTATGCGCTGATTGCACTGGGCACGTTTCTGGCGGGCTGGGCATTTGCAAAATTCTTCCTGCCGCATGATCTGGCGCCGGGCGGCGTGACGGGCATATCGACGGTGCTTGCCAGCTTCCTGCCGCTGAAGGTGGGCACGCTCAGCTTCCTGATCAACCTGCCGCTGTTTCTGCTGGGCTGGCGGACAGTGGGCTGGCGGTTTGCCGCGCGCTCGTTCATTTCGATGACGCTGATGTCGCTGTTTATCGACGTGATTCCAGTAAGTGATCTGGCCGGTGATGTGATGCTGGCGTCGATTTTCGGCGGCGCGCTGATGGGATTGGGACTGGGGCTGGTTGTGCGCGCGGGCGCGACGACCGGCGGCACGGATATGGCGGCGAAGATGATTCATCATGTGATCGGTTTTCTGTCCATTCCCACGGTTCTGCTGATCATCGACGCGGCTGTCGTGCTCGTTGCTGCGCTGGTCTTTGGCGTGACGGCAGGCCTGTGGGCGCTGATCACGCTGTTTGTTGCCACGAAAGCCATGGATCTGGTGATCAAGGGATTCAATACGGCGATGCAGTTCATGATCATTTCCAATCACTCCGAGGAGATTGTCAGAAGGATTCACCGCGACATTGACCGCGGCTGCACGCGCCTGATGGCAGAGGGCACATACTCCGGAAAGCCTGTGGGCACGCTGATCTGTATCCTCTCGCGCACAGAGGCACCCAGACTCAAGAAGATCGTGGCGGAAATCGATCCGCACGCTTTTGTGACGGTATGCGACGTGCACGAAGCGCTGGGACGAGGCTTTACCGGGGAAAAGGAATACTGATTGTGCAAAGAACTGTTTGCAAATGACAGTGGGCAATGATATAATACAATTGACGTTGTGCTGTATGGCACATAATATCGACTTGAGGAGGAACATACCATGAAGAAGCTTCTTTCCATGATCCTCGTCCTGGTCGCCATGCTGGCGATCTTCGCCGTCCCGGCCAATGCTGCCGAGATCGCGCTGGTCACCGACGTGGGCACCATCGACGACGAGTCCTTCAACCAGGCCTGCTGGCAGGGCGTGGAGGCGTATGCCACCGCGAACAACCTGAGCTACCAGTACTATCAGCCGGCCGCTGACTCCGACGACGAGCGCCTTGGCTCCATCGACCAGGCTGTGACCGATGGCGCGAAGGTCATCGTGCTGCCGGGCTACCTGTTCGGCGCGACTGTCGCTCAGGCTCAGGAGATGTATCCGGACGTGAGCTTCATCGCCATCGACGTGTCCGCGGGCGACCTGGGCACCGATCCGCTGGCTAACCTGTACTGCGCTGTCTTCGGCGAGGAGCAGGCGGGCTATCTGGCCGGCTATGCGGCTGTGAAGGACGGCTACACCAAGCTGGGCTTCCTGGGCGGCATGGCGGTTCCGGCCGTGCAGCGCTATGGCTACGGCTTCGTGCAGGGCGCGAACGCTGCGGCTGTTGAGCTGGGCAATGCTATCGAGATCAACTACACCTACGGCGGCCAGTTCTTCGGCGATGCCAACATCACCGCCAAGATGGACGGCTGGTACTCCAACGGCACCGAGCTCGTCTTTGCCTGCGGCGGCGGCATCTGGACCTCTGCTGTTGAGGCTGCTCTGGCGCACAAGGGCTTCGTGATCGGCGTTGACGTCGACCAGCACTACCTGGGCGAAGCGTATGTGGCTGACTACGGCTACAACCCGTTCGTCTCCTCCGCGATGAAGCAGCTGCAGAACGCGACCGAGGCTGCGCTGGCCAAGTTCTACGCTGGCGAGTGGGCGACCATCGGCGGCAAGATCGAGACCCTCGACCTGAGCGCCGGCGAGTTCGTCGGCCTGCCGACTGCTGAGACTTCCTGGGGCTTCAAGACCTTCACCGTCGAGGAGTACAATGCGCTGCTCGAAGGCATCAAGGCCGGCACCGTGGCGGTTTCCAACGCGATCGACGCCACTCCGGCGACCGACGCTGCTGTGGTTGTCAACTACATCGACTAATCCGGTTATCCAATGGGACAGGCTTCGGCCTGTCCTGTTTTTGTTCAGTCATAAAAAGGCGGCGCGGAGTGTATCCGCGCCGCCTTTTATGCAGCAGTATTGATAGAAGATGATCGGGAATCCAGATTACGGCTTTCTGCCGTGGAGCGTGCCGGGCTTGAGCTTTCCCTTGAAAAAGTCCCACATCTGGGCGGGGGAAAGGGGATACTGTCCGTCCGGCAGAATGAAAGCGCGCGCGGGAGCGGCGTAGATGTAATAGGCGCCGCTCCCGCGCCATACGCCATGAAGCGAAGTGTAAGCGAGCTTCACCTCGGGCTCTTGGGCCATGTCGTTGATGATGCGCAGCTCGCTGTCCGCGAAATTGAGCGTGTAGGCCGGGCGGAGGACCTTCAGTCCCAGACGCTTGCACTGATCGTGCACCTGAACGAGGAAGGCCAGCACATAGCACAGCGGAAGGCCAATGCCGACAAACTGAAGAACTGTGCCGATGAGCTGTGCCTGATCCTTGCCGCTTGCCATGCAGGCAAAGGAAAAGACGAGGAAAATCACGGAAAATACGGCCGGGGAGATCCAGCGGCGCTTAAGGCGGAAGGTGTCAAAGAGCGCGAAGCGGCGGAAAATGCGGGCGTTGATCCGCACGTGAGCGGTGAGGGTTTCGGTGCGCATGGAAGCCTCCTGAACGGATCGCCGTGCAGCGATGAGAATGACAGTATTCTGACATAAACGATGGAGAAATGCAAGACGATTTCCGAAAACGGCCGCGTATTTATAGATATTCGGGTTAACCTGATAAAATTTCGTAAAAACCATTGATGCAGTCTAGACAATGGGCAGTTGCGTATGTTATGATAAATCCAACAAATCGGCGGGAGTTATTTTGCCCTTCGCCGGTAATATGTTAGGAGGAACCTACTATGAAGAAGCTTCTCGCTCTCGTGCTGGCTCTGGTTATGGTCGCGGCTTGCGCCGTTGCTATGGCTGATCCGGTGACCCTGACCTACGCTGAGGTCAACCCGCTCGACACCATCGTTGGCCAGACCGCTACCGCCTTCAAGACCAAGGTGGAAGAGCTCTCCGGCGGCGAAGTCATCATCGACATCCAGGCCAACGGCGTTCTGGGCGCCGAGGCTCAGGTCCTTGACGGCATCCTGATGGGCGGCGACACCGTCGACATCTCCCGTATCTCTGCGTTCGCTCTGACCAGCTACGGCTGCCAGAAGGCGATGCTCCTGTCCATCCCGTACACCTTCGTGTCCCGCGAGCACTTCTGGAACTTCGCCAACAGCGAGCTGGCTGACGAGTTCCTGGCTGAGCCGCAGACCATCGGCCTGCCGCTGCGCGGCCTGTGCTACGGCGAGGAAGGCTTCCGTCACTTCTTCACCAACTTCCCGGTCAACAAGATCGAGGACCTGAAGGGCAAGAAGATCCGCGTTTCCGACGACCCGGTCATGCGCGGCATGGTTGAGGACCTCGGCGCGAACCCGACCATCGTTTCCTTCACCGAGCTCTACTCTGCTCTGCAGACCGGCGTCGTCGACGGCGCTGAGCAGCCGACCGCGAACTACAAGTCCAACGCTTTCCCGGAGGTCGCTCCGCACTTCATCCTGGACGGCCACACCCTGGGCGCTATCCAGATTGTTATCACCGACAACGGCTGGAATAAGCTGTCTGCTGAGCAGCAGGGCTGGATCATGGAAGCCGCGCAGTATGCGTCCGACTTCAATGCTGAGCTGTCTGCGAAGGCTGAGGCTGAGGTCCTTGAGCAGCTGAAGGCCGAGGGCGTTTCCATCGTGGAAGTTTCCAACGAGGATAAGGCTCTGTGGGCTGCCGCCTGCCAGAAGACCATCGAGAAGAACACCAAGTCTCAGGCTGCGCTCTATCAGCAGATCCTGGACATGCAGTAATTCAAACGGTTATTGCATCCCGGTAAACTCATGAAGTAAAAAAGTGGG